>WYBJ01000178.1 GCA_011525945.1 Burkholderiaceae bacterium | reverse complement strand
GATCTCCACTATGCCACGTTTCGAGCCGGAGCCCAACGACGCGAACATTGCGGACGTTTGCCGTCGAAGGGAACGGCGAATCGCGGATGACGGCAGCGCAACGCCAGGCGCAATCAACGACGATGGCCCAGGCGGACCGAAGCGAGATGAGAACGAACGAGTCGGGCGAGTGCGAAGGCACGGGCCGAACCCAAAGCGAACGACTATCGCGAAGGGGGCAGGCCAATGCCGGAGACCAGCAGCCGGGCCCTGCGACGTGCGTCGGCTCGACTTACGGCCTTTGCTTCAGGGCCGTGGCCTCGATTTCGATTCGCATCCGAGGGTCGGCAAGACCCGCACAGATCATCGTCGCGGCGGGTCGGACGTCGCCGAAGTACTTGCGCAGCAGGGGCCAGCACTGAGGAAACTCGGCCCCGTTCGGAAGGATGTAGGTGACGCGCACCACGTCGGCAAGGCTCGAACCCGCCTGCTCTAGCGCGGCGGCGATGTTCTTCAGACACTGTTCGGTTTGCTCCAGCAGTCCTTCCCCGATGCTCATCTTGGCGTAATCAAAGCCGGTGGTGCCGGAAACAAAGATCCAATCACCGACGACCACGGCACGCGAGTAGCCGACCTCCTGCTCGAAGGTCGATCCGGAGCTGATAAGGCGTCTGGTCATAGAAATTCCTCGGGTACGTGGGGATAGCATCTGCGTCGATGCGAGGGCGAGGTAGATCCTTCGTCATTATCGCCACAAGTCCTCGTCATTGTCGCTACCACGAGCGCGCGTCATTCTCGCGCAGCGAGAATCCAGGGAATCCGGGGCCTGGCAGTGATCGCCCCCCCCCCGATGTGGAGTCCCTGGGGATCACTACCGGAGGATCGATGCCCGCGCCATCGTCTTCAGGATCTCGAGGAACCGCCGCCCGGTCGGTGACAGGTAGCCTGCGTCCCGGTACATCACGCCGGTACGGAAGCGAAGCCGCCATATCCGGTCCAGTTGGTGCGCATCATCGTGTCCGGTGCACCAGGTAGCGCGGCGGACATCGTCGCTCGTCTCGTTTCGCAGCCGCTCGCGGAGCGGCTGGTTTAACCCGTAGTCGTGTGCGAGCGGCATGATTGGCACGCAGGCCGTCGTGCGCGCTGCCCCTGACGGCCACACGCTATTGCTGACCACCCCGGCGCTTGCGACCAATCCTTCGGTTTACAGGTAGGCTTCGTTCCAGATCTGTGGGTGCTACGATTCACTCTGGGTAATCAGAGTGAGTCCAGTCATGGATCGCGTCGGCATATTCGAGGCCAAAGCCAGGTTGTCCGAGCTTGTGGACAAGGCGGAGCGCGGCATCGAAACCACTATCACGCGCAACGGAAAGGTAGTGGCACGGCTTGCTCCTCCAGCGAAGGCGCACCGAATGCGCCCGAACGCTGCCGTGATCGACCGTATCACGGCATTCAGCAAGACGCTCAATGTTCGGGGGCGTGTCGACATCCGCAAGCTGATCGAAGACGGGCGCGAGTAGTGGCGCTGGTGCTGGATGCGTCGGTTGCCGTAGCGTGGTTCGTTCGAACACAGGGCAGTCTTTACACGAATCGTATCCGCAGGATAGCGAAGCGCCAGCCGTTGCACGTCCCTGCGGTCTGGCCGCTAGAGATCGCGAATGCCCTGAACCTTCTCTGTCGCCGCGGCAATATCTCCGAGAGGGCCGCCTTGACCGCGGCAGACCTGCTCGGTGATCTCGTACTTACGGTTCATCAAAAGCGTTTGACGATTGCTCAACTCCTGACCCTCGCCGGAAAGCATCGGTTGTCGACCTACGACGCGTCCTACCTCGACCTGGCAATTGCGCTTCGCCTTCCGCTTGCGTGCCGCGACGGCCCGCTTCAACGTGCGCTGTCCGATGCGGGTGTCCGCCTTGCACAATGAAGATGGTTGACATACACGAATGTTCCCATCCGCTCGGCGATCCGCAACGCGTATGTCGATTTCAGCAAGATGACCTCGAGCGTCGTCGCCGTGGTCACCGACGTGATGCGCGCGGGCCCGTCCGATCGTCGGCTACGGCCGCCGAAGGGCTGAAACACGCCGGGATAGATCCGGGCACAGCTGCTTAATTCCCAACCTTGATGTTGGCGGCTTTCACCACCGTCTGCCACTTGGTAATGTCGCGCGCTATGACGTTGCGAAAGTGATCTGGCGAGCCACCCACTGGCTCCGTACCGGCAGCGGCCATGCGCTCCCTGATTTCGGGGAGCTGCACAATCCGCTCGATTTCCTTGTTCCAGCGTGCGACGAGGTCGAGCGGCAGCGCCTTTGGCCCCAGTATGCCAAACCAGAGCGCAGCCTCGTAACCTGGCACGGACTCACTGACGGTGGGTAAGTCGGGAGCGCTGCATGCCGCCTGTTCATGCCTCTCGGCCGTCGCAGGGGATATCGACCACGTCACCGCGCCGGCGCCGAGCCGCTCGACAACCGCGAGCACCCGCTCGACCGCGAGCACTACGTCGCAAAACAGGTCAGGCCGGTCGCCGAGCCGATCCTCGAGGCGCTTGGTCTGGATTTCGAGCGCGTGATCGGCGACGAGCGCCAGGGGTTGTTGTTCGGACGCAGGCGACGATCGGGGCGGCTGTGCCCTGACGGCCGCCGGATCAGGCGTCGAGCGTAGCCAGCACCTGCCCCGCAAGCGCCGGTCGCTTCCGCAGCAGCGTGCACACCGCGGCCTCGATCGCGGCAGGCTGGGGCGCAAACGCCTGCTCCAGCGGATAGCTCGCCGCGGCCGGTGCGTCCGGCCCGGTCAAGCGCACCAGCGGTGCCCGCAACGCGTCGAATGCCCTCTCCGCCACCAGCGCCGCGATCTCGGCGCCCACGCCGCACATGCGGCTCGCCTCGTGCACGATGACGACGCGCCCAGTCTTGCGCGCGGACGCAAGAATCGCCATCTCGTCCAGCGGCTTGATGGTTCTCAGATCGATCACTTCAGCCGATATCCCCTGCGCCTCCAGCGTGTCGGCTGCCTGCGAGCAAGCCTGCACGCTCTTGGCATAGGCGACGAGCGTCACGTCGGTTCCGCTGCGCCGGATCGCGGCCCGACCCAGCGGCACGACATGCTCGCCTGGCGGCACCTCGCCCTCCTGCATGAGCACGCCGATGTCGGCGAAGAACAGCACCGGGTTGTCGTCGCGGATCGCGGCCGCGAGCAGACCCTTGAAGTCGGCCGCTGTCGACGGCATCGCGACCTTGAGCCCGGGGCTGTGCGCGAACCAGGCTTCGACGTTGTGATTGTGCTGTGCGCCGACCGCCCAGCCGCCGCCGCTCATCGCGATCGTCACCAGCGGAAACGAGAACTGGCCGCCGGAGACGAAGCGAAGCTTCCCCGCGCTATTGACCAGCGCGTCCATGGCATAGGTCATGAACGGTGCGAACAGCAGATCCACCACCGGGCGCAGCCCGGTTGCGGCGGCACCGGCGGCCGTGCCGGCGATGATCGCTTCGGCCAGCGGCGTGTTGCGCACCCGATCGGCTCCGAACTCGGCCAGTAGCTCCGGGCGCTTGGTCGCAACGCCTTCGCCGAACATCAGCACGCGCGCATCGCGGCGCATTTCCTGGGCCAACGCTTCAGCCATGGCTTGTTGTGCGGTGATTCGTGGCACGTCGGTTCCCCTAAGCGTAGACGTCGGTGGTCATCTGATCGAACTCGGGATACGGCGAGTCCTTGGCGAACGCAACCGCGGTATCGATTTGGCGCTCGATCTCGGTCTCGATGCCCGCCAGCACCTGGGCATCCAATTCGCCCGATTGCAGCATGCGCGCCTTCATATGCTCGACTGGGTCCTTGGTGCGCCAGGCCGCAAGCTCGGCGGGATCGACATAGCTCTGGTCGTCGGGCTCGAAGTGACCGCGCAGGCGGTAGGTCGAGCACTCGAGCAGGAAGGGCCGCGAAGTGCCGCGAACGTGCGCCGTTGCCTCCGCGGTAGCCGTCTGCACCGCCTGCACGTCATTGCCATCCACCGTGACGGCTTCCACGCCATAGCCCGCCGCCCAGGACGCGATCCGGTCGGTGCGCATCGTCTCGCGCCGGTGTACAAACGCCTGCCACTGGTTGTTCTCGCACACGTACAAAATCGGCAGCTTCCACACCGAGGCGAGATTGATCGACTCGTGGAAGATTCCCTCGCATGCGGCACCGTCGCCGAAGAAGCAGACGACGATGCCGGACCGGCCGAGCATGCGCTGGGAGAGTGCGACGCCGGTTGCGAGCGAGAGCTCGCCGCCGACGATCGTGGAGGTGAGGACGACACCCAGCGCCTTCACCGAGATGTGCAGCGATCCGCTCTTGCCTCCGCAGTAGCCGGTGCGCTTGCCCATCACCTCGGCCATCATTCGGCCAGGATCAGCGCCGCGCGCGAGCAGATGCCCGGCGCTGCGGTGGTTGGTGAGAATCAGATCATCGCCGTTCAAGGCGGCCACCACACCCACGGCGGATGCTTCCTGGCCAACCGAGATGCAGGTGCCCGGCAGCCCCGCTGCTGCCTGCAAGGCGGCGAGGCGCTCTTCGTAGGCGCGGATGAGAAGCATCGATTGCAGCGAATCGAGCGGCTTGGAATAGCGGCGTATGCGGTCCATGTCGTCCTTCGAGCATTGCGAGTCGGAAATCAGGCGCCTGCCGGCAGCCCGTGAATCGCGGCGAATGGTGACTGCATAGCCGCCTCGGGGAAAGGCGACCAAGGTCGAATTAGCAAACGCCTAAGCGCGCATTGGGAAATTCTTAGGATTCGCCGTTCGCCGGTGAATCGTTCGGCCTGGGACTATTCGATGTCGACGAGCTCGAGAGGCCGATCGACGCGCAACTCGATGCGCCCGCGCCCGGTCTTTTCGATACGCACGCACGCGCCGCGCTCCTCGAGCCGGCGCCCGAGCAGGATCAAGCGCGCCTCCAGGTTGTCGCTCAGATCCGGCAGCCGGATGCGCCGATCGAGCCGCAATTCCTTGTTGCTGAAGCTCACGCGACCGCGCTCGAGGTAATCGCGCACCAGCGCGCAGAAGATCGAACCGGCAACGCCCTTGATGAGGTAATCGTCGTCGAGAAAGATGCTGTCGTTCTGGGCGTAATGGCGTACCACCACGTTCGGACCGCGCGCATGCTGCGGCGGCGCGGACGGCACTAGAGCCTCGTCGCCATCACCTTGCGGCATGAGCTGGATCGCCATGCCGAGCTGTCCGGCCAGCGCCACCAGCGCATCCTCGTCGTCGTAACCGAAGCGCTGGTCGTGCGGGCTTTCCATGTACAGCACCCCCAGGGTGCGCCCGCCGGCGCGAATCGGCACCGCGAGCTGGCTGCGTACCTGCGCCAATCCCGGCAGCGGGATTTCGGTCGCCATGCGACCGGCTTCGCCGCTACTCTCGAGGCTTTCCCGGATTGCCCGACCGTACGAATACTCGGCGGCGAAATGCCCGATGCGGATCGGCGTGCCTTCGCGTGCCGCGACGCCGATCACGCCGTCGCCGAGTGCGATCTCGGCGCCGGCACCGGAGGCTGCGTAGCCGCGGCTTGCCACCGTGTACAGCCGGCCGGCCGCGGCATCGAGCATGAGCACCATCGCATGGCGAATCTCGAACTGGTGTTCGAGGCAACCGAGCACACCCGTCAGCAGCGCCTCCAAATCCGCGTGGCCGTGCATCGCTTCGGCGCATGCCCGCAGCGCCGCGAGCAGGTTCTGCCGCGCCGGCGGCGCCGGCAGGGTCTGCCCCGGTACGCGCTCGATGTCGAGCACGCGGTAGATGTCGGAGCCGAGCAGGCGGAACACGCCGCTCATTCCCGTGTGCGAGGCGATGCCGGCGAGCTTTGCTTTCATGCTCTCGAACACCGGCCCTTGCGACTCGGTTCGCAGGTATTGCAGCGACAGGCGATAGTGCGCCGCGGTGCGCGGGTCGATCACGGCCGCCTTGGCATACGGCGAGGCAAGGATATTGCGCCGCGTGGTGTTGAAGAACTGGTAGGAGAGCGCGACATGCTCGGAGTCGACGTACTGCACCTGCGACAAATAGGCGATGTTGGGGATGCCATCCGGCGACACCGTGGCGATGTTGCCCGGTACGCCGCCGTCGAGGCAATCGCGAAAGGATTCCAAGCGAATCTTCATGCGTTCGCCGCCAACGCTTCGCCGGCACGCGGCCCCGGGGTTTGCACGAATGCCGCTGCGATAGTGAACTCAACCGCGACCAGGTCGTCCGGTGAAGCAGCGAGCAGCGCGCGCATGTAGGCCTCGGAAAAGCCGAACGCCGCTACGTCGGCGGCGAAGGCGCGCACGTAGCGCTCCACCAGGTCGTGGTCGCCCGGTTCCAAAGGAACGATGCGCGCATCGGTTCCCTTGAGCTGCAGCGTGCGATGGGTGCTCGGTTGGGTGAAGACGACCGCGATCGTGGCTGTGCGCCGAACGTCGTCGAGCGCCGCCGCGCCGGGCGTGGCTGCCAGAATGAGCGTGACCACCCGCCGGTCGGACGAGACCTTGCAGCCCGTGGCGCGTGCGATGTTCGGCAGCGCCCCGGGCCGGCAGGTGGCCATGCTCATGCCGACCCCACCGCAGATGAACGCGGCCTGCTCGGCACCAATGAGCGCGGACGCGGCGTAAGCATTCATGCCGCGGGATCATAAGCGATCCGCGCAGCCGATGCCCACTGCCCGTGAGCCGCACAGGCAGCCGAAAGCCCAACCTGGGCCCTCCCCGGTTTGCTGCTTGATCTTCGGTTTAATCCTACTTCGGCGGGGACGGAAAGACGACCACGGGCCCGATCGGCTCACGATTCGGCGGCGCATAGGCCGGCGCCGGCTTTCCCGCCGGGCCGAGCGAGCGCACGTAACGATAGAGGCTGCGCAGATCCTCGTTCGTCATTTCGCGCACGTTGAACCAAGGCATCGGCGGGCGCGCCGTCAGCGTCTTCGCGCGCCGAACCCACTCGTCCTCGGACAGCTCGGCGAAGTACAAGCGCAGGTTGGTCGGATAGGTCGTTCCCCAGGGACCGCGCCACCCCAGCGGATCGCCGGTGAGCCAGGCCTTTTCCGGCACCTGGCCGCCTTTCGGGGCGTAGTCGCGCGTATGGCAGTCGTTGCAGCCGCTCACCTTCACCAGGTAGCGGCCGCGCTCAACGCCAGGTTTTGCATCCGCGCTCGCCGCAAGCGGCGAACATGCCAGTCCCGCCGTCAGGACTGCCAGCCGCATTATCGCTTCGAATCTCATTCGAGCCCTCTTGTCGCTTCGATCAACGAGGTATCGGCGCGCAGCATGAAACCATCCGGAGCCGCGCGCTGCTAAATTACCGCTCGCGGAATCCTCGAATAATCCTATGCGGGCGTCGAAGTACGGGCGCCAGCGCCGAAAGCGCCCGAGGCGGCTTCGTTCTGCATGCAACTCGCGTGCGGCCGGCCCTGGCGCTCAAACCGACCGCGCCCACCCCTCTTGCGCTGGCATAAGACTATGCTAGCATCGTCACCGAATTGACGGTCAATTTGGCGACGATGTTTACACGCACACTCCGCCGCCCTCGTTCGTCGTTTTTTCTCTTCGGTCCGCGCGGCACGGGCAAGAGCACCTGGATTCGCAGCCACTTCGGCGACGCTCACGTCGTCAACCTGCTTGCAGCCGATTCCATGCTGCGCTACGCGCGCAACCCCGAGCAGTTCCGGCACGAGATTCGGAGCTACCTGCACTACGCTGCCGCTCGAAATATCCAGCCGAGTCGTGGTGACGATGTCGCGCACCTTGAGCGGGCCGACACACTCCAGTCCCGCGAGCACGTTGCGCGACGATGCGGCCAGCATGATCTCGGCGACCGTGCTCGGATCGAGGCCGAAGCCGTGCCCGATTACGCACGGAATTCCGTTCGCCTCCACGGTGGCGAGCCTACACGTCGCGCGCAGGATGCCGCCCGCCTGCTTGATGGCGAACTTGACGTAATCGGCCGCCCCGGCTTTGATCACCGCGACGAGGCTCGGGTGATCGCTGATGGTCTCGTCGGCCATCACGGGGATTCCGCCCTCGCGCCGCACGCGTGCGAGTCCCGCGATGTCCTCCTTCGGCGCGGGCTGCTCGAACAGTTGCAGGTCGTACGGCCGAAGCATGGCGCAGAGCTTGAGCGACGTGTCGGCGCCGTAAAGGCAATTGGCGTCGATGCGAAGCTTCATCGCATTGCCGACCGCAGCGCGCACCGCTGCGACGCGATCACGATCGGCCTCAATGCCGCCACCCACTTTGACCTTCGCGGAGCGAAAACCGGCTGCGAACCAACGCTTCGCTTCCGCCGCAGCTTCCTCGGGCGGCAGCATGCCGATCCAACCGTTGAATTGGACGGCTTCGAGCTTGGCGCCGCCGAGCTAGGCATGCATCGGCACACCCAGCAGGCGCGCCGCCAGATCCGCGCACGCCGTCTCCACGCCCGCGCCGGCGCCGGGCTGCGTCGGCGCGAGCTGGTCGAGCCGCTCGATCAGCCGATCGACGTTGAGCGGCGAGTTGGCATTTCACACCACCTTTCCCGCCAGCCGGTACGGTAGTACGGTAACGACGTTGCATCGAGCGCTCAATCGCACGGTGATGTGGGACATTTCGCGGAACTTTCGCGCGCTCGGCGACTTCTTGGTCCCGACCTCGTCCCGAGCGGGATCGCTTCGAGGCACGTTGAGCGGGATCGGAAACGACAACACCCAT
>WYBJ01000177.1 GCA_011525945.1 Burkholderiaceae bacterium | reverse complement strand
CGTCGCGCGCAACGGCGAACTCTCCGCCTGGTACGTGATCGTGCTGGCCGGCTATCCGATCGTCGACACGCTGTTCGCGATGTACCGCCGCGGCGTCGTGCGCCGCCGGCCGCTGATGGAGCCCGACGCGCTGCACCTGCACTCGCTCGTCTACCGGCGGATCGCGATCCCGCGCGAACTGCAGCGGCTCGAGCGTCGCGTGCGCGACACGGGCCCGCCGGACGGCGTCGAGCGGCGGCGCATGCCCTGGCGCGCCGAGGATGCCAGCCAGCGCACCGGACACCTGCACCGCGCCAACCTGCGCGTCGCCCCGGGCCTGTGGGTGCACAGCCTCGCCTGCCTCGCGATGGCGATCGTCTTCTACGACAATACCTGGGCGCTGCTCGCCTGCCTCGCCGTCTACGCGATGTTCTACACGGTCCGCTACCGCGCGCTGGTGCGGTTCGGGCGCAGGCAGGTGCGGCGCGCGCTCCCCGCCCAGGACGATCGCCGGACACGATGAGCGACCGGCGGCGGATTCGCCCGCTGGCGTAGCGCCCTCGTTGCAGCCGCGTGTGCCTCGGCAAGCGGCGACCGTGAAGTCGCTGCCCGGGCTTCGCTCGCAAGTCTCGTTCGGCGACGGAACCGAGGGTGAAGCACACGGGGTGGACCTCGTCCAGTCGCGGGATGCAGGCGTGTTCGCGGCCCTGGCGGATCCGGCCGTCGTTGCGCAGGCGTTCGTCGAACACGGTGCTGTGTCGTGGCCCGGAGAACCTGATCTCGCGCCCGATGCGATGTACGAGTGTACGAGGAGATCAAGAAGGCGGGGGTGTGGGTGTCGCGATGGCGTACGCCCCTGTGGCGTGGGTTGGTGCTCACCGTCGTTCCCGTCACGCCGGCCACCGCCACGCCCCGGCGAACTCCTGCGCGCCGAACCAGCGGCGCCTTCGCCGCACGGCGATCGCAGGATGCGCGTTGCCGGGGTTGGAGACCGCGCGTGCGGCGGTGTCACCCGGGGCTATGCACCGGATGACCTGGGGCCGGAGTCGCTGCGAGCAGCGGCGCGCCTGGCCACGACTCGCTCCATGATCTCCTCGACACCGAAGCGGACCTTGGCGGGAATGCGTTCAGGTGGATAGAACGCCTCCACGAGCGCGAGCGCGTCTTTCGTGTTCTCGATGTGCGCGACATCGGCAAGCGCTTCGATGTCGCTCACGTCGTGCGATCCTTCGATCCCTTCCTGACGCATCGCCATGCACTTCATCGCAAAGAGATACTCGGGCGTCGGCGTGTAGATGCGCAGCCCGCCCTCGGCCGTGTTGTCGAAATCCGCCATGAGCTCCATCTGTTCCTGCCTGGACGTGAAGGCTTTCACGCCGTCGTTCAGCCAGTCTTCCGGCCAGCCTTCCACGGCGGCGACATCGCGCGCCGCCTGGCGCAGGAAATCGGGCGAGCCGTTGACCACGGCAGCGACGTCTTTGGTGGCGCGGCGCAAGTCGAACACCAGCGCCAGCGCAGCGCCGCCGTAAATCGACAGATCCACCACGACGCCGGCGGCCCGCGCCATGTCGTCGATGGCGCGCAAGCCGCGCAAGATGTCCTGCCGACCCGGCATCGTCATGGCGCAGCTCCGATCGCTGCGCCGGCGGTGTTGCGCCGTGGCCGATGGAGCGGGTCCGCATCGACGAAGATGAGCCGACGGCGAAAGGCGACCGGGCTTTCCTTGAGCAGCGTCGCCTTGAGCGATTCGAGGCCGCCGGGAAAGAACGGCCGACGCAGGAAGCGCTGCGCGCCGGCGGTCCACTCGGGCACGGGCAACCGATTGCGCAGCGCCAGATGCTCGGCTACCGCGGCCAGGTACGCGTTGGCGCGTGCGTCATCGCCGAGCGGCGGCTCTTCGCTCAGCATGCGCGCGCGCGCCACGGCGTCCGTCGCAACATAGAACTCGTCGAGGAACTCGCGCAGCGACGCGTCGAGGTGGCCGTGTGCACGGCCCTGCAGCGCGGCTTCGCGCAATGACTGCGGGCGCTGGCGCTGCGGCCGCGGTGATCGAGCTTCGGCCTTCGCCGCCGTCGCGAGCAAGGGCTTGGCGACCGGCGCCTTGCGCCGCGCGCTGCGCTCGCGAAATTCGGCCAGCGCACGATGGATGAGCTGGGTCTCGCTGACGCCTTCGGCCACGGCGAGCGCGCGTACCGTCTCGCGGCTCACCGTGCTGCGGGTGTCCGCCTTGAACTTGAGCAGCAGCTCTTGCCGTGGCGCGGTAGCCGGATCGAGGTGTCGAGGACGCATGGGCGGTTCTTGCGGTGCGGAAGGCGCCGGTCTGGATTATATATGAAATATATATTCATGTCATCGTGCGCAAGGCGGCAGGCCCGCCGACCGCCGGGGTAAGCCTGTCCGCAGGCGTTACCCTCGGGTCGCCAGCACCGGCGAGCGACAGGGACCCTGTCATCGATCGGCATACTGGAGCCGCGCCGACGCGCAATCGCCCTTCCTCCCGCAGCCGTGGCGGCGTGATGCCGCCCGCACCCGGGAACCGACGTCGGGCGTGATGCAACTCGTCGCACGCAACGGCGAACTCTCCGCCCGGTACGTGATCGTGCTGGCCGGCTACCCGATCGTCGACACGCTGTTCGCGATGTACCGCCGCGGCGTCGTGCGCCTCCGTCCGCTGATGGAGCCCGACGCGCTGCACCTGCACTCGCTCGTCTACCGCCGAATCGCGATCCCGTACCGGCGCGCGCGGAGCGGCGCCGACCCGACACCGGCCATCACCCCCGGCACCTGCGCCGCGCCAACGCCAGCGTCACCCCGGCTTTGGCCGTGCGGCGCCGCCTGCCTGGCCATGGCGATCGTCCTCTCCGACGATACCCGGGCCTTGCTCGCCTGCCTCGCCGTCTCCGCGCTCTACTGCACGCACCGCTACCGCGCGCTGGTACGATTCGGGCGGCGCCAGGTGCGGCAGGTGGTGCGGCGGTGAGCGGTGGGCAATCCGGGGGTCGAGGTCGGGCGGGTGCGCAACTACGAAGCGACAAAGCGTGTGCTGGTCACCGGGGGCGCGGGCTTCCTCGGCTCGCACCTGATCGACCGCCTGCTCGCGCAGGGGCACGACGTCGTCTGCGTCGACAACCTCTTCACCGGAACGAAGCGCAACATCGAGCACCTGTTCGGCAACCCGCGCTTCGAGTTCATCCGCCACGACGTCACGTTCCCGCTCTACCTCGAGGTGGACGAGATCTACAACCTCGCCTGCCCGGCCTCGCCG
>WYBJ01000176.1 GCA_011525945.1 Burkholderiaceae bacterium | reverse complement strand
GGTGGCGTTGCCGGCGCGAGGCAACACGAGCCTCGCCGACGGTTGGGAGCTGCTGCTCCAGGTCAACGGCATGAGCTTGAACGATCTCGGCACCAAGAGCTACGGGCCGGTGTCGTCGAACGGCGAGGCGATGCGCAACCGTCAGGCGATCGCGGCGGGCTGGTTCACCGGGGTGCCGGCTTCGTTCGTGCTCGATGTCGGCTCGGCGATGAAGTTGCGCATGATCGCGGCGACGGAGGACGAGATCGCCAAGCTGCGCAAGCTCAATCCCGGCTTTGCCCGCTACGTCGTGAAAGCCGGAACCTACGCCGAGCAAGGCATACCGGGCGAGGTCGTGACGTTCCAGTCGCCCACCATCCTGATCGCATCGTCGAAGGCTTCCGAGGACGCAATCTACAAAGTCACCAAGGCAATCGTCGAGGGCAGGGCCGAGTTCGGCGCCGTCGCCAAGTCGATGGCCGGCGTGACGGCCGCGCAGATGGCGGAGAACTTCGACATGCCGTACCACCCCGGTGCGGCGCGCTATTACAAGGAAGCGGGCCTCATCAAGTAACGCCGACGCTGCGACCCGGGAGGACACGCTCGTGAGAAAACTCTCCGGCTACGCCGGATGGGTCGTCGGCGCGATCGCGGTCGCGATGTCCGCGTACCACCTGTACGCTCGCCTGACGCCCTACGCGCCCGACCAGTACGCGCTGCTCTTCATCACGCTCGGCTTCTCTCTCGTGCTCTCGTTCCTGCTCTGGCCCGCACGCGCGGAGCACACGCCGGACCGGATCCCGTGGACCGACCTCGGGCTTGCCGCGCTTTCGCTCGTCTGCGTGGGCTACATGTTCGCCCGCTACGACTACGTGGTGAACCGCTTTCCGACCGCGGATCCATTGAGCGTGGCCGACATGACGATCGGCATCACGGCCACGTTGCTCGTGCTGGAGGCGGCGCGGCGTACGATCGGCGCATCGCTCTCGATCGTGGCGATCGTCTTCATCGCCTATGCCCTGGCCGGGCACTGGCTGCCGGGCTGGCTCAATCACCGCGGACTCTCGCTCGAGATTGCGATCGACCAGACCTTCTTCACCAGCGAAGGCATCTTCGGCGTTCCGCTCGCGGTTGCGGGCACCTACGTGATCCTGTTCATCATCTTCGGCGCCTTCCTGGAGAAATCCGGCGCGGGGCAGTTCTTCATGAACTTCGCCAACGCCATCGCGGGCGGCGCGCGCGGCGGTCCGGGCAAGGTGGCGGTGGTCTCCTCCAGCCTGTTCGGCACCATCTCGGGCTCGGCGGTCGCCAACGTGATGGTGGATGGCTGGCTCACCATTCCGATGATGAAGAAAACGGGCTTCAAGCCCGAGGCGGCTGCGGCAATCGAGGCGGTTGCCTCCACCGGCGGCCAGATCATGCCGCCGATCATGGGCGCGGCGGCCTTCGTCATGGCGGAGTTCCTGGGCGCGACGTATACCCAGGTGATGATCGCTGCCGCGATTCCGGCTCTGTTCTATTACGGCGCGCTGTTCGCCGCGATCCACTTCAACGCGGTACGCTCCGGGCTGAAGGGCGTTCCGCGCGAGGAGTTGCCGATCCTGCGCGAAATCCTCCTGCGCCAGGGCCATCTGTTCCTGCCCGTGATCGTGCTGCTGATCCTGCTCTTCTGGGGCTTCACCGCGACCTATGCGGCGATCGTCGCGACCGCGAGCGTCATCGTGATCGCGGCCCTGCGCAAGCGCACGCGCCTGAGCTTTCGCGCCTGCATCGTCGCGCTGCGCGAGGGCGCCGAGCACACCATTCCGGTGGCCATGGCCTGCGCCGCGGCCGGTATCGTGATCGGCATCGTGCTGCAGACGGGGCTCGCGCTGCGCTTCACCGCGTTCCTGGTCGAAATCGCCGGCGGCAACCTCATTCCCGCACTCCTCATCACCATGGTCGCCGGCATCATCCTCGGCATGGGCATGCCGACGACGCCCGCGTACATCATGCAAGCCGCGCTGCTGGTCCCGGCGATCATCAAGCTCGGCGTCACGCCGATGGCCGCGCACATGTTCGCCTTTTACTTCTCGTGCCTGTCGGCGGTAACGCCGCCGATCGCACTGGCGGTGTATGCCGCCGCCTCGATCGGCGGGGCGGGGCTGTGGAAGTCCGGCCTGCAGGCGGTGAAATTCGCCTCCGCGGGCTTCATCGTGCCGTTCTTTTTCATCTACAACCCGGCGCTGCTGTTCGACGGCCCGTGGAACGAGATCCTGCGCGCCGTCGTGACCGGTTCGATCGGAGTGGTCGCGCTCGCAGCGGCCATGGAAGCGTACTTCCTGCGGCCGGTGGCGTGGTTCGAGCGCGCACTTTTCCTCGCCGCAGCCTTCCTCCTGATCGATCCGGGTCTCGTGACCGACATCGTCGGGCTCGCCTTGCTGGGCGCCTTGCTGCTGGCCCAGTGGCTGCGAAACGGGCGCGAGGCGCGCGCCGCCGGAGCGCGCGCGTGAGTCGGCTGCAGCTCGCCGCGCTCACGCTGATCGCCGCGGTGACGATCGCGGCCACGGTCGCTTACGGCATCCTGCGTCTGTACGCCGGGTGAGCTTGCAGCGTGCGCCCGCACGGCGAGAACCGTGCCTGCCGCGCCGAGAAACGATGGGCGTCACGAAGCCGGGGTCACGGGCTCGGATGCGCGCAGCCGCCGCTCGACTTGCAGCGCGATCTTGGCGATGCGCGCGATGACGTTCCCGAGCGCCTTCTCGGCGGCGGCGAACAACTCGCCCTCGATACGCCGCATGACCGCTTCGAGCGTATCGCTCAAATCCTCCAGTGGCGCCTGTGCAGCCAGCAGCAGGCGTACCGGGTTGTCGCTATCGACGATCGCGTCGGCCGGCGCCGTCGAGTGTGCCTCCGGCGGCCATGCCGGCGAGCGCAGCGCTTCCTCCACCACGACCGCACTGCGCTCGTCGCCGAGCGCGCGCAATCGGTCGGCAACCGCCCGATGACAGCCCGCGATCGCGGCTTCGCGTCGCGCCAAGAGCGCGTGCAATTGATCGATGGATGTCACGACCGGCGGTTCGCTCGGCGCATGGCGGCGCTCCCGGTGCCACGCGTCGCGACGCCAGCGCCGCATCAACGCGGCGTGGCGCAATTCCTCATGCGCGAGGAGCTCGGCTTGCGCCGCCACCTTCGGATCGTCCGCAGCTGCCGCGAGATAGCTGTACAGTGCGAACGCGCGTTGCTCGTTGTCGGCTGCAAGCGCAAACGCTCGATACGGTGTGAGCCGCGCGCTGCCTGCGGCCTCGTCCCATGATCTGGAAAGGTCTGCCGGAAGGCGCCAGCGGAATTGCGCTGGATCGGGCGTCTCCTCCCCGAGCGCAATCGTCCAGCGCTGGACCGCATCGACATGCGCGCGCTCTTCATCGAGCATCCGGCGGAAGGCCGCTGCGACTTCGGGCTCGCCGCGTTGCTCCATGACCTGCGCGAGGCGGGTGTAGCGCTCGACCGCCTCGCGCTCGATAGCATTTGCAAGGCCGACAAGCAGAGGCACCGTAACCGGCCCAAGCTCGGGGTTGCGCTCCAGTAGCGACTCGCGCATCATGCGGGCTCTCCGTTGACGACGTTGAGGTGTGCGTCAGGTGTGGCGCGCTTTGCAATGATCACACAAAACCAGGGGCCGAGTTGATCGGCCGCAGTGCCTGGGCCGCACTGGCAGCGTTGGCGTTCGTTCTCCTCGGTTGGGGCAGCCCGGCTGATACGACAGCCGCAGCGAGACAGACCGCCCCTGAAATACTCAGCGCATTCCTGGCGAAAGTCTCCCCGTCCGACCTCGTTCCGGGAGCGGAACGCTTCGGCCCGGCGCGTGCATCACCCACGGTCGCGCCCGCCTATCGCGGCAACACTCTGCTCGGGCATGTCTATCTCAATTCGCAATACGTCGACGCCAACGGATATTCGGGCAAGCCCATCGACATTCTGATAGGCCTGGATCTGAAGGGCACGATCGTCGGCACGAAGCTCGTCGCGCATAGCGAGCCTATCGTGCTGATCGGGATTCCCGAGCAGAAGATCGTCGTTTACTTGCGTTCTTTCATCGGCTACAACCCGCTCGAGGCGAGCGCCGGGCGTCGTAAGCCACCTCAGCCCGACATCGTGAGTGGCGCGACCGTCACAGTCCTGGTGATGGGCGAAAGCGTGACGCGATCGGCGCTGCGCGTGGCGCGCGCGCTGCAGTTAAGCGCCGCACCCGGCGCAAGCGGTGCAGCGGGAAGCGGGCAGTCGCCCGTGCGCGCGCTCGACCCGCGAGCCGGCGCGGTTACCGGCTGGAGCGCGCTCATCGAGCAGGGTGCGGTAAGCCATCTGCGTGTCACGGTCGGACAGGTGAACAAGGCGTTCGCCGACTCGGGCAACCGGATCGCAGCGCAGCGTCCCGAGCCCGGCGCGGACGGCGACATCTTCATCGATCTGTATGTAGCGCTCGTGTCGCAACCGGCGATCGGTCGCAGTCTACTCGGGGAGGACGAATACAAGAGCGTCGCATCGATGCTCGCACCGGGCCAGCAGGCGATCCTGGTCGCCGGTGATGGCGTTTACTCGTTCAAGGGCTCGGGTTACGTGCGCGGCGGCATCTTCGACCGCATTCAGCTCATCCAGGGCGCGGAGACGATCCGCTTCCACGACCGTGAGCATCGTCGCATCGCGGCCCTACACGCCGAGGGGGCGCCGGCGCTGAAGGAGATCGGCGTCTTCGCCGTCGCGCGCGGTGTGGAGTTCGACCCGACCGCACCCTGGCGCCTGCAACTGCTCGTGCAACGCGCGACCGGTGCGTTGGACAAGGCGTTCGTCAGCTTCGAGCTGCCATACCGTTTGCCGCAGCGCTACACCAAGGCTGTAGCGGCCGACGCCGCGGAGCCTCCGGCGCAAGGCGCACGCGCTTCGGCCGCGGAAACTGCGGAGCAAAGCGCCCGCGGTTCAAGCGCCGAGACCTCCGCTGCAACCGCGCCGGACTCGCCGGCTGTCGATGCCGGCGTGCCGCTTTGGCAGCGTATCTGGTTCAGCAAGGCGGCAGCGATCATCGCGCTCGCCATCCTGCTCGCGATCCTGACGTTCATCTTCTTCTTCCAGGATCTGCTGGTGAAGCGCGAAGCGCTCTTCGATCGCATCCGCACGGTCTACCTGGCCGTGATCTTGGTGTGGCTCGGCTGGGTCGCACAGGCGCAGCTTTCAGTGGTCAACGTGCTCACCTTCACCACCGCCTTGCGCGAAGGGTTCCGCTGGTCATCGTTCCTGGTCGATCCGCTGGTCTTCATCCTGTGGGCGTCGGTTGCCTGCGCGCTGCTCTTCTGGGGGCGCGGGCCATTCTGCGGCTGGCTGTGCCCGTTCGGGGCGCTGCAGGAATTGAGCAATCGCGCCGCGCGAGCGTTGAAGGTGCCGCAGATCAAGATCCCGTGGCGTGTGCACGAACGCCTCTGGCCGGTCAAGTACATCGTCTTTCTCGTGCTCTTCGGCGTCTCGCTCGGCTCGCTTGCCTACGCCGAGATGCTGGCCGAAATCGAACCGTTCAAGACCGCGATCATCCTGCACTTCATGCGCGAGTGGTGGTTCGTCGCATTCGCGCTCATGCTCCTGCTGATCGGACTTTTCGTCGAACGCTTCTTCTGCCGCTATCTTTGCCCGCTCGGCGCCGCGCTGGCGATCCCCGGGCGCATGCGCATGTTCGACTGGCTCAAGCGCTACCGCGAATGCGGCAATCCCTGCACGCGCTGCTTCAAGGAGTGTCCGGTCGAGGCGATTCATCCCGAGGGACACATCAATCCGAACGAGTGCATCTCCTGCCTGCACTGCCAAGTGCTCTACCACCACGACCACAAGTGCCCTGTGCGCATTCAGCGCCGGCTCAAGCGCGAGCGCCGGTCGGCCACCACGCCGCCGCAACCCCTGGGCACGGAAGTCAATCCCATACCGACACCGCCGAGTCGGACTGCTGGCGCGGCATAGCCGCAACCTCGCTACCGCTTGATCTAGCGCAAGCGCCCACCACCGAGTCGGCGCTATGAAGAGACGTGTCACGTACGCATCGATGTCGAATGGCATGTCACACGAAAGGGAAGCGATGGGCAAGAAGCAGCTATCAACCGCGCCGGACGATCCGGTCCGGCGTGTCGTCCTGGGAAGCGGCGCCAAGGCCGTAGCGCTCGCGGCTGGTGCGTCCGCCGGCCTGCTAGCGGGGTGCGAATCGAAACCCGAGGAGGCCGGCAAGGCCGAGAAACCCGCCGCTGCGGCAGCGGCCGGCGCGCAACCGGCGCAGGCGGCGACGGCGACCAAGTCGCACGTGGGACCGGGCGAACTCGACGAATACTACGTGTTCTTCTCGAGCGGACAGAGCGGCGAGCTGCGCATCGTGGGACTGCCGTCGATGCGCGAGCTGATGCGCGTACCGGTGTTCAATCGCTGCAGCGCCACCGGCTGGGGCCAGACCAACGAAAGCATCAAGGTGCTCACCGAGGGACTCACGCCCGAGACGCGCAAGTTTCTCGCGTCGCACGGCGGCACCTACCTCAACGGCGACCTGCACCACCCGCACATGTCGTTCACCGACGGCACCTACGATGGACGTTACCTGTACATGAACGACAAGGCGAATACGCGGGTTGCCCGCGTGCGCTGCGACGTCATGAAATGCGACAAGATCATCGAGTTGCCGAACCAGCACACGGTGCACGGCTTGCGCGTGCAGAAGTATCCGAAGACCGGTTACGTGTTCTGTAACGGCGAGGACGGCGTGCCGATTCCCAACGACGGCACCGCGATCCAGGATCCGAAGCAGTACCGTTGCGTATTCACCGCGCTCGATGGCGAGACGATGAAAGTCGCGTGGCAGGTCATCGTCAACGGCAACCTGGACAATGTCGACTGCGATTACCAGGGCAAGTACGCCTTCTCGACCTGTTACAACTCAGAGGAAGGCGTGACCATCGGGGAGATGACGGCTAACCAGCAGGACTGGGTGGTGATCTTCAATCTGAAGCGCATCGAGGAGGCAGTCGCGAAGGGCCAGGCGAAAACCATCGGTGGAGTCCCGGTACTCGACGGCCGCAAGGGCTCGCCGTTCACGCGCTACGTGCCGATCCCGAACAGTCCGCACGGCATCAATACGGCTCCCGACGGTATTCACGTCGTCGCCAACGGCAAGCTCTCGCCCACGGTAAGCGTGTTCGACGTGCGTAAGTTCGACGATCTTTTCGACGACAAGATCAAGCCGCGCGACACGGTGGTGGCCGAACCCGAGCTCGGCCTCGGTCCGCTGCATACGGCGTTCGACGGGCGCGGAAACGCTTATACGACGCTATTCATCGACAGCCAGGTCTGCAAATGGTCGATCGCACGCGCGATCGAGAAATTCCAGGGCAAGGACGTCGATCCGATCATCCACAAGCTGGACGTGCACTATCAACCGGGGCACAACCACACCTCGATGGGCCAGACCAAGGAAGCGGACGGCAAATGGCTGCTGTCGCTCAACAAGTTCTCCAAGGACCGATTCCTCAACGTGGGCCCGCTCAAGCCCGAGTGCGACCAGCTTATCGACATCTCGGGCGACAAGATGGTGCTGGTGCACGACTCGCCGAGTTTCGCCGAACCGCACGACGCCACCATCGTGCACCGCTCCAAGGTCAATCCGATCAACATCTGGAAGCGCGATGACCCGATGTGGGAGGACGCCCGCAAGCAGGCGCAGGCCGATGGCATCGAGCTCGAATCGGCAGCCCAGGTGATCCGCGACGGCAACAAGGTGCGCGTTTATATGTTCACGATCGCGCCAACGTTCAGCCTGACCGATTTCACGGTGCGCCAGGGCGACGAGGTCACGGTCTATGTCACCAACCGCGATCAGGTGGAGGATCTCACGCACGGCTTCACCATCGTCAACTACGGGATCGCGATGGAGGTTGGGCCGCAAGCGACCGCATCGGTGACCTTCAAAGCCGACCGGCCCGGCGTGTATTGGTACTACTGCCAGTGGTTCTGCCATGCCATGCACATGGAGATGAAGGGTCGCATGCTGGTGGAGCCGCGCAAGACGTGATCGATGGCGGCGGGCGTGATCGCGGCACTCTCGTTCGCGTTGGCGGCCACGGCCTCACTCGGCGCCCTTGCGGCCTACCCAGGAACCTGCCCGCAACGCGGGCACACAGCGCTCGCGTCTGCGGGCGTGAGAGACTGCACGACGGGCACGTCGCGGCTTGCGCCCTGGAACGCTGTCGTGCAGTCTCTTCCCTCACCTCCAGCCCCTACCCAGGAACCTGCCCGCCGCGCGGGCACACAACGCTCCCCTCTCCCACCGGGAG
>WYBJ01000175.1 GCA_011525945.1 Burkholderiaceae bacterium | reverse complement strand
TCGAAATCGACGCCAGACGCGAAGCGAACCGCAGCCAGGTTGGACACCTGGCGAGGATTCGCGACAAAGTATGGCGTCGATTTCGGCATCTTTTGTGCGGCGAACTTCTGACTCGGGACACTAGAGCCGGCTGCTCGACGCTCGAACACGCCGTCATTCTCATACGGGGGCACTGATGAAACTCGTTACCGCCATCATCAAGCCGTTCAAACTGGACGAAGTGCGCGAAGCGCTGTCCGCGATCGGCGTGCAAGGCATCACCGTCACGGAAGTGAAGGGGTTCGGGCGCCAGAAAGGCCACACCGAGCTGTACCGGGGCGCCGAGTACGTGGTCGATTTTCTGCCCAAGGTCAAGATCGAAGCGGCGATCAAGAGCGACCTGCTCGAACAGGCGATCGAGGCGATCGAGAAATCGGCCAATACCGGGAAGATCGGCGACGGCAAGATCTTCGTTTTCGAGCTCGAACAGGTTATCCGAATTCGCACCGGAGAAACCGGCGCCGACGCGCTGTAAGGGAGACCATGATGAAACGACTGCTCACCGTGCTTACGCTTTGTGCGTCACTTGGTCTGGCAGCGCCCGCGCTTGCCCAGGGAACGGCGGCGCCGGATGCGAAACCCGTGGCCGAAGCGGCAGCGCCGGGTGCAGCCGCGCCGGCTGCTAGCGCGGCGACGCCCGCGCCCGTGCCGAACAAAGGCGACACGGCGTGGATGCTGACCGCAACCGCGCTGGTCATCCTCATGATCGTTCCGGGGCTGGCACTTTTCTATAGCGGCATGGTGCGGGCCAAGAACGCGCTATCGGTCGCCATGCAGGTGTTCTGCGTCTTTTCGCTGATGACCGTGTTATGGTTCATCTACGGTTACAGCGTCGCATTCACCGCCGGGACACCCTTCTTCGGCGGGCTCGACAAGCTCTTCCTCCTCGGCGTCACCGACGCGTCGACTGTGGCCACATTCAGCAAGGGCGTGGTCATTCCGGAGTTCGCGTTCATCGCCTTCCAGGCCACATTCGCGGCCATCACGCCCTGCCTCATCGTCGGCGCATTCGCCGAGCGCATGAAGTTCAGCGCGGTGCTGCTGTTCATGGTGATCTGGTTCACCTTCTCCTATCTGCCGATGGCGCACATGGTGTGGTACTGGGACGGCCCGGATGCGATCAAGGACGAGGCGACGCTCACGAGCGTGACCGCGGCGGCGGGCTTTCTGTGGGCCAAGGGCGCGCTCGATTTCGCCGGCGGCACGGTTGTGCACATCAATGCCGGCATTGCGGGCCTCGTCGGTGCTTTCGTGCTCGGCCGGCGTATCGGCTTCGGCCGGGAGGCGATGACGCCGCACAGCCTCATGTTGACGATGATCGGGGCGGCGCTCCTATGGGTGGGTTGGTACGGCTTCAACGTCGGCTCGAATCTGGAGGCCAACGGCACAGCCGCCATGGCGTTCGCCAACACCTCGGTCGCAACCGCCAGCGCCACTTTGAGCTGGACCTTCCTCGAATGGTTTTTCAAGGGCAAGCCCTCGATGCTCGGTGCGGCTTCCGGCGCAATCGCGGGACTGGTCGCGATTACCCCCGCTTGCGGGTTCGTCGGCCCGATGGGCGCCATCGTCATCGGTCTGCTCTCCGGCGCGATCTGCTTTTGGTCCGTGAACCAGCTCAAGCGCATGCTCGGCGTCGACGATTCGCTCGACGTGTTCGGCGTGCACGCAGTAGGCGGAATCATCGGCGCGATCCTGACCGGAGTCTTCGTGTCGAAAGGGCTCGGCGGCGCGGGCATCCCCGATTTCGTCAAGAACGAATTCGTAGACGTCGAAATCGGCAAGCAGGTCATTGCCCAGCTATGGGCGGTCGGAACCGCGATCGTCTGGTCGGGCGTGGTTTCGTTCGCCGCCTATAAGATCGTCGACCGGGTGATCGGCCTTCGGGTCACGGAAGAAAGCGAGCGCGAAGGTCTCGACACCACCGAGCATGGCGAGGTCGCCTACCACCTGTAGCCTTCCGTACTCAGCCGTACGCGGGCGCCTTCGGGCGCCCGATTCTTTTCCGGGCACCGGCGACGACGGCATCGGCTACAATTCCGCCCTCCAACGCTCGTATCGCACACATCGGCGCTGCTTGTAACACCTTACGTCGCACCGCCAGGCGAACCGGAGGCCGCCCATGAACGTCCCGCATCTGCTTACGGCGCTCACAGGCCCGATGCTCGAATTGGAGCGCCGGTTGCTCGAAGCGCAACCGACCATCGAACACTGGCTGCGTTCGCAATGGCAGGATCGCACCGTGCCGTTCTACGGTTCGGTCGATCTGCGCAACGCCGGCTTCAAGCTCGCACCCGTTGACACCAATCTCTTCCCGGGCGGATTCAATAACCTGGCGCCTGAGTTCACGCCGCTCGCCGTACAAGCTGCGATGATCGCGCTCGACAAGGCCTGCCCGGACGCGCGCGGCGTCGTACTCGTGCCGGAGAACCACACGCGCAACACGTTTTACCTGCGGAATCTGGCCGCACTCGCTCACATCCTGCGCCAGGCCGGTATGAAGGTGCGCATCGGCAGCCTGCTGCCCGAGATCACGGCGCCGACACAGATCGAAATCCCGGACAACGGCACGCTCGTGTTCGAGCCGATCCAGCGCAAGGGCGACCGGTTGCTGCTCGACGGCTTCGATCCATGCGTGGTGTTGCTCAACAACGACCTCTCCGCGGGCATACCGGACGTGCTGCGCGGCATCGAGCAGGCCATACTGCCGCCGCTGCACGCGGGCTGGCACGTGCGGCGCAAGTCCAATCACTTCGCCGCCTATGCACGCGTCGCGAAGGAGTTCGCCGAGCTGCTCGGTATCGACCCCTGGCTGCTCGATCCCTATTTCGAGACCTGCGGCAAGATCGACTTCCGGGGTCGCCAGGGCGAAGAGTGCCTCGAAGGCTATGTCGAAGAAATCCTCGCCGACATACGGGAGAAGTACAAGGAGTACGGCATCCGCGAAGAGCCGTTCGTCATCGTCAAGGCCGACGCCGGCACCTATGGAATGGGCATCATGACGGTCAAGAGCCCGTCCGAGATCCGGGTATTGAACCGGCGCCAGCGCAACAAGATGGCGGTCGTGAAGGAAGGGCTCGAGGTGCACGACGTACTCGTGCAGGAAGGCGTGCACACGTTCGAGACGGTCGACGACGCGGTCGCCGAACCCGTCGTCTACATGATCGATCGGTTCGTGGTGGGCGGCTTCTATCGGGTGCACACCGAGCGCGGCAAGGATCAGAACCTGAACGCCCCCGGCATGCATTTCGTCCCGCTCGCATTCGCGAGCCCCTGCCTGCCGGATCTGGCCGGCACGCCCGACTGCCCGCCCAATCGCTTCTATGCCTACGGTGTGGTGGCGCGCCTTGCGCTGGTCGCCGCTGCCATTGAATTGGAAGAGACCGCGGCCGCCTCCGGGGCCGCCGACACCTCGCGCCCGGTGCAGGCGGCGCGCGCCTGAGCGCCTGCAGCCCGCGTCTACATGAAGATCGCCTTCATCCTCGACCCGCTGGAGTCGATCAAAACCTACAAGGACACCTCTTTCGCCATGATGCGCGAGGCCGTCACGCGCGGTCATCGCGTCTGCTCGATTCAGCAGGAGGACATCGTGTGGCGCGAAGGCTGCGTCTACGCCTATGTGCGCGAGCTCAAGCTCACCGGCGATGCCCATCACTGGTACGAGGCAACCGAGCCCGCGTTGCAACCGCTGGCAGCGCTCGACGCCGTGCTGATGCGCAAGGACCCGCCCTTCGATATGGAGTACGTGTACAGCAC
Source organism: Burkholderiaceae bacterium (assembly GCA_011525945.1). Lineage (GTDB taxonomy): Bacteria > Pseudomonadota > Gammaproteobacteria > Burkholderiales > WYBJ01 > WYBJ01. The sequence goes on along the minus strand of WYBJ01000175.1, from coordinate 9,796 downwards.
CTACCTGCTCGAGCTGGCGCAGAGGGAAGGGGCGCGCATCTACAACGATCCGCGTGCTATCCGTGACTATAACGAGAAAATGGCGATCGCCCGCTTCGTGCAATTCACCGCGCCGACCGTCGTGACGCGTCTGGAGGCGCTTTTGCGCGAGTTCCTGTCCGAACACGGCGATATCATCCTCAAACCGCTCGACGGCATGGGCGGTACGTCGATTTTCCGCCTGCACCGCGGCGATCCCAACATCGGCGTGGTGATCGAGACCCTCACCCACTACGGGCGGCGCACCATCATGGCGCAACGCTATATCCCGGAGATCAGCCGCGGCGACAAGCGCATTCTGTTGATCGACGGCGAGCCGGTGCCGTATTGCCTTGCGCGCATCCCCAAGCCGGGCGAGACGCGCGGCAACCTCGCCGCGGGCGGAATCGGCGTCGCGCAGCCTTTATCCGGGCGGGACCGCGAAATTGCCTCGCATCTTGCCCCCGTCCTCGCCGCCGAGGGGCTGCTGCTGGTGGGCCTGGATGTGATCGGCGACTATCTCACCGAGGTGAACGTCACTAGTCCGACGTGCTTCCAGGAGATCACCGAGCAGACCGGGTTCAATGTTGCCGGGATGATGCTCGACGCGCTCGAGCGCCGATCCGGCGTCTGAGCGCTGCGGGAGCGTCTGCCCACCAGGCGCCGCAACCACAGCAACGGACCCCGGGCTCGGGGTCTTGAAGTCGGGATAGATTCTCCCCTCGCAAAGGTGGCGGCGTGCACGGGATTTGCGCATTGTGCTGCGCACAAGCATAATGCCGCATAGTCCTGCTCCGCCATGATCGGCATCCTTCTCATGACGCACGGCACGCTCGGCGAGAGCCTGCTGCACTGCGCCAGCCACATCCTCGGCAGCCGCCCGCGCCAGCTTGCGCAAATCGGTGTAACGCCGCAGGACGATCCGCAACTGATACTGCCTTTGGCCATCCGCCTTGCCCGCAGCGTGGACTCAGGCCAGGGCATCCTGCTGATGACCGATGTCTTCGGCGGCACGCCGAGCAATGTCGCATCGCGGCTGCTGCTGCCCGGGAAGGTGGAGGGGGTGGCGGGGGTCAACCTGCCGATGCTGATCCGTGCGCTCAGCTACCGCAACGAGTCGCTCGCGGTCGTGCTGGAGAAGGCGCTCTCGGGGGGGGCCGAAGGGGTGGTGCGCATGCCGCCTTCGGAACAGGCCTGTGCTGCAACGGGAACTTGAGATCGTCAACAAGCTCGGCCTGCACGCCCGTGCGTCGGTCAAGCTCACGCAAACGGCAGCGCGCTTCAGCTCCGAGGTCTGGCTGAGCCGAAACGGCAAGCGCGTCAACGCGAAAAGCATCATGGGCGTCATGATGCTCGCTGCCGCGCGCGGCAGCACGGTCCTGCTCGAAGTCGAGGGACCGGACGAATCGCACGCGCTGGAGGTGCTCGCGCAACTCGTGGCCTCGCGCTTCGGCGAGCCCGACTAGCGTCCGAGCGCCGGGCGCGCCCGGCAGATCCGTCTACGTCGCACCGCCACACCGATATGCGTGGCGCACCGGCATAAGGCATGCAACTCGGCAGCCCCGCCCCGTGCCGTTCGATCCCGCCGTCTCGTGCGAGCGACGGGCTCGGGCTGCTAGACTAGGCGCAGTACCTTGCGGGGCGCCATGAGCTTCACCATCCACGGCACGGGAATTTGCGGCGGCATCGCCATCGGGCAGGCACTGCTGCACTCGCATACGCGGCTTGAAGCCGGGCACTATCAGATCCCCCAGAGCCAGATCGAGGACGAGTTGGCGCGCTTCGATGCCGCGGTCACGAAGACGCGCCGCGAGTTCGAGACGCTGCGCGAGAACATCCCGTCGAAGGCGCCGCCGGAGTTCGAGGCGTTCATCGACGTGCATATGATGATCCTCAACGATTCCACGCTCTCTGCGGTGCCGCGCAAGATCATCGAGCGCGAGCGTTGCAATGCCGAGTGGGCGCTCAAGCTCCAGACCGACGAACTGCTGTCGCAGTTCGACGCCATCGAAGATGCGTACTTGCGCGAGCGCAAGGCCGACGTGCTGCAGGTGGTCGAGCGCATTATGCTCAGCCTGAGAGGCCAGCCCGGGTACGTGCCCGACCTCACCGCTGCGGGCCAAAGCAGGATCCTGGTGGCGCACGATCTGTCGCCGGCCGACGTACTGCAATTCAAGCAGCACCAGTTCGCGAGCTTCCTCACCGAGTTGGGCGGCGCTACGTCGCACACTGCAGTGGTCGCGCGCAGCCTGAACCTACCGTCGGTCGCCTCGCTGCACCACGCCCGCAGCCTCATCCGCGAAGACGAGATGCTGATCGTCGACGGCACCCAGGGCGTCGTGATCGTCGACCCGGACCCGCAGGTGCTCGCCGACTACCGGCTGCGCCGGCATCAGATCGAGTTGGAACGACAGAAGCTGCGGCGCCTGCGCTCGACGCGCGCGGTCACCCTCGACGGCGTCGACGTGGAGCTGCACGCGAATATCGAACTGCCGGACGATGTCGCGGAAGTGGACGAAGCCGGTGCGGCCGGTATCGGACTGTTCCGCACCGAGTTTCTGTTCATGAACCGCGATTCGCTGCCGAACGAGGAAGAGCAGTTCGAGGCCTACCGCGCGGTGGTCGAGGCGATGCGAGGTCGTCCGGTCACGATTCGCACCTACGATCTGGGCTCGGACAAGAACATCGACGGCATGGAGCGGCCGCTGCTACAGAACCCTGCCCTGGGATTGCGCGCCATCCGGCTGTGCCTCACCGAGCCGCAGCGATTCCAGATCCAGCTGCGAGCGATTCTGCGCGCCTCGCACCACGGCAAGGTGCGGCTGCTCATCCCCATGATCTCCGGTGCTGCCGAGGTCGAGCAGACGCTCGCGCAAGTTGCGATCGCCAAGCAGGCGCTCGTTGCGCGCGGGCAACAATTCGATGCGGGCATCGAGGTCGGCGGTATGATCGAGGTGCCGGCGGCTGCGCTGGCGCTACGCATGTTCACGCGCAAGCTCGACTTCCTTTCGATCGGCACTAACGACCTCATCCAGTACACCCTGGCAATCGATCGCACCGACGACGCGGTCGCGCACCTGTACGATCCGCTTCATCCCGCGGTGTTGCACTTGCTCGCGCTGGTGATCTCGGGGGCGAATCGAACCGGCACGCCGGTGGCGTTGTGCGGCGAGATGGCCGGCGATGTCAAGCTCACGCGCCTGCTGCTGGGGCTGGGTTTGCGCGAGTTCTCGATGCACCCGGCGCAGGTGCTCGCAGTAAAACAGGAGGTGCTGCGCACCAATCTGTCGAGCGTGCGCCTGCTCGCACGCCGCATGCTGCGCGTAGCCGACCGCGAGCGGATGCGGGTCATGCTGGAACGGCTCAATGCCGATTAGCGGAAGGCGATGCGATGCGCGAGATCGGGTCGGTGCGTCAGGACAGTGAGCGCGGCTACCGGCGCTGGTTCCAGGATGAGAGCTTCGATCTATTCGTATGGCAGGATGCCGGCGGCAGGCCGATCGCCTTCCAACTCTGCTACGACCGCGCCAACGCCGAGGGTGCGATCGATTGGAGCGAGGCGCACGGCTTCGCGCACGCCCGCGTCGACGGTGGCACGAATCAGCCTAAGTACGGCATGAGCCCGATCCTGCGTCCCGACGGCATCCCGCCCTACTTTCGCATCTACGACCGCTTCCTCGCCGCGACAGCCGGTTGCGACCCGGCACTGTGCGGATTCGTGCTCGAACGCCTGCGTGAATACCGCCGCGTGCTGTTCGGCACCCGGCGCACGCCGCGCCGGCGGCGCGTGAGCGTGCGAGTTGACACTCCGGAGAGCCGGGAGTAACTTCTCCTTGAGCAGCACGGCGCCGATTTGAACCTCAGCTTGCGGGCGCCTAATAAAACCGGCTAAAGCGAAGGCAACCCAGCCCGCGCAGTCGGCTGGGTTTTTTGTTTTCTGGACGGCATTCGTGTGAACGTAGAACTGGCACTTCCCGAGAACGGCGTCGGTCTGGTCGCGCCGAAAGTGGCGCACTTCGCCGAGCCGCTCAAACTACGCAGCGGCGCAGTGCTGTCCGACTACCGGCTGATGTACGAAACCTACGGCGAACTCAACGCCGAGCGCAGCAACGCGGTCCTGGTCTGCCACGCGCTGAACGCATCGCATCATGTCGCCGGCTGGTACGCGGACGACCCCAAGAATGTCGGCTGGTGGGACAACATGGTCGGACCCGGCAAGCCGCTCGACACCGATCGGTTCTTCGTGCTCGGCGTGAACAACATCGGCGGCTGTCACGGCTCCACCGGCCCGGCCAGCAACGATACCGCGACCGGCAAGCCATATGGCGCGAGCTTTCCGGTCATCACGGTGGAAGACTGGGTTGCCGCCCAAGCGCGCTTCGCCGATCGACTCGGTATCGATCGGTTCTGCGCCGTGATGGGCGGAAGTCTCGGCGCCATGCAGGCGCTGCAATGGACCATCGATCAGCCGCAACGTGTGGCGCATGCGATCGTGATCGCCGCCGCACCAAAGCTTTCCACCCAGAACATCGCCTTCAACGAAGTCGCCCGCCAGGCGATCATCTCCGATCCCGATTTCCACGGCGGCGACTATTACGCGTTCGCTACCGTGCCACGACGTGGGCTTCGTATCGCACGCATGATCGGTCACATCACTTATCTCTCCGACGATGCAATGATGGAGCGATTCGGGCGCGTGCTGCGCGCCGACGATTTCCGCTTTCACTTCGATGTCGACTTCGAGGTGGAATCGTACCTGCGCTACCAGGGCGAGAAGTTCGCCGAGGTGTTCGATGCCAACACCTACCTGCGGATCACGCGTGCACTCGACTACTTCGACCCGGCCAAACAGCACGGCGGCAGCCTCACGCGCGCGCTGGCATCGACGCAGGCGAGTTTCCTCGTGATCTCGTTCACCTCCGATTGGCGCTTTGCGCCGGCCCGCTCGCGCGAGATCGTCAAGGCGCTGCTCGACAACAAGCGAAACGTCAGCTACGCCGAGATCGATGCCCCGCACGGCCACGACGCCTTCCTGCTCGACAACGCGCACTATCACGAGGTCGTCCGTGAATACTTCAATCGGCTCGCGCGGGAACTCGCAGCCCGCGCCGAACCATGAACGCGAGCCTGCAAGCGCGTTCCGACTTTACGGTCATCGCGCGCTGGATACCACAGCGGGCGCGCGTGCTCGACCTTGGCTGCGGTGATGGCTCACTGCTGCAGTTTCTGGCGCACACGCGCGCGGTGCAAGGCTACGGCGTGGAGATCAGCCCGGAGAATATCGTCGCGTGTGTGCGCAATGGCGTGAACGTCATCCAGAACGATCTGGAGACGGGCCTGGCGGAGATCGAAACCGATTCCTTCGATTTCGTGATCCTTTCGCAGACGCTGCAGGCGATGCGCCACACCGAGGCGATCGTCGACGAGATGTTGCGCGTGGGCAGGCAGGCGATCGTGACCTTCCCCAACTTCGGCTACTGGCGCAACCGCTTGGCGGTCGCGTGCGGCCACATGCCGGTATCGGACAACCTGCCGTACGAGTGGTACGACACCCCCAACGTGCACCTGTGCACGATTGACGACTTCGAGCGCTTTTGCGCCCGGCGCAAAATCCGTATCTGCGAACGGGTGGTACTGAACGACGGCGCCGAGGTCGCAGTGGCACCGAATCTGTTCGGGCAGCTTGCGGTCTACCGCTTCGAGCGCCTATCCGTCTGATCTGCGCGCGGTGCAGACGGCAACTTCGTCGTGTATCAGCCGCCGCATCCAGCGCAGTAGCGCGAGACCCGGCAACGCGATCAAGGCACAAGCGAGGAAGAACGCGCTCCAGCCGAGCGATTGCGCGAGCCACCCGGTCGGCGCGGCGACCAGCACGCGTGGTATCCCCATCAGGCTCGACAGCAACGCATATTGCGTCGCCGTGAAGCGCCGGTCGGTGAGGGCTCCCATGAAACCGACGAACGCCGCCGTGCCCAGCCCCGCGGTCAGGTTCTCGAACGCGATAACGATCGCCAGCGCGGGCAGACTCGGCCCAATTCCCGCCAGTACGACGAAACCGAGCGTGGAGACCATCTGCCCGATGCCGAACAGCCACAGCGAGCGCGCGAGCCCGATACGTAATATCCAGATGCCCCCGAGCGTCGCCCCGGCAAGGGTGGCCCAGAATCCGAACAGCTTCACCACCGCGCCGATCTCGCTCTTGCTGTAGCCCAGATCGAGGTAGAACGGCGTGGTCATCGCCGAGGCCAGCGTATCGCCCAGCTTGTAGAGCAGGATGAACGCCAGCGCGAGCCATGCGCCCTCGCGGGTGAAGTAGTCGCGAAACGGCAGCACCACCGCCTCGACCAGCGATTGCGGACGTCCCGGCGGCAACGACGGTTCCGGCGCGACCAGGCTCACGACGATGCACGCCCCCATGACGGCGGCAAACAACCGATACATCTGCGGGAAGGAAAGCACGTCGGCAAGAATCAGTCCGCCGCCGCCCGCGAGGAGCATGCCGATACGATAGCCGTTCACGTACATCGCCGAACCGAGGCCCAGCTCGAGGTCGGTGAGGCTTTCGCGCCGATACGCATCGACTACGATATCCTGCGATGCGGAAAAGAACGCAACCAGCAGCGCCGCCGCCGAGACCGCGAAAAGATCGTCGGACACCGGCTTGGCGAAACTGAGCGTGACTAGCGCTGCCGCAAGTGCTGCCTGCGCTAGCACCAGCCAACCCCGGCGCCGGCCGAGGACCGGCAGCGCGTAGCGGTCGAACAGCGGCGACCAGAGAAACTTGAGCGTATAGGGAAGCCCCACCAGGGCGAACAGGCCGATGTGGGCGAGATCGACACCGCCGTCGCGCAACCACGCTTGCAGCACCGATCCGGTGAGGAGCAGCGGAAGACCCGACGCGAATCCCATCAACGCGGCGATCAGCATACGCGCGCTGAAGACCGAGCGCAGCGTCTGCGCCCAGGATGCGCCAGCCGGCGCGGCCACAGCCGCCTCGCTCGGCTGCCCTGTGTCGCTCAGGCGGCTTCTGCGCAAGCGAAATGCCGAGCAGAGACGACACGATACCCGCATCGCGGGCCGTACCCTGGAACCCGCGCGGTGCGCGACCGCTCACCCCCAACCGATGAACCCGCCCGCATCAGCGGACACACAGCGCTCCCCTCTCCCGCCGGGAGAGACGCCACGATGGCGCATCGCGACTTGCGCCCTGGAACCTCGCGTGGCGCCTCTTCCCTCACCCCCAACCCCTCTCCCGGTGCTGAGCATGTCCCACAAGTCAGGTGCTGGACACCGGCGCCGTGTTCCATTATGCTGCAACGATGGTGGTATGCGGCCAATCCTTCTCACGCGAGATTCTGGAGCGCATCGGCACGATGCTCAAGGAAGAGCCGCAGTTGTCGCGTCGGGCGCTTTCGCGCCGGGTGTGCGAGTCATTGAACTGGCGCTCGCCCAACGGGCGGCTGAAGGAGATGAGTTGCCGGGTAGCGCTGGGCAAGCTGGCAGGTGCTGGTGTGCTGGAGCTGCCTGCGGCGCGCCCGCAGCCGCCCACGCGAGCACGCCCGGTATGGACCGAAGAGCTTCCGGAGCTTGCACCGGTAAAGGCGTCCTTGAGCGAGCTCGGGCGCATCGAGCTCATCGTGGTGCGCAGCCGCCACAGTCGCGCTTCGCGGCTGTGGCGTGCGCTCATGGCGCGGTATCACTACCTGGGCGCGGGACCGCTGTGCGGGGGGCAGTTGCGCTACTTGGTGCGCAGTGAGCGCTACGGCATCGTGGGGGCGGTGGCCTTCAGCGCCGCGGCTTGGCGTGTTCAGGCGCGCGATCGCTTCATCGGCTGGAGCGAGGCCGCACGCGCGAGCAATCTGAATGCGCTGCTCGCCAACAGCCGCTTTCTGATCCTGCCCCAAGTCGAAGTGCCGCATCTGGCCTCGCATGTATTGGGTTTGTGTGCAAGGCAGTTGCCTGGTGACTGGACGCAGCGCTATGGGGTGCGCCCGCTTCTGCTGGAGACTTTCGTTGAGCATGGACGCTTCCGCGGCACGTGCTATCGGGCGGCCAACTGGCAGCACGTGGGGGTGACGCGCGGGCGTGGGCGCCAGGATCGCTCCCGCACCCACCGCGTGCCGCTCAAGGATGTCTACGTGTATCCTTTGCGGCACGACTGGCGGGAGCGCTTGCGGGCGCAGCCCGAGCCGGCACAGCGTGAGCACAAGGCTGTAGACCTCACCGAGGGCACGCACGACTGGGCGCAAGAAGAGTTCGGCGCCGCTGAGCTTGGCGATGCGCGCCTGAGCGCGCGCTTGTTGAGCCTGGCGCGCGACTTTTACGCCAAACCGCGCGCGCAGATTCCGCAAGCCTGCGGCTCGCGTGCCAAGGCGAAGGCGGCTTACCGTTTCTTCGATCATGCGGCCACGAGCATGGATGCCATCTTGCAATCGCACTACCAGGCAGCCTGCGCGCGGATAGCTGCCCACCCGGTGGTGCTCGCGGTGCAGGACACCACGAGCCTGAACTACAACACCCAGCCCGCGATCGAGAACCTGGGGCCGATCGGCACGCGCCCCGACACTTGGCTTGGGCTTTTGGTGCACGACACGATGGCCTTTACCCCGCAGGGGCTGCCCCTGGGGCTTGTGGACGTGCAATGCTGGGCGCGCGATGCGCAAGCCTTTGGCAAGAAGCACCAACGTAAGCACCTGCCCATCGAGCAGAAGGAAAGCTCTAAGTGGCTCAAGAGCGTGCAGGCGGCTGCCCGGTTTCAAGCGCGCTGTCCCAACACCACGGTGGTGAGCGTAGGCGATCGCGAAGCCGACATCTTTGAGCTGTTCGATCTTGCGCGCACGCTCCAGCACGCCCCGCAACTGTTGGTTCGAGCCGAACAGAACCGCGCGCTCAGCGAAGAGCAGGGCAAGCTGTGGGAGCACTTGGCCCGCCAACCCATCGCAGGCGTGCAGCAGCTTGAAGTGCCGCGGCGAACCAAGCGCGCTGCGCGCATCGCCAAGATGGCTATCTCTTACGCGCGCGTCGAACTCAAGGCGCCCAGAACCAAAGCCCAATTGAAGCCCGTCAGCGTATGGGCCGTATGGGCACGCGAGATCGAAGCACCCACGGGCGTCGAGGCGCTCGAATGGATGCTGCTGACTACCTGCCAGATCGATAGCTTCTCCCAGGCCACCGAGAAGATCGCCTGGTATGCCGCGCGCTGGGGGATCGAGGTCTATCACCGCACCCTCAAGAGCGGTTGTCAGATCGAGCAGCGTCAACTCGGAGCCGCCGATCGCATCGAAGCCTGCCTTGCCATCGATATGGTGGTGGCCTGGCGCATCCTGCATCTGACCAAACTCGGGCGCGAGCATCCCGATGTGCCCTGCACGGTCTATTTCAGTGAGATGGAATGGAAGGCACTGGTCACGTATATCCATCGCAGCCCCGTGCTGCCCGATGAGCCGCCAAAGTTGCGCGAAGCCACCCGCATGGTGGCAAGCCTCGGGGGCTTTCTCGGGCGCAAGTGCGATGGCGAGCCCGGCACCCAAACCTTGTGGCTGGGCCTGCAGCGACTCGACGATCTCGCCGCAATGTATGAGATCCTCACCAACATGCTGGCGCGCTCTCCGCCTACGGTGTCCAGCGGCCATAGTTATGGGTAAAGATCAGCCCGGTGGGAGAGGGGAGCGTTGTGTGCCCGCGCGGCGGGCAGGTTCCTGGGTAGGGGCCGGGGGTGAGGGAAGAGACCGCACGATGGCGCTCCAGGGCGCAAGCCGCGACATACCCGTCGTGCAGT
>WYBJ01000174.1 GCA_011525945.1 Burkholderiaceae bacterium | reverse complement strand
GCCCACGATGATCAGGTCATAGACCCGCTTTGACGCTGCACCTTCCTTCAAGACCGCAGCGGCAGTGGCGGCGCGCATGGCGCCCAGTGAGGCAAGTGATGCGGCTGTGGTCAGCAAAGTACGACGATCGATCACATCAAAGTCCCCGGATCTTTGGTGCCGCAAACAGCACGTCGATAGTTCCGAAGATATGGACGTATAATCGACATGTCAATTTTTAGTAGACGAAAGGCTGGCTCAGCCTCACCACTGCGTACGAAGTTGAAGCCTGCACCGGGCAACCTCGTTGTCAGCAAACGATCCCACGTAAACCCCCACTTTGAGATCGGCCGCAGACTGTCAATCCACCGGCGTGTCCGGCGGAATAGGCAGGGAGCTCCGTAACCATGGGTATCGCAGCCCAGCGGGGGTCGCGATCCAAAGCGCATCCGGAACAGGCGCATTACCTTGCTCCCGCAGTCGGCTTTGCCGAGTGTTGAATGCCCCTGCGCCTCGAGGTCACGCGCGCCGCCGACATTGCCCCGGTCGGCGCCTTCGCCGATACCAGCAAGAGGCGGATCACGAACATCGGCTCGCTCTCCGGCACCTTCCCGCCGCGTGACCTCGGCGTGTACAGCATGACCAAGCACGCGATCGAGGCATTCACCGATTCGCTTGCGCTATCCGGAACCCGATGACGTCGCCACTGCAGTCGCGCACGCGCTGTTCGCGCCCGATCCCCGGCGTCGCTACCTGATCGTGCCGAACCAGCGCGAGGCGGAGGCCATCATCAGGAAGGCGATCGAGGAACGCGTGCAGCTGAACGGGAACCAGCCGTTCGGCTACGACCGCGATGCGCTGGTCAGGATGCTGGACGAGGCGCTGCCGCGCTAGCCCAACTTGCGCAACTCACCTGCGATTCTCGGGATTTTCGTGGGGCGTAAGCCAGCGCGATCAGCCACTTGCACGTACGGGAGGGCTGATTTCGCCGTGTAGTGCCGACCTTCCCTCTTGTCGAGGCGCGTACGCTCGGGTTTGATGGCGGCATGTACTTGCGTGCGAGCACGCGACGGAAGGACGGCAAGGTCCATCGCTATTGGCGGCTGGTGGAGAGCGTGCGCATCGGGCGACGCGTCATCCAGCGCACGGTTGCGCATCTGGGCGAGCTCGACGGCGCAGGGCGCCTGAAGGCTCGCGCGCTCGCGCGCCATCTGATCGGCGCGCCCGAGCAGGCGGCGCTGTTTGACGACGGTCACCGCGAGCTCACGGTGCCGGTGCGCCTCGAGGGCATTCGGGTCGAGCGACCGCGGCAGTTCGGCGATGTGTATCTGGCGCTGGCGCTGTGGCGCGCAGTGGGTCTCAGCGAGCTCACCGAGTCGCTGCTGGCGAAGAGTCAGGAGCAGGTGCCGTGGGCGACGATCGCCGCGGTGTTGGTCACGGCACGGCTGTGCGAGCCCTCGAGCGAGCTGCATATCGCCGAGGACTGGTATCGGCGCACGGCGCTGCCCGATCTGTTGCAGCTGCCCGACTCGCAGGTCAACAAGGACCGGCTGTACCGTGCGCTCGATCAGCTCTTGCCGCACAAGGGCGCGATCGAGGCGCATCTGGCGCGCCGGGCGGGCGAGTTGTTCGCGCTCGAGCACGAAGTGCTGCTCTACGACGTGACGAGCACGTATTTCGAGGGCCTGGCCGAGGGCAACACGCTCGCCGCGCGCGGCTACTCGCGCGATCACCGCCCGGACTGCAAGCAGGTCTGCATCGCGCTGGTCGTGACCTACGACGGCTTCCCGCTCGGCTACGAGGTGTTTGCCGGCAACCAGAGCGATGTGAAGACCGTCGAGCAGATCGTCGCCACGATGGAAGCGCGCCACGGCGTCATCGGCCGCGTGTGGATCGCCGATCGCGGCATGGCGAGCCGCTCGAACCTCGAGTGGCTCAGGCGCAGTGGGCGCCGCTACATCATCGGGGCGCCGAAGTCGGCGCTGAAGCGGCACGCCAGTGCGCTCGCCGACGATCGGGGCTGGGTGCGTCTGCGCGAGGACGTGGCTGTCAAGCTGACCAAGGAGGTCGCAACGGGCGACACGGTGGTCCTGTGTCGCTCGGCGGCACGACGCGACAAAGAGCGCGCGATGCACGAGAAGTTCAGCCGGCGCATCGAGGCGGGGCTCGCCAAGCTCGCCACGCGCCTCGAGCGCGCGCAGCGCCCGCTCGAGCGCGGCGCCGTGCAGCGCCAGATCGGGCGCCTCCTGCAGGCGAACCAACGTGCCGCGGCACGCTACACCGTCACGCTCATCGACGCGGGCTCCCCGGCCGGATTTCATCTCAACGTCGCCGTCAACGAGTCGTTCGACGCCTGGGCGGCGCTCACCGAAGGCGCCTACGCGCTCACCACCAACGTCACCGATTGGGATGAAGCGAAGCTCTGGCGCGCCTACATCCAGCTCACGCAGGCCGAAGCGGCCTTTCGGATCCAGAAGGATCAGCTCGCGATCCGCCCGATCTGGCATCAGCGCGCCGATCGCGTCGAGGCACATATCCTGGTGTGCTTCCTCGCTTTCGTCCTTTGGAAGACGCTCGAGCTCTGGCAGGCACGCGCCGGGCTCGGCAACTCGCCCCGCACCGTGCTCGAGGAGATCAAGCGCATCAGCGCGCACGATGTCTGCTTGCCAACCACCACGCACGGTGAGATCCGCCTGCGCTGCGTGACACAGCCCGATGCCTTGCAGGCGATGCTCCTGGATCGCCTCGGTGTGACCTTGCCCAAGCGCTTGCGACTCGATCACAGCGCTCTCGAACTCGCGCTCAGCGCTTGAGCCGCCCGCACCTCCGTGTAGTGCCGACTATCGGCACAACTCATTGTTTTGCTTCAACGACTAGCCGCAAAATGCGCAAGTTGGGCTAGCCGATCTTCGCCGATTCGCGGCTCAGCCGAGGGTCAAATCGTTGAATTCTGACGGGCGCGAGCGGTCGCCTGATCGCGATATCGTGTGCGCAGCTCTCTCTTCAGCACCTTGCCACTCGCGCTCTTCGGCAGCGCGTCGACGAAGTCGACCGATTTCGGCACCTTGTACGATGCAATCGAGCGCCTTGCGTGCGCGATTATGTCTGCCGCGGTCGCTTCGCAGCCGGGCCGCAGGACGACCACGGCCTTCACCGACTCGCCCCAGGTGTCATCCGGCACTCCTATGACCGCAACCTCCGCGACCGCCCGATGGCCAACGATGGCGTTTTCGATCTCCGCCGGATAGACGTTCTCGCCGCCCGAGATGATCATGTCCTTGATGCGGTCGAGGATGTACACATACCCATCCTCGTCCATCCTGCCGACGTCCCCGGATCGGATCCACCCATCGCGCATCACCGCCTCGGTTTCACTCTCGCGCTTCCAGTATCCCAACATGTTCGAAGGAGAGCGGATGCAGATCTCGCCAATCGATCCCGGGCCGAGTACCTTGCCGGCTTCGTCAATGATGTGGACCTCGACACCCGGCAGGCATTTCCCGACGGACCGCATCCGCGGATTGCCGGCGGGATCGTGATCCTGCGGCGGAAGGAACGTGGCTTGCGCGGAGGTCTCGGTCATGCCGTACGACTGGATGAACTGGCAGCCGAACACGCGGATCGCATCCTTCAAGAGAGCCAGCGGCATGGACGACGCCCCGTACCACAGCAGTCTCATCGACGAAAAATCGGCCTGGG
>WYBJ01000173.1 GCA_011525945.1 Burkholderiaceae bacterium | reverse complement strand
CGAAATCGACGCCAGACGCGAAGCGAACCGCAGCCAGGTTGGACACCTGGCGAGGATTCGCGACAAAGTATGGCGTCGATTTCGGCATCTTTTGTGCGGCGAACTTCTGACTCGGGACACTAGCGTTTGCGCCCTCACCGCCAGATCCGTGGGCAGAGCGGGTCCGAGCGCGACGCGATCTACCGGCCGCTTGCCGGCCCGTGCGCTGGGCGCGGCCGGCTGCTAGCGCCGCCGGGCCAGTGTGGCGCCGCGCCAGTCGCCCTGGTCGATCAGGCGCGCCGTTACCGACTCGAGCACCTGCGCGACCACGGCAGGTGCGCGCGCCAGCGTCTCACCGCGGCGCACGCACAGATTCATGGCCCGGCTCAGTCCCGGCCGAACGATGCGCCGGATCGACAGCACGGTCTGCGTCCTCTCCGGGTAGAGCGCCGAACGCGCCAAGACGGTGGCCCCCAGTCCCTTGGCGACCATCGCTCGCGTCGTCCACGGTGCGTCCACTTCGGCGGCCAGTTCGAGCTTCAGTCCTGCCCGGATGAAGGCATGCTCCACGACTTGCCGGGTCGAATTTCCCGGCCCTGGCAGGATGAAGCGTAACCGCGCCGCGTCGGCGAGCGCGACTTCGCCCCGATCACGCGACTTCATCACCAGAAACAGCTCCTCCACGAGCAACGGGCGCTCCTCGATCTGTGGGGAAGGGCGTTCGCGCTGGTAGAGCAGGCTCAGGTCGAGCCGTCCACCCGCTAGCCGTTCCTCGAGTTGGCCACTGCCTTCCTCGGTGATGGCAAGGCGAATGCCGGGCAGGCATTCGCGCGCCGCTGCGACCAGCGCCGGCGCCAGGATATTGGAGGCGCTGTAGGGCATGCCGACGGCCACGACGCCGCTTGGGCTCGCGTCGGTCGAGCGCACTTCGTCGGGCACGCGCGCAAGCTGCCGCAGCAGCGACTGCGCCTGGCGGTAGAACGCGAGGCCCGCCTCGGTTGGCGTGACGCCGCGTGAGCTTCGCACCAGCAAGGATGCTTTCAGCTCGGCCTCGAGCGAGGCGATCTGCTTGGATAGCGCCGGCTGCGCGACATAGAGGTCGGCTGCCGCCTTGGACAGACTGCCCAGGTCGACGATGCGCACGAAGTACCGGAGCTGGCGGATCTCCATGGCCTCTCGTCATGGCGCGAGGACGAAGCTGTCGAGTTCACGAGACCTTACTGCGCCTCGATGCCGGCGGCCTTGATCGCCGTGCCCCAGCGGCTGACTTCGCGCTGGTAGAACGCGGCGTACTCGGCGGGCGTATTCGGATCGACGTGCATGTAGGTGCGCCGCAGGTGCTCCTGCGCCTTGGGCGTCTTCAGGTACTGGTTGATGGCAACGCTCCACGTTTGCACCATGGCGGGCGGAAGCTTGGCCGGCCCGTGGACGCCATACCAGACGGTGGCTTCGAAGTCGGGGATGCCCGATTCGATCATCGTCGGCACGTCGGGCAGGTAGGGAACCCGCTTCGCGCTGGTCACGGCGAGTGCGCGCAGCTTCCCGGCTTTGATGTGCTGCATGAAATTGCCCGGGACGTTGAAGTGGAGCATGGTCTGCCCGCCCAGCAGGCTGGTGATTGCCGGGTTGCCGCCCTTGTAGGGCACGGCCAGCAGGTTGATTCCGGCCATGTGCTTGAACATCTCGAGTGTCAGGTGGTTGGTGCTGCCCACGCCCGAGGTTGCCGCGGGTATCTTTCCCGGCCGCGCCTTGGCGAGCCTGATCAGGTCTTGAACCGACTTCGCCTCGAAATTGGGATTCACTACCAGCACCATCGGAGTGACACCCACGAGCGCGACCGGCGTCAGGTCGCGCACCGGGTCGTAGTTCAGGTTCCTGTACATGCTCGGAATGATCGCGATCGCGGAGCTGTTGATGAGCATGGTGTAGCCATCCGGTTCCGCGCGTGCGACCAGCCCGGTACCGATCGTGGTGCCCGCGCCCGGGCGGTTGTCGACGATCACCTGCTGGCCCCAGATGTCGGTGAGGCCGGCCGCCAGCGCTCGCCCCACCAAGTCCACCGAGCCGCCGGGCGTGTAGGGATTGACGAGCCGCACCGGGCGCGTCGGAAACTCGGCTTGCGCTGCGGCTGCGCCAGCGCTGCACACCGCCGCTACGGCCATGAGAATCGTCTGCGCGATTCGTGGGGATCGGTAACTCATCATCATTACACCTCCATCGCTTGATCGTGTCCGACATGCGCCGGTGATGCCGGCGCCAGCGTGCTTGCTGGCCCGTCCAAGCGGTACGACCGCGCGTCGGGGGCAATCCCCCAACTGTACCAGCTATGGGCGCCGTGCAAGCGGCGCATCACCGATCGCATGCGTAATGCCGTTTCTCGCGATACGTGTCGGCGCGGACGGCGCGCGAGAGTGAGGCAGACAGATACGCCTGCGTAAGTGACCTGCCGCATGGCTTGTGGCTACACTGCGACCGTTGCGTCGCGGCGTGGGATGTCTATGGCGCTGAGCCGCGGGTACTACGACGTGAGGTTTACAGACGGGCGTCATCGCAAGCGATAACCTCTGCTGAGACTAATCGTATCGCCAGTCCCTATATCGTGAGGATATTCGCTGGTTACTCCTCGATTTCGGAGATCGCCCTTGCACGCAAGTTCTTAGTGGAGCTTGTCCGACGCAGATCTCGTCGCTTGCGACCGCCGGTCCGTCAGACTGGGGGTATGATCGACGGATGCTGACCTGAAATGCAGGTTCTTTACAGCGTCCGTTACGGAGCGAAACTGGAATCGATGAACGTTTTTTCAAAGATGGACCAAACTCGGTTGCGGCTATCCAAGGAGACGGATGCCAAGAAGTCGTCGCTTGGGCAGTTCATGACGCCCACCAGCGTTGCCGAATTCATGGCGGCTCTTTTCCCTCCATCAGCGTCTAGGACGTGCCGGCTTCTTGACGCTGGCGCCGGTTTCGGGTCCCTGACCTCGGCCTTCCTCGACCGCTGTGGCCAGGGTTTCGACGATATCGAGCTTACGGCATTTGAGGTGGACGACGGCATCCGCGTGCACTTGGCTAACACGCTGACCAGTTATACCGGTAGGCTGCCGATCACACCGCACATTCAAGGCGGTGACTTCATCGAGCACGCCGTTAACCGGCTGCAGTTGGGCTGTGAGCCAGGTTTCACGCATGCGATCCTCAACCCCCCATACAAAAAGATAAATACCGGCTCGCGCCACCGGTTGCTGCTGCGTGAAGTTGGCATCGAAACGGTGAATCTATATACCGCGTTCGTTGCTCTGGCCATCGCCATGATGGAATCGTGCGGAAAGATCGTAGCTATCATCCCTCGCAGCTTTTGCAACGGCCCGTATTACCGAGCCTTTCGCGAGTTCATTTTCGCCCGCTCGGCGATTCGTCACATGCACCTGTTTCAGTCTCGGAACAAGGCGTTCAAGGCGGATGAGGTCCTACAGGAGAACGTGATTATCGCGCTCGAGTGCGGTGTGCCACAGGGCCCGGTCACAGTTTCGACATCAACTGATGACACTTTCGTCGACTACGTCGTCCACGAGCACGCGTTCGATCGTGTTGTGTTGCCCGGAGACGCTGAGCGATTCATCCACGTTCCGACCAGCCCAGAGCACAACGCGCTGGAGTTGTCCAAGACCGTGCGCCACACGCTCAAGGACATCGGTATCACCGTTTCCACGGGCCCGGTAGTGGACTTTCGCATGCGCGATCACCTTCGCCACGCACCCGAAGATGGTACGGTGCCGCTGCTGTATCCAGGACATTTCGCCGGCCAGGTTCCTGACTGGCCCAAGCTAGGGCTCAAGAAGCCGAACGCGATCGCCCGTAATCCGGAGACGGAGCGCTGGCTGTACCCGAATGGCTACTACGCCGTGGTGCGCCGTTTCTCGTCCAAGGAAGAGCGACGCCGTATCGTAGCCAGCGTGGTGGAACCCACGCAGTTCCCAGACGTGGAGGTGCTTGGCTTCGAGAACCACCTGAACGTACTACATGAGAATCGGCACGGACTCCCGGAGGATCTGGCGCGCGGGCTCGTCGTGTTCCTGAACGGTACCGCTATCGACGACCACTTCCGGCGCTTCAATGGTCACACCCAAGTCAATGCTACTGATCTGAGGTCGATGAAGTTCCCAAGCCGGGCACAACTGAACGCGCTCGGCAGGTGGGCAAGGAAGCAGCGTGATCTGACACAAGAACGTATCGACGAACGTCTCTCACAGTTCGAATGAAGAACAGCGATAAGCATATCGCTGCCGCGAATAAGATCCTCCTGGATCTGGGTTTGCCCCGCGCACAACAAAACGACCGCTCTGCGCTTTGCTTGCTGGCACTCATTAACCTGACGCCGGGCAAGGCCTGGTCCGACGCCGCCAACCCGCTCATAGGCATCACGCCGATCATGGACTGGGCGCGTAAGCACTACAAAAAGAAGTACGCTCCCAACACCCGGGAAACGGTGCGCCGTCAGAGCATGCACCAGTTCGTCAATGCCGGCATTGCGCTCTACAATCCAGACGAACCCGTGCGTCCGGTAAACAGCCCCAAGGCCGTCTATCAAGTCTCGCCAGAGATGCTTGCGTTATTGCGCAGCTACGGGACCGAGGCATGGAAAGGGAACTTGACTTCGTACCTTGCGACTCGCGAATCGCTCGCAACCAAGTACGCCAAAGTGCGCGAGACTAACCGCATTCCCGTGCAGATTGCGCCGGGAAAGGAAATTCAACTCAGCCCGGGTGCGCACAGCGATCTGATTCGCGCAATTGTCGAGTCGTTCGGCCCTCATTTCGCGCCCGGCGGGATTCTCGTCTACGCAGGCGATACCGGCGATAAGTGGGGTTACTTCGACCAGCGCCGGCTGTCCGAGCTAGGCGTCGAGGTCGACTCGCACGGTAAAATGCCCGACGTCATCATCTACTACCCCGACTGCAATTGGTTGCTGCTGATCGAATCGGTGACAAGCCATGGCCCAGTCGATGGCAAGCGTCACGACGAGTTGACCAAGCTCTTCAAGGGCTCCAAGGCGGGGCTGGTGTATGTCACCGCGTTTCCGGACCGCCAGATGATGGCACGCTACCTTCCCGAAATTGCATGGGAGACGGAAGTCTGGGTGGCAGACCACCCTACGCACCTGATTCACTTCAATGGCACGCGCTTCCTGGGACCGCACAATACCTCGTGACAAGCGCGTGCACCTACTATAGAAAAAGAGCTGCCGGCCTTGTTTAGGCTACCATCTGCCCATATCTGAGCACGCGATCGATCGAAGATTGACCGTTTGCTCTCATGTGCTGGAGGTGCATCGGTAAGTAGATCGATGCCGTGGGCGGCGCGATGCGCGATGCACAACACCGCCTGCCGGTCCTGTCCACACGGTTGCTAGCGGGCATCTTCGCCCCAGAGGAGTCGATCGATGCGTGTGCGCTTCGCGCTATTGGCCTTGATGGCGGTCCTGACCCTTTCCGGTTGCGGCTACAACACCTTGCAAAGCACCGACGAGCAGATCAAGGCATCGTGGGCCGAGGTCCTCAACCAGTACAAGCGGCGCGCCGATCTCATCCCCAACCTCGTCAACACCGTCAAGGCGTACGCGGCGCACGAGCAGGCGGTGCTCATGGGGGTGACCGAAGCGCGCGCGAAGGTGGGCTCGATCCAGGCGACCCCCGAGCTGGTCGACAATCCGGAAGCATTCGGGAAATTCCTGGCCGCGCAACGCGAGATGTCTTCGGCTCTGGCGCGGCTGTTGGTGGTGGCCGAGAATTATCCGCAACTGAAGGCGGATCAGAATTTCCGCGACCTGCAGGCGCAGCTCGAAGGCACGGAAAACCGCATCGCTGTGGCGCGCAACCGTTACATCAAGGCGGTGCAGGAGTACAACGTGACGGTGCGATCGTTCCCGAGCAACCTGACCGCGATGATGTTCGGCTACAAGACCAAGCCGAGTTTCACCGTCGAGGACGAGAAGGCGATCGCGGAGCCGCCCAAGGTCGATTTCGGCGCGCCAGCCAAGCCGCCGGCGGGCGCTCCGGCGCCCGCAGCGGCGAAGTGAGGCGGCAACAACGGCTCTGGTTGTGAGGATCGCACGGCGCCCGAGTTGTGCCGTCGCCGCATGCGACGCGGTCGGCCGGGCGGGCCGGTTCGTGCTGGCCGCATGGCTTCTCATCGCGCTGTTCGCAGCCGCCGTCGCGCAGGCGCAGGCGCCGGTGCCGAAGCTCAGCGCCCGCGTCACTGACCTTACCGGCACGCTCAGCGCCGAGCAACGCCAGGCGCTGGAGACCCGACTTGCGCAGTTCGAAGCGCACAAGGGCACGCAGATCGCCGTGCTGCTGGTGCCGACCACGCAGCCGGAGACGATCGAGCAGTATGCGCGTCGCGTGCTGGACGAATGGAAGCTTGGCCGCAAAGGCATCGACGACGGCGCGCTCTTGTTGATCGCGCTCAACGATCGCAAGCTTCGCATCGAGACCCAATACGGGCTGGAAGGCGTCATGCCCGATGCGATCGCCAAGCGCATCATCGATGAGACCATCACGCCGCGTTTTCGGCAAAAGGATATCTACGGCGGCATTTCGGCCGGCGTCGAGCGCATGATCAGCGTAGTCGAGGGTGAGCCGCTGCCGCCGCCGCAGGCGCGCTCGGGCGGCGAGCGCGTCGATATCCACAATTTCCTCATGATCGGATTCGTGCTCGTGTTCGTCGTCGCGGGCGTGTTGCGGGCGATGTTCGGGCGGGTCGGCGGGGCCGCGCTCACGGGGAGCATCGGCGGGGCCATCGCCTGGTTCATCGTCGGCTCGCTCTTTGCGGCCGTGACGGTGGCGTTACTCGTGTTCGTGCTGAGCACCGTATTCGGCGTGGCCGGTATCGGGCGCTCGATGCGTCGCGGCGGCTACTACGGCGGCGGTGGGTTTTCTGGCGGAGGTGGCTCCTTTGGCGGCGGCGGATTTTCCGGCGGCGGTGGCAGTGGCGGTGGCGGTGGCGCCTCGGGCAGTTGGTGAGCAAGCGATGTCACTTGCGCGTGCACTGAAACATCTGTTGATACCCGATCGCATCGCGTTACGCCCATACCCGCGGGCTGCCTTGGATCGGATCGAGCAAGCGATCGGCGCCTCCGAGCGCTCGCACGGCGGTGAGCTGCGCGTGGTGTTGGAAGCCAACATGAGTCCGTGGGAAGTGCTGCGCGGGCGCAGTGCGCGCCAGCGCGCGTTGGAGCTTTTCTCGCTCTTGCGGGTGTGGGACACCGAGCACAACAGCGGCGTGCTCATCTATCTGCAAATGGTCGATCGACGCATCGAAATCGTGGCCGATCGTGGTATCAGTCGTCTGGTCGAGCAAAGCGCCTGGGACGCCATCTGCCGCAGGATGGAAAGTGCCTTCCGTACCGGACACTTCGAAGCCGGGGCGGTGGCGGCGATCGGCGAGATCACGCAGCTTTTGCAGCGACACTTTCCGCCCGGTGCACACAATCCGGACGAGTTGCCCGACCGGCCGGTGATCGTGCTGTAGTCGCGACCATGCGCGCGGTGCGCGCGGCGAATCTCGTGTGCGAGTGATGGCTTTCGATCGGTCGCGCTGTCGCGGCTGGACCGTGTCCAACTGCCGCAAACCTTGATCCGAATGAAGGCCGGGGATGCGCGCGGCGTTCATGCTGCGCTCCATCATGGAACTGGTATCGCCGGCAGGCAGCTTGTCCGCGCTGAAAGCGGCCGTCGACAACGGCGCGAATTGCGTCTACACGGGATTCCGTGATGACACCAACGCGCGCAACTTCGCGGGCCTCAATTTCGGCCTCGACGAGTTGCGCAGCGGGATCGGCTACGCGCACGCTCGCGGCGCCAAGGTCATCCTGGCGATCAACACGTACCCGCAGCCGTCGAGCTGGGCGCGCTGGTGCGCGGCGATCGACCGTGCGGCAGCACTCAAGGCCGACGCGGTGATCGTCGCCGATCTCGGCCTCCTGGAGTATGCCGCGCGCACGCACCCGGAGCTGCGGCGGCATCTTTCGGTGCAAGGCTCCGCCACCACCTACGAGGCGATCAATTTCTACGTGCGACGCTTCGGCGTGGCGCGCGCGGTCCTGCCCAGGGTGCTGACGCTGTCGCAAGTGAAGACCCTGATCGGCGGCTGCGAAACCGAGATCGAGGTGTTCGGCTTCGGCAGTCTGTGCGTCATGGTCGAAGGGCGTTGCTCGCTCTCGTCGTACGTGACCGGCCAGGGGCCGAACCTGAACGGCGTATGCTCGCCCGCGTCCGCAGTGCGCTGGCAGGAGACCGCAGACGGCCTGGAGTCGCGCCTCAACGGCGTGCTGATCGATCGCTACGGGGCGCAGGAAAAGGCCGCCTATCCGACCTTGTGCAAGGGCCGCTACCGGGTGGCTGGCGAGACCTTCTACGCAATCGAGGAGCCGTGCAGCCTCAATACGCTGGAACTGCTGCCCGAGCTCGCCCGCATCGGTGTGGCGGCGATCAAGATCGAAGGCAGGCAGCGCAGCGCGGCCTACGTCGGCACGGTCACGCGGGTGTTCCGGCAAGCGATTGACGCGTGCATGGACGACGCGCCGCGCTACCGGGTCGCGCCCGACTGGAGCGGTCAGCTCGACCGCATCGCCGAAGGCCAGCAAGTCACTCTGGGCGCATACCATCGGCCCTGGCGGTGATGAGGCTCGCACTCGGACCGCTGCTTTACTACTGGCCCCGGAGCGAGGTCCTGGCGTTTTATCGGGACGTGCTCACGTGGCCGGTGGAGATCGTCTACCTGGGCGAGGTCGTCTGCTCGCGCCGCCACGAATTGCGCCTGACCGACTGGCTCGACATCGCCTCGACGCTCGCCGCCGCGGGCAAGGAGGTGGTGCTTTCCGCACTCGCGTTACCCGAATCGGAGACGGATCTGCGGCTCCTGCGCCGGCTCATCGTGGAGAGCGGCCACACGGTCGAGGCGAACGACATGTCGGCGGTACAGATCGCGGCGGGTGCCAAGGCGCCATTCGTCATCGGCCCGCACCTGAACGTCTACAACGGTGCGACGCTCGCCGCCTTGCGCGCCTGCGGCGCCGCGCGCTGGGTTGCCCCGGTCGAGACGTCGCGCCAATTGCTCGCGCAGATGCAGCAGTGCCGTCCCGAAGGGCTCGCGACCGAGGTGTTCGCCTATGGCCGGCTGCCGCTCGCGTTCTCCGCGCGCTGTTTCACGGCGCGCGCGCACGAGCTGCCCAAGGACGACTGCCGCTTCTGCTGCCTGGAGCACCCGGATGGGTTGCTTGCGGAAACCCGCGACGGTGAGCCGCTATTCGCGTTCAACGGCATACAGACGCAATCGGCCAAGACCTACAACCTGCTGCCCGCCGTCGCCGACCTGAAGTCTTTGGGCGTGGATGTGGTTCGCGTCAGTCCGCAAAGCAGCGCGAGCGGCGAGGTGATTGCGCGGTTTCGTGAAGTGCTCGACGGCGCGCTCACGTGGCAGCAAGGATACGCGCGCCTCCCGCACGCCGCCGAGGCGCGCTATTGCGATGGCTTCTGGCACGGTCGCCCGGCGCTCGAGCAAGTGTTCGGTGTGCTTACCCGATGAACGCGGGCGATCGTCAGTCTCGCATCCCGTGGCCTCTGGGCACGCTGTTGGCCCGGCTGCCGCAGACGCCGCCCTCGGCTGCGTTGGCCACCGCGCTCAACTTCGGCCTCAAGCGCGGGTTGGAGCCCGAAGCGCTCGAGCGCCTGAGCGGCAGGATCGTTCGCCTGGTCGTACGCGATGCGGGCCTGCGCCTGACGCTCAGTTTCGATGGGCGCTATTTCCGCGCACGGCCGTCGGCCGCGCGCGCCGATGTCACCATCACGGCGAGCACGCACGACTTTGCCCTCCTGGCGCTGCGCCGCGAGGACCCGGATACGTTGTTTTTCGCGCGCCGGCTCACGATGGAAGGCGATACCGAGCTCGGTCTGGTGGTGCGCAATATGCTCGACGCCGTCGACACCTCGATGCTCACCGAGCGCATCGAGCGAGGGCTTGCGTTCTTGCGCCGCCTGCGTGCGCACTTACCGTCGCATTGATCGGCGCGGCCCGCGTCGATCGCGACAAAGGCGGGCCGATGAGGTGCTGCCGGCGCTGCGCGAAACGACGTCTGCGCCGTACGCCCGGCTTAGTTCGCCGCCGTTTTCATGAGGCAGCATTTCTTGAACTTCCTGCCGCTGCCGCAGGGGCACGGATCGTTACGTCCCGCACGCGGGAGCGAGCGCGCTTCTTCGGCGTTGAGCCTGCGGCTCAGTTCCTCGATCGGGAGCCCGGCCTGGTCGAGCGCGGCGAGCCGCAGGAAGTACGGCTTGGTGTGCTGGAAGAAACGCTTGAGGCCCGCGCACAGGTAATTGAGTCCCGGCTCGCCGTCGGGCGTGGTGATGAAGCGGTCCTTCGGACACGCGCCGTTGCACAGACCGAGGAACTCGCACTGCCGGCAGTAAGCCGGCAGTTGCGCCTTGGCCTGCCCGAACTCGACCTGGGCGTCGCTGCCGATCAATTCGGCCAGCGTGCGTTCCTGGATGTTGCCCAGCCGGTATCGCGGCGCGACGAAGTGATCGCAACTGTAGACGTCACCGTTGTGCTCGAGCACGACGATGTCGCCGCAGGTGCGCCGAAAGACGCACAAGGCGTGCTCCTGGCCGACATACGGGCGTAGCGCTTCGTCGAAGTTCTGCACGACGAGCTTGCCCGCGTCGCTCCGTATCCAGGTATCGAAGACCTCGATCAGGAACTCGCCATAGGCCTCGGCGGGGACCGACTGCGCATCGACGCTGCCGTCGGCGCGGCGTACCACCAGCGGGATGAACTGCAGGTAAGGCACGCCGAGATCGCGGAAGAACCGATACACCGCCTGCGGCTGGCGCGCGTTGCGCGCGCTCACCACGCACAGCACGTCCACGCGTATGCCGTGACGGCGCAACAGCCGGTACGCCTGCAGCACCTGCTTGTGCGTCGCGCGTGCATTGCGGTCGACCCGGTAGGCGTCGTGCAGCTCGCGCGGACCGTCGATGCTGAGCCCGACGTAGAAATTTTCCTCGGCGAGGAAGCGGCACCATTCCTCGTCGAGCAGCGTGCCGTTGGTCTGTATGCCGTTGAGGATTTCGCGCTCGGCGGTCGCGTGTTTTTTCTGCAGCGCTACGATGCGGCGGAAATAATCGACGCCGAGCAGTGTCGGCTCGCCGCCATGCCAGGAAAACAGCACCGTGCGCATCGGGCTTGCCGCGAGATGTTGAACGATGTAGCGCTCGAGCAGCGGCTCGGGCAGGCGCAGCACCTTGCTGTCGGGATACAGGTCGCGCTTGCTCAGGTAGTAGCAGTAGCTGCAGTCGAGGTTGCAGGCCGAGCCGATCGGCTTGACCATGACCTGGAACTCGTGGGCGGCGGTGTTCATTGCGGGGGCTCGAGTCGATCATACCAGCGCGCGGCGCAGGCGCACCGGTAAAGAGACGGGCGATCGGCGGTGCGACGCTTTTCTTTGATTTCCCTCAAGCACCGCGTCGAGCCTGCGCATCCGCGGGCACGTGATGTGCGTTGCGCGCGGGCGGTGCGAATGGCTCCTGTGCAACAATCTCGCCACGTTGCCGTGGTGGGGACAGATGGGCACGCTCGCATTCCACGTCGTTCATGCGCTCGAGCGCCCGCGCCGTTACGCCGATCGGCGGCACGACGTGCCCGGCGCAAGACGCGGCCTGACGCGTTCGCCGGTTCCGCGCCGTCGAGAAAGTGCTGCCCGCTCATGAGATCGATCGATATCCAATCGCCGCGGCGGCTTGCGCTCGTGTCCGTCGGCGCGTCGCTTGTCACCCTTGCGCTCAAGTTTGGCGCCTACTTCCTCACCGGATCGGTGAGCCTGTTGTCGGATGCGCTCGAGGCTTTCGTCAATCTCGCGGCGGGTTTGATCGCATTCGGCGCTGTTACCATCGCCGCCCGTCCGGCGGATGCGGATCATTCGTTCGGCCACGACAAGGCGGAGTATTTCGCAAGCGGCGTCGAGGGCGTCCTCATCCTGTTCGCGGCCGGCGCCATCGCGTATACGGCGCTCCCGCGGCTGTTTGCGCCGCAGCCGCTCGAGCACCTGGGAATCGGGCTGGCGATCGCCATCGTCGCGGCAGCGGCGAACTACGTCGCCGCGCGCGTGATGCTGAAGGGCGCTCGACACCACGACAGCATCACCATCGAGGCCGACGCCAAGCATCTCATGACCGACGTCTGGACCACGGTTGCGGTGGTCGCGGGCTTGCTGGTCGTCTGGTTCCTGCCCGATTGGTACCTCCTCGACCCCTTGATGGCGGTGGCGGTCGCGCTGCATATCGTGGCGACCGGGGTCGACCTGCTGCGCCGTTCGACCAACGGTCTCATGGATACCGCTTTGCCGGCCGACGAGATCGAGCGCATCGAGCAGGTGATCGGCGCGCATATTCCGCCGCTGGCGGGCTACCAGGCCCTGCGTACGCGCAAGGCGGGCGCGCGGCGTTTCATCGAGTTCCATCTGCTGGTGCCGGGAGCGACTCCGGTCAGCGACGCGCATGCTTTGTGTGATCGGCTCGAAGCCGCGATCCAAGCGGTCTTGCCGAATGCGGAAGTGCTCATTCACGTCGAGCCAGGGGAGACTCGCGCTCGTGTCGCGACCTGGCCGCGCGCGCCGTCCGCGGACAAGTGAGCGGCGCCCCGCTTTCTGCTACGCTTGTCGATTCGCATAATCATTCGAGGCTAGGACCATGGCCAACCGACCCGACGACCGCATGACCGAAGTGAAGATGGACCCTGCCAACCTGTACCTGGAAGAAGTCTTTACCGATCGCCGTGTCGGCACCATCCGGCGACTTACGCCGGTGAACGGCAAGGGCGCGATCGACGCCGCCCGTGCCGTCTCCTACGTCGGCGAAACCCAGGTCATGACCTCGGTGGGGGCGCTGCCGATATCGTTCGAGATCGAGGCCAAGGATCTGGCCGAGGCAGCGGCCAAGTTCGGCCCGGAGGCGAAAGATGCGATCGAGCGCACCGTGCGTGATCTGCAGGAGATGCGCCGGCAGGCAGCCTCGTCGATCGTCGTGCCGCAAGGCGGCATGGGTGGCATGGGCGGCCTGGGCGGGGGCGGCATGCCGGGCGGCGGCAAGATCCAGATGCCTTGAGACCGGCGGCGGCAAACGAGCGAGGACGCGAGCGCTGTGAACTGCGGCCGAGCGCGCATTCGCTGAAGGGGGCGGTCATGTTCGAAGACAGGCTCGCGCTGCATACCTGGAGCTTGGACACTACGCCGCTTGCGCAGGCGCTCGCCGCGTGCAAGGCGGCCGGGTGGAACGGCGTCGAGCTGCGCCGCGTCGATTTCACCCGCTGCCATGACGCGGGCCTCGACAATGCCGGTGTGCTCGAACTGGTGCGAGGATCGGGCCTCGCGGTCGCGTGCATCGGCACCGAGTCTGGCCTCATATTCGCGCAAGGCAGCGAACGCGACCGCCTTCTGGACACGCTCGATCTGACTTGTCGCAACGCGCGCGCGCTTGACTGTGATCTGGTGATGATCGCGCCCGGTCAGAATAGCGGAGCGATCGAGACCGCAGTCGCGAATTTCCGTGCGGCGGGCGCGGTGGTCGGGCGCCACGGTGTGCGCCTGGCGCTCGAATTCAGCGCTCAGCACCCGGTCATCAATCGCCTGGCGGTGGGTCGCGATCTGGTGGCGGCGACCGCTCACCCCAACTGCGGCCTGCTGCTCGACGCCTACCACATGGAGCGCTGCGGCGATGGCGGGGGCAGCTTCGCTGCCATGGCGCCGCGCGAGATCTTCGCGTTCCAGTATAGCGACGTCCCCACCGGCGTCCCCGCATCCGAGCGCCGCCCGATCGATCGCCTGCCGCCCGGTCAAGGGTGCGTGCGCTGGCTGGAGGTGTTTCGCTTGCTGGCGAAGAAGGGCTATGCGGGTTACCTGAGCTACGAGGCGCCGAACCCGCTCGCGTGGGCGCGCACGCCGCTCGAAGTCGCACGCGAAGCGCTGGAGGCGACGCGGATACTGCTGCGGAAGGCCGCAAGCGCGGCATGAAAAGCGCCGTGTTGCGTGTGCTCGGCGCCAACCATCGCATTCGTCCGAGGAGACGACCATGTACGAGCACATCCTGACGGAAGTGGAGGCGGGCGTCGGCGTCGTGACGCTCAACCGGCCCGATAAGCTCAACGCGATGAACCGCAAGCTCAGCCATGAGCTGCATCACGCGGTGAAGGCGTTCGAGGCCGACGACGGTATCGGCTGCATCGTGATCACCGGGGCCGGCGAGCGCGCTTTTTCGGCTGGCGGCGACATTCATGAGCAACTGACCGATGATGCGCGCTACTCGGACGATGAGCGTGACGCGATGCGCAACTCGCAGCGCAGCTTCGACATCTCCGCCTGCGCCAAGCCGACGATCGGCATGATCAACGGCATCGCCTACGGCGGCGCGGCGGTGCTCGCATCCTCGCTCGACATGCGCATGGGCTGCGAGGGCACGCGGTTTCGCTTTCTTGCGGCTGCCTACGGTCGGATCAACAGCACCTGGACGCTGCCCAATCAGGTCGGCTGGCCGATCGCCAAGGAGTTGCTATTTTCCGCGCGGATCGTCGAAGCCGAAGAGGCCTACCGCATCGGGCTGCTGAATCATCTGGTGGCGCGCAACGAGTTGCGCGAAAAGACGATGGCGCTGGCGAAGACGATTGCCGCCAATCACCGCGGCGCGGTCATGGGCATCAAGCAACTGCTGCTGCAGCAGATGACCATGGGGCTCGAAGCCCAGCACAAGGCGGAGGTCGACTTCACCACCCACGTGCTGCGCGGCGCGAAGGCGAAGGACGCCTTCCCCGAGTTCATCGCCCGCAAGGGTCTGAAGGCAGGCTGAGGAGTCGGGCGTGTCGGATCGAACGGCCGCGCCGCAGACCTCGTTCCGGCTCGAAGAGGCGACGATCGAGGCGTTGCATCGCGCCATACGCGCCGGCGAGATCACCTGCGTCGAAGTCGTCGAGCGCTATCTTGCCCGAGCACGGGCCTTCAACGGCGTCGCGAGCGTGCTGGTCACCGAAGACGGGAAGCCGATCGAGCCGGCGCCGGGCGCGCTGCGCGCAGGCGCGCCGCTGCGTTTTCCAACCGACACGGTCAAGGCTTCCGGGCTGCTGCCGGACCTCGACCGGTATCGCGGTCTGCCGCTCGAGTTTGGCCGCATGGAGCCTACCGCCTCCGATCCGCAGGTCGCGCAGCAATACGGCATGATCGTGGCCAAGTCCGACGCCGGGCAATTGAACGCGCTCGCGACGCTCAACGTTCGCGGCGAGCGTTCGGTTACCTGCCGCGGCGAGTACGACCGCCATCCCGATCTGGGGCCGTTGCCGCCGGGCGCGCCGCCGGTGTGCGATCTGTTCCGTCGTCAGCCCGATGCGCTCGAGCAGGCGGCCGCGCTCGATGCGCGTTATGGCCGCAATCCGCCGCTCGATGCGATGCCGCTCTACGGTGTGGTCGTGTCGCTGAAGGATCCGTTCGACACGCGCGACATGCGCAGCACCGGCGGCGGTGATGCGGCCTACGACATCGATTTCCCCGCGCGCGATCACCTCCTGGTCGAGCAACTGCGAAAGAAGGGCGCGATCGTCTACGCCAAGGCGGTGAACACCGAATACAACGGGCGCGCCGGCAATCCGGGCGGACGCCACCAGCCGCGCAAGCTGCTGCCTTCGGTCCTCGGCTACCAGCGCAGCACCTGGGCCGGCAATCCCTCCAATGTCTATGACACGTCGCGTGCGGCGTCACTCGGGTCGAGCTCGGGCTCGGGCGTGTCGGTCAGCGCCAACCTCGTCATGGTGAGCCTGGGCGAGGAGACGCGTGCGTCGTGTCGTGGGCCTGCCAACCACAACGCGTGCGCCTTGATCCTGCCGCACAAGGCCATGCTCGGGTTCGATGGCGGCGCGATCGGCGCCGACATCTATTGCGACCGCACCGGCATCCTCGCGCGCACGCTCGCCGATTGCGCGAAGGTGCTGGATGCACTGAAGGATTCGGGCGAGGGTTATTACGATCCGCGCGATCCGTACACGACGGTGCCGCGCTCGTCGATTCTGGCATCCGGGTACGCGGTCCATGCAACGCCACGGCGCTCGCTTCAGGACGTGCGCATCGGCATCGTGCGCGAATCGATGCTCAATCCCGGCACCAAGGCCGTCGAGCCGATCATCACCGCCGCGGCGCACGAGATCAAGCAGGTTCTCGGCGCTCAGCTGGGTGCGACGTTGGTCGAGTCGTCGCATCGGTATTGGCGGCGCGATCCGGACATCGAGCCGATGGCGGTCGACTTCACGCGCGCGCTTGCACGCCTGCTGCCGGTATTCATGCCCGACATCCTCTTTCGCCTCACGGCCGCAAACGAGCCCGTCTTCCCCGAGGTCGCTGCAGCGATCGTGCCGACCGAGTTCGCGCCGGGCCGCGTGTTCGGTACCGGGAGCATGCAACCGATCGACTACTGCGTTGCACTCGCCGACGGGCTCGTCGATCCACCGGCGAATCTCGACATTGCGACCGTGCAGCAGCAGGAGCTGGCGCCGACCTTTCGCTACCACATCAAGCAGTATCTGTCGCGCCGCGCCGCCGACTGGGCT
>WYBJ01000172.1 GCA_011525945.1 Burkholderiaceae bacterium | reverse complement strand
GCGGCGCATCGCCTCGAAAGCTCCTATGCCCTGCTGCGCGATCGGGTCGAGGACTTGACTGCGCAGCTCGCACATGCGCACGGCGAGCTCGAGCGCGAGTTGCGCGAAAAGCACGCGCTCGCCGAGCGTCAGGCGGCACTCCTCGCGGCCTTGCCCGCCGGGGTGGTGGTGATCGACGGCGAGGACAAGGTGCGCGATGCGAATCCGGCAGCCGAGAGACTGCTGGGCGGATCGCTCATCGGGCGTTCCTGGCAACGCACGCGCGAGCGCCTCACACCGGTCGATGGGGCGTTCGAGTGGTTGACCCCGGGGGACACGCCGCGGCGTATCGGGCTCGAGGAGCAGGGGCTAGCATCGAGCCGCGGCCGCATCGTGTTGCTGCACGACGTGACCGAGGCGCATGCGGCGCGCGAGCGCTTGCAGCGCCACGAACGACTTGCGGCGATGGGACAGATGGCGGCCCGATTCGCGCACCAGTTGCGCACGCCGCTCGCCACCGCGATGCTATACGCGGACCGGCTCGAACACGGGGCGATCGCGGACAAGGAGCGGGCCGACGTCGGTGGCCGCATCCTCGCGCGCCTGCGCAACCTCGAACGCGTGACGCGCGAAATGCTGCGCTTCGTGAGCGGCGAGCGCGCGCCCGACCGGGCGGTCGCGGTCGGGGCGCTGCTCGCCGAGACCGCGGAGGTGATGACGCCGCTCATGGCGGCGCGCGGCATCGCCTTCACCTGCGACGATCGAACCGGTGGTGCGATCCTGCACGGCGATCCGCGCGGACTTTCGGCGGCGCTGTTGAGTTTGCTGGAGAACGCGGCCCAGGCGACAGCGCAGGGCGGCAAGGTACAGCTCGAAGCGATGGCGAACAGCACGCGCGTGCGTATTCGCGTGAGCGACAGCGGCAAGGGCATCGACCCCGGCACGCGCGAGCACCTGTTCGAGCCCTTCTACAGCACGCGCAGCGACGGCACCGGCCTCGGGCTCGCGATCGTGAAAAGCGTGGTCGAAGCCCACGGCGGCAGCATCGAGGTTGACTCGGTCCCCGACGCCGGCACGTGCTTCACGCTCATATTGCCGTGCTCGCGCGCAGCGCCCGCGGCGGCGGCGAATGCGTTGCAACGGGAGGCGGCTTGAGCGTGGTGACGGTGCTGGTGGTTGAGGACGATTCCGAGCTGCTCGAAGCGATCTGCACGACGCTCGAGCTCGACGGTATCCCGGCGCTGGGTGCTCGCGACGGCGAGGGTGCGCTTGCTTTGCTCGAGTCGGCGGACATCGGGCTGGTGCTCTCGGACGTGGGCATGGCGCCGATGGATGGCCTCGCGCTGCTCACCGAGCTGCGCCGGCGCCGGCCCGATCTGCCGGTGGTTCTGATGACCGCCTACGGCGTGGTCGAACAGGCAGTCGAGGCGATGCGCGCAGGGGCGGCCGACTACCTCACCAAGCCGATCGAGGCGCGCGCGCTGGTGGCGCTCGCGCGGCGGTTGACCACATCGATCCCCGCGCAGATGTCGAACGGCCTGGTGGCGGAGGATCCGCTCACGCGCGAGCTGCTGCGGCTCGCCGCGCGCGTCGCGCAATCGGCCGCCACGGTCCTGCTCAGCGGCGAATCGGGCAGCGGCAAAGAGATGTTCGCCCGCTTCGTGCACGACAATTCGCCGCGCGCCGCGGGCGCGTTCGTCGCGATCAACTGCGCGGCGATCCCCGAGAACCTGCTCGAGGCCACCTTGTTCGGCTACGAGCGCGGTGCTTTCACCGGCGCGCACGCCGCCCAGCCCGGCAAGTTCGAGCAGGCCAACGGCGGCACGCTGCTGCTGGACGAGATCTCGGAGATGCCGCTCGCGCTGCAGGCGAAGCTCTTGCGCGTGCTGCAGGAGCGTGAGGTGGAGCGCGTCGGCGCCCGCAAGCCGATCGCGCTCGACATTCGCATCCTCGCCACCACCAACCGCGATCTCGCCGGCATGGTGCGCGAAGCTCGCTTTCGCGAGGATCTGTTCTATCGGTTGAACGTCTTTCCGCTGCGCGTGCCGCCGCTGCGCGAGCGCCCGCGCGACATCGTGCCGCTCGCGCGTCACTTCGCCGCCCGGATCGCGCCCGCGCGCCAGCCGCGCTATTCCGCCGAGGCCGAGGCGCTGCTGCGTTCGCATTCGTGGCCGGGGAACGTGCGCGAGCTGGAGAACACGGTGCAGCGCGCGCTCATTCTCGCCGCTGGCGAGTTGATCGCCGCCTCCGACATCGTCGTTTCGACCACACCGTCGCGCACAACCGCATTCGACGGTTCGGCCACCGACATCAAGTCGCTCGAGCGCGACCACATCCTCACTACGCTGCGAGACGTCAACGGTTCGCGCAAGCTCGCGGTGCAGCGCCTCGGCATCAGCGAGCGCACGCTGCGCTACAAGCTGCAGCAGTACCGCTTGGAGGGCGTGCTTTGACCGGGCGACGGGTACGAGTGAACGGGGTGCAGGCATGGATCTGAGCAACAAGGTCGACCAACTGCTAGGTCAGATGCGAGCGGCGCAGGGGCTTGCCGCCAAGATCGGGGCGCGCGCCGGCGCCGAGGCGCCGCAAGCCGCCAAGCCCGACTTCGCCGCCTTCCTGAAATCCTCCATCGATCAGGTCAACGCCACGCAGAAGCAGGCCGAGACCATGACCGCGGCGTTCGAGACCGGCGCGAAGGACGTGCAGTTGCACGACGTGATGATCTCGCTCGCGAAGGCGAACGTGTCGTTCCAGCAGATGGTGCAGGTGCGTAATCGCCTCGTCTCGGCGTATCACGACATCATGAACATGCAGGTGTAGACGGGTAGCCGATGAGCCGCCGCTGCTCCTCGATGGTCAGGCGCGGACGCAGCGCGACCGGCAGCAGGTCAGCGAGCTTTTCCAGATCATGCGTCCTCGGGAAATCAGCGCCTCGGAAGACAAGAAGTGCCTTGACGTACTTCTCCGCGCACTGCTGAGCGTGAAAGCAGATTGCTTCCGTCGGCCGCTCGATCCGCGGTTCGAGCAGATACACCGCGGCGCGTAGATCGCTTTCGGCTCTTGCGACCCATTCGCGCGTCACCACAATGACCGCGTTACGGTCGGACATACAGCACTGTTGGACCTCGTTATGTCATCTTGAGGTTCGCCGGCGGCACGAATGGAAACGACATCGTTCAGGGTACGAACCAAATCGCGAATCCGAGTAATGTTTGCCCGTGGCGCCCGTTCATCGTACCCGCGGCGTTTCCGTGGCGACGTTTGGCTGCAACGCGTTGTTAGACCCCGACATAGGTGACAGCTCCGACTTTGGCAAGCGGAATCTGGGAGATTAGTTCTGGAACGAGCGGCTGAAGATCGGCCAGCCGATTGGACCGTGCCCTCAGAACAATGACGGCGATCGCGACTGCAGGAAGGTGCTGCTGGAAAGACAGGTTGCGATCTACCGTGAGGAACACGTCAAACTGTTGCGCAACGAGCGCCAGAAGTTCTCCGTTCTTGATGGAGGACCAACCCATCTGACGCGCAGTCTTCGCTTCGTGGCCAGTGATGCTTCGCGCGAACCGCCAGTCGATGCATTCGTCAATGAATACCTTCACGTGGTCGCGGCGATTAGGCGGTCCTTAGCCTGCTCAAGAAAAGCAATGACTTGTTCTCGACTGACCGAAGGGAAACCTTCAAGGAAGTCGTTGATGGATTCGCCCGCCTCCAGATAGTCAAGCAGGGTTTGCACGGGAACCCGAGTCCCCGAAAAAACTGCGGTCCCGCCCATCACGTCAGGGTTGCGGGAGATGATCTCTGCGCTCATGCGAACAGACTACTCCGGTTCGGTCGGCCGGTGCAACCTCGGGGTCTAATCGCTTCAATTAAGCCGCGCTGCGAAGCAGCGTCGGCTTAAATTACTTGTTAGCCACAACGACTATCCGGGCGTGACAAACGCAATCAAATATACCCAGCCGGCGAGCCCAAGAGCTGATAGTCCCAAGCCCCAGAAAGAGACGGATGATCTCAGGGTTCGTATGAAGGTGCAGATGCCGAGAAGCAGTGCACTTAGGATAAGCATCGGCAGGGTAAAAAACAACGCGACGAAGTACTCGCCGCCGCCGGCCGATACGTGCCTCTGTCCTAGTTCGACCGCGAGCATTGGCAGGCTGGCCCACACCGACAATGCGAGAGACAGCAAACCGAGAATCGTCAAGATCCAGGCGATGATACTCGTCGGAAATTTTGGCGCGCTCGAACTCATCTTAGGAGGCTAACAAGCGGATGAGCACTCGCTTGGCACGGTCCATCGAGAGTCGGCATCCGTAACTCCTGCCGCGTCACGACGAGCCTCCGTAGGGCGGCGAGTCCTCGCGAACCTGCATCGACTCTTGCATCGCATCGATCGACAGGTAGTAGTGCTGGACCTTGCTCACCTCGTGCCAATCGAGCCGTGCGGGATCGCGGATCGGGGCCTGCAACTGCGGCGCGGTGTCGCAGTGGGTGACGACGTAGGGCCAGAAGCAATCGCGCCGGTCCTCAGCGACGCGGCGCTCGTTGGGCGTGAGCCGCTCGACGCCTTGCAGCGTGAGCGCGCGCTGGCGCTCCAGGTCCGCCCGCCGGCGCTCGCGCCGGGCGAGCAATTCCGCGTGGCGGCTCTCGGCTTGCGCGAGACGACCCTCGGCGCCCGGCAGCTTCTGCTCGACATCGGCGGCGGCGCGCCCGATCTCGTCGTCGGCGCGCTGCAAGAGCTCGGTGAGGGATAGCTCGACATGCGCGGCGATGCGGGCGATTTCGGCGGCCCGATCGGTGCGTGTCTCGGTGAGAAACGGCATGAGCGCATGCTCCTGGAGCCAGCCCGTCGCCTCGGGCAGCAGCGCGACCGCGGGCAGTTCGGCGGGCGTGAGATTGCCGAGGATACCGGGGTCGTGTAAGCGCGCAGGTCCTGGCCTTTCATCACCAGGAACTTCGCGTCGAACTCGTCGATCACGGCGTGCGCCACGATCCCGTTGCCGCTCATGCCCGCCGCGCCCGCCTGATTATCGGACAAGCCTTCGTCAGAGTGTGACGTATTCCATATCCAGAAAAAAATTGTCCTCCCCAAAAAAATCGAATGGCGCATGCTTCGCAGACAGCGAGCGACCGTACCCATCCATGCCAGACCCAGCCGCAACGGGATGCAACGCTGCCGCTTCGACGCATGTGTCGGGCATAGTACGAATCGCCAGCCTGTAAGTCGTATGTAAGCTTCGCGCGCCGCCCCGGCGAGGAGCGGTTGCGTTTTTTTCGGCCCGACAACACGATTCCCGAACAGTCGATCGGCGGTCGCGGCGTAATCGCTGCCGCCGAAGCGAGGAGGTCGCATGTTCGATGGTGTACGTGCGAGACAGGGGCGGGCGTGCGCGGCCCGCACCATCCGTGAAGCCTTGCCGCGTCGCTTTCGGCGCAAGGTGCTGTTCGAGACCCTCGAACAGCGCGTATTGCTTTCGGCGGACACACCGGCGCAACTGCCGCACGAGCCCGAGCAGCCGGTGGCGCTCATTGCGGCGACCGTCGAGCCCGCTGTGGCGCCGACAATCGTCAACCTGGCCTTGTCACAGTCCGAGCCGAGCGAGACGCATTCCGAGCTCGTATCTACGCAGGCCGCGTTCGCCGAGACGCTTGCGCTCGACGATGGGCTCAACTTCGTCGGCGCGCCGCAATTCGTCGAGGCCGGCCCGAGCGGGCTCTTCAGCGACGTGTTCGTGCCGCTGCCGCAAGACGCCGCCGCGGTGCCCGGAAGCGGGATCGCGCAAGGACCGCAATTCACCGGTGAATCGCAAGTCGAAGGCATGATCGGCAATCCCGTGGCGGGCGCGGCCACGGCGATCGCGATCCACCCGGACAATCCCGCGATCGTCTACATCGGCGTGACCAATGGCGGTGTCTGGCGCACGCTCGATTTCGATCGCATGGTGGACGTGGATCTCAATCAGTTCCGCGACCCGCTGATGGATCCGCCGCCCGACATCCAGCTTGCCCAGACGACCGTGCGCGATGCGGGCGCCGGCAACCTTGCCGCCGGCGTGTATCGCTACAAGGTGACTTTCGTCGACCCGGTGCGCGGCACCGAGAGCGCTGCCTCCGACGCGCTGTCGATCGCGCTCGATGCGGGTCGCAAGGTCGAGCTGCAGAACGTGCCGCGCGATCTCACCGGCAGCGCGACCCGAAAAATTTACCGCACCGAGGCGGGCGGCAATGTCTTCCGTCTGATCGGCGCCATGAACGCCGCCGATCTTACGTTCACCGACAATGTCGGCGACGCCGCGCTCAGCGCGGGGGCGAATCCCGCACGCCTGAAGGCGGTGGCGTTTCCCGATTGGGAGCCGCTCACCGACGACTGGGATTCGATGTCGATCAGCGCGCTCGCGTTCGATGCGCTCGATTCCAATGTCATCTACGCGGCAACGACCAATCGCAGCAGCTCGTTCGAAGGCAGTCGCTCGATCGGCTTGCTCAAAGGCACGGTGGCGGCGGACAACTCGATCAGTTGGCAGGCGGTTGCAACCCGCAGCGACGAGCTCGGCGGCGCCGACATTCACACCCTGATCTCGGCCCGCGCGCGCATCGGGGAGAACGTGCAATCGGTGCTGCTCGCCGGTATCGGCGGTGGCAGCTCGGGCGGGGTGCTGCGCAGCCTCGACGGCGGCGCCACCTGGCGCAAGGTCGCGCAGGCGCCGCTACCCTACGACACGGCGCCGGCGGCGCCGAACGTCGGCGCCGCAGGCACTTCGGGCGCTGGCGCAGCGGGCGGCAACCTCACCGAGTTCGGCTTCTACCAGTACATCGTCACGTTCGTCGATGCCGCGGGCGTCGAAAGCCAGCCGTCGGATCGGGTCGATGTCTTTCTCGCCAACGCGGGGGAACGCAGCATCACGCTGAACAACCTGCCGACAGCCCCCGTCGGGTCGGAGCGGCGCATCTACCGCTCGAACGGCTCGGGTTACTTCGGCCTGCTCGATACGATCGCGAACGGTGCGCAGACGAGCTACACCGACAACAAGGCCGAAGCCGATCTGTTCGCGGGCCGCCTGCCGCCCGGTTCGGTCACCGACATCAAGGCGGTGCGCGATCCCGCGAATCCCGATCGCGACATTTTGTTCGCCGCGAGCAACGGCGATACGCCTTTGCGCGGCGCCGGAATCTATCGCAGCAACGACGGCGGCGCGAGCTGGCAGCTCATCAGCGCCAATCTGCCCAATCTCGCGCACCCGGCAGGCGCGGGCGGGCGGTACGACTTCTACGGCGGGGCCAACGGCCGGCGCATCGATCCCGCGGTGGTGGTCGCCGGCACCCCGGCCCCGGCGCAGCCGACGGCGACGGGCCTTGCCAATACCGCGGCCGTCGCCGGGCGCCTGGCGAGCGGCAACGGCTATCGCTACGTCGTCACCTTCGTCGATGCCGCCGGGGTCGAGAGCACGCCGTCGCCGATCGCGACGGTGAACCTGACCGGCAACCGGCATCGCGTGACGCTCACCAACATCGCCCTCGACGCGCGCGCCACCGCGCAGTTCCGCAACATCTACCGAGCCACGCCGGGCAGCAACGATTTCTTTCTCATCCACACCATCCGCAACAACGCCGACACCCAGTTCGTCGACAACCTGAACGTGGGCGGGCTCATTCGCATGAAGCTCGCGGTGCAGGCGGTGGGTGCGGACACGCGCCTGTTCGCGGGCGTCATCACAGGCTCCGTGGGCGATGCCGAGGAGCGGCTCAATCGCGTCTTTCGCTCGGTCGATCCGCTCGCGGGCGCACCGGCGTGGCAGGCGGTGGTCGATACCCCCGGCGCGATCGATCCGAACAACGGCACGCCGACATTCTTCGGCCTGCATACGACCGGCCAGGGCAACCGCCATTTCAGCTTCGCCGCCGATCCGAATGTGCTCGATCGCCTGTACATGGGCGGCGACACCCAGGCCAACCTCGGCGCCGACAGCGCGGTGGCGGCCACCACGTTCGCGGGGCGCCTGTTCGCGCTCAACGTCGATGTCGCCGGACTCGCGAGCCTGCTCACCCAGGTCGCCAACGGGCAGGCGCGCGGCGACCCGATCGTCGCCCAGGGCGCATTGCTGCCCGGGGCAGGCGCGGGCCTGAGCGCAACCGCCGGCGCCGCCGGTTCGGGAGCGATGGGCGCGGGCAACTATCAGTACGCCGTCACCTTCGTCGATGCCCTGGGCGTCGAGGGCAATCCGTCCCCGCTCGTCACCGTCAATAGCGTGCCTGCCGGGGGCTCGGTGGCGCTGGCGGGCATTCCGCTCGGGCCGCTCGGCACGCAGGCGCGCATCGTGTATCGCACCGCGGCGGGGGGCACGGAGCTGCGTTTGCTCGAGCGCATCGGCAACAATACGACGCAGAATCGAACCGACGCGCACGCCGACACCGACCTCGGGCGATTCTTCCGCCAGCCGCCGGCGCCGAACGTTGCCGGCGTTGCGATCGTATCGACCCCGCCTGCGCCGGGGATATCGATCGGTGGGACCAATACCGGGCTGGTCGCGCTGCCAGCCGGCACCTGGCGCTATCGCTTCGTCTACGAGGATGCAAACGGCGTCCTGAGCGCCGCTTCGACGACGGTGCAGATTACGCAGGCGAGCCCGCGCGTCGTGCGTCTGAGCAACCTGCCGGCGATTCCCGAGGGCATGCTGCTGCGCATCTATCGCACCCATACGGCAAGCCTGGCGGACGCCACGGCAAACTACCGCTTCCTCA
Source organism: Burkholderiaceae bacterium (assembly GCA_011525945.1). Classification (GTDB taxonomy): domain Bacteria; phylum Pseudomonadota; class Gammaproteobacteria; order Burkholderiales; family WYBJ01; genus WYBJ01. The sequence continues at coordinate 12,976 of WYBJ01000172.1, read as the reverse complement.
CCACGCTCACGCCCGGCACGACGCGTTTCGCCGATGCCTTCGGGCTCGCCGCGAGTTCGCCTGCGCTCGACGCCGACGGCGCGCCCGGACGTCCCGGCGGGACTGCGCCGCATGCCGATTCGCGCGTCATCGTGTTCGACCCGAGCGGGCGCATCCTGGAGGGCGACGACGGCGGCGTCTATGTTCTGGTCAACCCGACCGGAATCGCGTCGAACCGCCATTGGGAGTCTCGCGTCGGCGATCTGCAGGTGACCGAGGTCGGCTCGGTCGGCTACGACTCGAACAATCGCGTGATCATCGTGGGCACGCAGGACACCGGCAATCAGGAGCAGACCGGTCCCGACGGCGCTTGGCGTTCGACCAGCCTCGGCGACGGCAGCACGCAGGCGGTCGGCATTGCCGGCGGCGAGGCGACCCGCTACTCGGTCGGCAACACCTTCGCGACGTTTGTCCGGCGCACCTACGCCGCCGACGGTCACGAGCTCGCGCGCGACGATGCCGAGCTGCGCGGGATGAAGGCGATCGACCGCAACCCGGGCGGTTTCTTCGGCAACTACCCCTTCGTGGTGAACGCGGTCGATCCGAGCCGCCTGCTGCTCGGCTTCAACGCGCTCTACGAGAGCACCGATCGCGGCGAGACGGTGCGCGAAGTGCGCGACCGGGGCACGGCGGTGAACACCGCGCTGCCGAGCAACCAGCGCGTGAGCGCCATCGCCTACGGCGGGCGCAACGCCGACGGCTCGCTCAATCCTGGCGTCATGTACGTCGCCCGCGGCAACGAGATCCGCGTGCGGCCGCAGGCGGGCGCCAATTTCACCGCGCCGCTGCAACTCGACGGCAGCATCCAGCAAATCGTGCTGGACCCGACCAACGCGCGCGTCGCCTATGCCGTCACGGACTCGAGCGTCTGGCTCAGCGTCAATGGCGGGGCAAGCTGGGAAGACATCAGCGGCCCGCGCTCGGGCTACGGCGCACTGCCGCAGGCCGGATTGAACACGGTCAAGCTGATCGCGCTCGATCAGCCCGATTTCAGGGTTCACCTGCGCAACGGGGCGAGCTTCGATGTCACGCTGCGCGGCGCGCGCACCATCGACGATGTGCGCGTCTGGATCGAAACCCAGAGTCGCTCGAATCTCGCCCAGGCCGCCAGCGCGCGCGTCGACGTGACGCTCGATACGGCGGGTCAGCGGCTGCGCGTGCGCGATCTGACCGCGGGCGCGAATGCGTTTTCGTTCGAGGCGCTGAACGGCTCGCCCGCCGGCTTGCAGCTCGGCTTGGTGGGGGCCGCGGTGAGCGCCGAGGCGCTCACCGGCGTGCCGCTGCGGTTCGCGTTCACCGCCGCGACGCGGCTCGATACGATCGGCAGCGTCAACTCGCCCGCGGGTCTGCAACGCGGTGCGGCGGCCGCACCGCCCATGGACGTGCTGCTGGTGGGCGGCCGCGAGGGCCTGTACAGGATGTTCAATCCGGCCGGCGATCCGGCGCGGCCCGGTTCGTACCTCGCGTTGCGCGCGGCGGCCGAGGTGCGCGTTTTCATCCCGAATGCGGCCAACGACATCACGGTGCGCGCGCAGCAGCCCGATGCCGATCTGCGCGACCTCAAGGTCAAGGTGTCGACGCGCACGACGGCGACCAACTCGGTCGCCTGGAACGAGAACACCCGCACCCTCACGTTCAGGGTTCCGGCCGCGGGGCTTGCCGCCAACGATTTCATCAACCTCGCCAACAACGATGCCACGGTGGGGGCGCTGTTCGCGTTCGATACGGCGGACAACGACCTGGGGAGCGCGGCGTCCGGCAGCGGCCGGATCCGGCCGCGCGCCACACCGTATACGCCGCAGACGCTCAGCGTGCGCGAAAGTGCTGCGATCGATCTCGACATCACCGGCGACAACAACGATCTGCGCCTGACGGCAAAGGATCCGAGCCTCGATCTCACCGGCGCGACGGTGCGTATCGTCGATCGTGGCGCGGCAAGCGCCAACCGCGTGGTGTGGAATCCGTTCGATAAATCGCTCGAGTTCCAGCTCGCCGCGACCACGACAGCACTCGAGGCAAGCGAGCTGCTCTCGGTACTGCCGCGCTTCTACATCGATCTTGCCGGCAACGAGAACGACCTGCGCCTGAGCGTGACGGACGCGAAGCTCGACGTGAGCGGTCTCAGCGTTCGCTTCACCGATCATGCCGGCGCCCACGCCAACCGCGTTGTCTGGAACGCGACCACCAAGGTGCTCGACTTCCAGGTGGCGGCGGGCACGACCGCGCTGCAAGTCGTCGAGCTGCTGTTCGCGGGCGCCGACGCCGATACCGTCGCCGCGCGCGCGCTGTTCTCGCTCAGGCTCGGTCAGCTCGACCAGGCGGGCGCCGGCGCGCACGGCGGCGGCGCCGTGCTCGCCGCGGCCGTGAACCTGCGCCTCATGACCAACACCGCCGATGCGGCGACGCTCGCCGCGGCCAAGGCGTTCACGGCGTCGTTGACCGGGGCCGACAACGCGGCCGCGGCCGCGCCGGGCAGCGGTGTCCTCGTAGGCGCGGCGGTCGAACGCGTGCGCGTGAGCGCCGGCCTGCCGCGCTGGACCGAGTTCGGCGCGAACCTGCCCAACGCCGTGGTGACCGATCTCGAGTACGTTCCCGCGACCGACGCGCGCGGCGCGGCAATCGCCAACGGCGACGTGCTGATCGTCGCTTCGCGCGGGCGTGGCGTGCACAAGCTCGAAACCGCGAGCGTGCAATTGCGCATGCCCGCGGTGCTCGAGGTCGAGGGCGACGCCAGCGACAATAATTTCCTGCTGCGCCTGGCGCCCGGACGCCCCGAGGCGCTGCAGCAGCGCATCGAAGTCGTTCGCGATGGCGCGATCATCACACCCGAGGACGGGATCGCGTTGTCGGCATTGAGCGCGATTCGCATCCTCGGCGCGGGCGGCGTCGACACGATCGAGATCGATTCGCGCATTCGCGTCGCCGAAGGGATTTTCGTCGACGGCGGAGACGGCATCGATGCGGTCATCCTGCGCGCCCAGTCGGGCGACACCCTGATCGATCTGGCCGATGTCAACCAGGCCGGGAGCGCGATCGTCGGCGGCGCCACCAGCAACGGTGGGCCGGTGTTGCGCATCGGCTTCGAGCGCCTGGAAGCGTTCACCGTCAACCCGAGCGAAGCGTCGCTGATGCGCTCGCTGCGTAGCGGCCTGGAAGTGTTCAATTCCCTTTCGGCGTTCGACGAGAGTCTGTCGCGCGACTTGCCGCGGCTGCCGCTGATCGGCGATTCGGTCACCAACGTCGTGCGCGGTGACACGTTCAGCGAGATTCTGCCCATCGCCGATCTGGGCAACCTCATCGGCGGCGCCGAGGCGGTCTACACGCAACGCCCCGCAGCGGGGACCGGCAGCGTGGGCAGCGTGCTGTCGTTGTTCGACCGCCTGCTCGGTGATGCGCCGTTCGCGTTTGCGCTGGAACGCATCGGCCAGGGCGTGAATTCGCCCGAAGCGCTGCGCGCAGCGCTCGATGCGCTCGATGCGACCGACGGCAACGTGGTACTCAGCCGCGACGGCGATGAGACGCGCTTCGACATGCGCGTCACGCGCCGGCTCGACGGCACGGCCGATGTCGATGTCGATGTCTTCGGCGGCGCGCTGCGGCTCGACGGCAAGATCGAGCTCGGCGTCGACGTCGAGTTGCACCTGGTGTTCGGTGTCGATCAGCGCGGCTTTTTCATCGACGCCGACGCCGCGGGCGAGCCCGAGCTCAAGGTGCGCAATCTCTCGCTCGCGGGCGACGCGCAAGCGGGGGGTGGGCTCGGTCTGCTCGGCGTCGAGGTGAGCGGGATCACGCTCCAGACCGCGCCGGGTGTGGTCCTGAGCGTCGATTTGCACGAGCCGGGCGCCGACCCTTACACCGGTGTCAGCGACGGGCGCGTGCGCATCTACGAGCTGGCGCAGCCGGCGGAACTGCTGACGGCGAGCCTCACCGGCGACCCTGGCGCCGATGACGTCAGCGCGAGCATGCACCTGGCGGCCTCGACCGCGCTGCTGGGTGAGCTGAGCGAACTGGCGAGCGGCGACCTGACGATCGCCTGGGCGGACATCGACGATCCGTTCAGCGTGCGTATCAACGGCACCGGCGCGCTCGACGCCTTGAATCAGGCCTACGCCCAGGCGCTGCAGGCGGGGCTCGATCGGCTCGACGACTTCGGTGCGCTGATCCGCGCCAACAGCGCGCTCAATCAGGACATCCCGATCGTCGGCAAGTCGTTCAACGAGCTGTTCGATGCCGGCGGCGTATTCGAGCTCGCGGACGGGCTGCGCGACTATCTCGCCGACCCCGATCCCGACGGCGAGGGCATCGAGCTGCCCACCGTCGACGGCATCGTGGGCGCGCTGAACACGCGCCTCGCGCAGGTGCTCGGCAATGCGCAGGGCGAGCTCGGCTCGGGCCCGTTCTCGCTCGGCGGCGGTTACGATGCCGGCGCGAACGAGCTGCACCTCGATTTTGCGTTCGATGGCAGCTACGAGCAGACGCTCGCACTCGACGATTCGCTCTTCGGCGGCGCCGCGAGCGCGCTCGGCCTGAACTTCAATACCAACCTCGATCTCGCGGCGCGCTTGCAGTTCGCGTTTACGGCCGGGGTCGACCTCGACAGCCACGATTTTTTCCTGCGTGTGGTCGATCCGCTGAAGGTGAGCGGGACGATCGACGCCGACAACATCGACATCCTGGGGGCACTCGGCGCCTTCGGTGACGTCGGGATCGAGGACGGCGAATTCGTTCTCGACGGCGCGCTCGAGATCGGCGTCGCCGACCCGAGCGGCGACGGCAAGATCACGCTCGACGATCTCGCCAGCGTGCCGCTCGCCGATTTGCTCACGTTCACGCCCTCGGGCAGTCTCGCCGCGGCGCTGCCGATCCAAACCGGGTTGGATGAAGTCGCGGGTTTCGATTTCGCGCCGCGCGTGCTCATCCTCGACAAGGCGCTGTTCGATGCTCACGCGCCGACGGTGTCGATCGAGATCAACCTGGAGCAGGCGCTGCGCAACGCGATCCTGTTCGGGCTGGAGAAGCTCGACGACATCGGCGACTTCCTCGGCGACAACGTGCCGGCGTTCAATCAGGATCTGCCGCTCGTCGGCAAGAGCCTGCGCGACCTGTTCGATCTGCCGGCGGTGTTGCAGCTGCACGACAGCGTCAATGCCTACTTCGACGCGCCTGACGACCCCGACACCCCAATCGAAGAGCGCGCCACACTCCAGGGCGTGGTCGATGTCATTCTCGAGCGCGTGCTCGCCGCGCTCGGCGAGGCGAACGGCTCACTGTCGCAGGGGCCGCTCACGATAGCGGGTGGCCTGTTCCGCACGGGTGGCGTAAACGAGCTGCGCTTCGATCTCGATTTCGACGCCACCGCGAACGTTGCCACGCCGCTCGATTTCGGCGCCGACGTGGCCGGCACGGGGCTCGAGCTCGATGCCGCCGTAACGCTCGCGCTCTCCGGCGCGCTCAAGTTCGGCTTCTCGATCGGGCTCGATCTGTCGAATACCACGATCGAGGCGGCGGACTTCTTCGTGCGCATGCGCGATATCGAGGCGAAGGCGGATCTGAGCGCCGAGAACCTCGATCTCAGCGTCGTATTCGGCATACTCGGCGCCGAGATCGTCGACGGGCACGCGCGCCTGCATGCGGCGGCCAACGTCGACTTCGGTGCGCCCGGGGGCGATGGCACCATCCGCTTCGCCGATTTCTCCGCGCCGCTGTCGAATCTGGTGCGCCTCGATCTTGCGGCCGCGGGGCCGAGCACGCTCGACGTCCTGCTGCCGCTGCGGGCAAGCCTCGGCTCGGTCACGCTGTCCGACCCGGCGAGCGTGCAGATCCGGCTGCAGGACACCAATCTCTTCGATGCCACGCCGCCCGTCATCACGCTGCCCGATCTCTCGGGCCTGGTGGACTTCCGCAACCTGCGACCCGGCGACATCGTCACGATGTTCATCGAGTTCGGCCGCATGCTGCAGCAAATCTCCTCGGGCATCGACATCCCCTCGGGGATCCCGTTCATCGGCACGGCGGTGAACGAGGTGGTGCGCTTCGTCGACCTGCTGACCGACCTCGCGCGCAAGCTCTACGAGAAGGCGGCCGTGGTCGGCGTCGAGCCGATCGAGGCGCCATTCGGCGTGCTCGACGCCGACGCCTATTTCGTTTTGCTGCTCGAGGAACGCGCTCCGTTGCAGATCGCGATCCGTGCGCAGGACACCGAGGACAACCGCTCGCCCGCCGATCTCGTCGCCGATGCCGACGCCGCGCTCGCCGCCGCCGGCGCGGGCGATCTGGTGCAAGCCTCGCTCGCCGGCGACAAACTCAAGTTCCAGATGCGCGAGTTCGGCGACTCGCTCTCGATCGGGTTGATAACCACGCGCGTGACCGGCGCGAACGCCGCACCCTCCGGCGGGCTGCTCAACGCCGATACGAGCTTCATCGTCAACGTCAACGGCGGCGAGGACAAGACCGTCAGCGTGAGCGCCGCGGCGAGCAGCGACAACGTGTCGCTCGCGCAACTCGCCGAGGATATCAACGCCGCGTTGCGCGCCGCCGGTCTGGACAGTCAGTTGGCCGCCTTCGTCGTCGCCGAGCGCATGGCGATCGCCGCGATCGACCGCTCGGTGACGGGGCTGCGCGTGCGCAACGCGCAGGCGCTCGGTTTTGCCGAGGATCAGTCCGAAGATCCCAACGCGGCCAATGCGGCGCTCGGCTACGGCAGCGGGCGCCAGGCGCCGGCGCCGTTTCGCTTCAATAACATCCAGGAGCTGATCGACGTCCTGAACGATCTGCTGAAGGACGCGACCACCGGCACGCCGTTCGATGCCAAGCTGCGCTACGACCAGCCGACCCGCTCGCTGCTGTTCGATCTGCGCCTCGCGGCCGAATTCACCCGCGGCATCGGGTTCGATTTCGGCGAGGGCATCGACCTCGGCTTCAGCACGCTCGAGCTGAGCGCGGGCGCCAACGCGAGCTTCAGCGCCGCGGCGAGCCTCAACTTCGGTGTCGGCGTGGATTTGAATCCGGTCGGCGGTGCGCCGATCGATCCGAGCACCGAGTTGGCCGAGCTGAATGGCGGCGACGGCGTGCAGTTCAGCGTCGGGCTCAAGGCTGCGAACGCCGCCCCGAGCAACGGCAGGCTCGGCGCCGATGTCAACGCCAATCTGGCGCTGAAGGTGTTCGACAAGGATGCGCCCGGCGGCGGGCGCAGCGTCAACGTCCCGGTGGCGCTCGCCATGGCGGCGAGCGCCGGCAACAGCGACCGCATCGACCTGTTGAACCAGTGGAACGACGCGATCGCGGCGGCGTTGCTGGCGAACGGCCTGCCGGGGCTCCCGGCCGGCAATGGCGACACCACGCCCGCGGTCGAGGCGTCGATCGAGCAGGGCTTCTTGACCCTGGTCGCGAACGATCCGCGAATCTCCGCACTAACGTTAACGGGTGCAAGCGCGCTCGGCTTTAGCGCAACGCAAAGCGGCGACGAGGCCGACCTGATGCTGCTGCTGCGCGATGCGAGTGTGGTGCTGGTCGATCTGGACGGCGCGTTCACCGTCGGTGAGGTGATAAGTCGCATTGAAGCCGCGTCGAGCAAGGTCGACGCAGGCATCAACGACGCCGGCAACGGCCTCGAGCTCACCGACAATTCGGCGCCGAGCGGTGAGCCGGTGGCGTTTTCCGTGCAGGCGGCCGCGAGCCGCTCCGGGCTCCCCTCGCCGGCGGGGCTTTCGCTGGGCATCCTCGGCACCGCTCCCGACACGGCGACCAAAACGATCCAGGGCGACCCGCTGCACAGCGATTCGATCATCGATCACTTCTTCGTCCAGGCGGGCTCGGCGAGCAGCATCGCGGTCGATGTGGCGATCGCGGCCGACGATGTCGATATCGCCGCGGCACTCGGCATTCTCGAGCTCGGCATCGAGGACGGCACGGCCAGCATCGCCGCCCACACCGGCATGACGCTGAAGGACCCGGGCACGCACGCGGCCGACGGCCGGGTGCGGCTCTCCGAGTTCCGCGACGCCAGCCTGGCGCAACTGGTCGACATCGTGCCCTTCGAGCTGACGGGCGGGGCAACGCTGCCGATCGACACCACGCTGCTGCCCGTGCCGGTCGACCCGGGCAACCCGCCTGCGATCGAGCTGGCGATCTCGAAGAGCCCGGCCACGGGGCTGCCGGCGTTCTCCATCGGCGTCAACGATGCGTTCGAGCAAGCGCTCGCGGGCTTCGGCGATCTCACGCTCGACGACATCCTGGGCATGCTGCGCAACTTCGTCGCGATGCTGCGCAACGCCGACATGCAGGCGCTCAACACGACGCTCCCGCTCATCAACAAGAGCCTGAACGACGTGCTCGGCGTCGCCGATCAGATCCTGGGCGCGGTCGACCGGTTCGCGAGCAGCATCGACATCCCGCAGCTCGAGGTCGTGCGCGACCAGGTTTCGCGCGCCATCACGCTGCTGGGCCTGCCCGACGACAGCAAGGTCGAGCTCGAGGGCCTGTTCTCGCGCCTGGCCGAAGCGCTGGCGGAAAACGAGATCGCGCGCCTGCCGAAGCTTCTGGTGAGCACGCTCGGCGGATTGAAGGCGGCACTCGCCGATGTTCCCGCGGACACGTTCGGGCGCGGTGCGCTCGAGCAGGCGGTGCAAGCGCTCGGGCAACTGGTGCCGTCGATCAACACGCTCGACGACAAGCTCGAGGCGCTGCTCGAATCCGAGCTCGACATTCCCCCGGAGCTGCTCGATCTGGCGATCGACTTCATCGACGCCGATTCGACGCGGGCCGGCTTCCAGGCCGCGCTCGCCCTCGGCTTGCAGTTCGACCTCGATGTGAGCCGCAGCTTCGAGTTCGATCTGCCGCTGCCCGACTTGGGCCCCCTGGATGTGCAGGCGGGCGGGGCGCTCACGCTCGCCGCCGGCGGCACGTTCGGCATCGGCCTGGGTTTCAACTTTGCCACGCGCGAGCCTTTCCTCATCGTCGATCCGGCGCCGGGCTCGGGGCTCATCAAGACCGAGCTTGAGCTGCGCGCGCTGCTCGATGCGCCGCTCGAGCTCTCGGTCGGCATTGGCGGTCTGACGGCAAGCCTCGAAGGTCGTGCCCGCATGGGGGCAGCCACGCGCGATACCTTCGACGGCACGTTCACCGAGGTGGCGCTCTCGGCGCGGCCGACTCTGCCCAGCGAAGTGCTGGTGTATGTCGATGGCGTGCTACTGAAGCAGAAGGAATCCGGCGCCGGCGGCGCCGAGACCGAGAACTGGACCCTGCTCGACACCGCTTTACGCTTCACCACGGCGCGCAGCGGCCACATCGAGGTGGTCTACCCGAGCGCCGCCGCCACCGGACCGGCCAGCATCACGATCGCGTTCGATCCGGACATCGTGCCCGCTGCCGGCGAGGCCGGGTTCAATACCATCGGCGCCGTTCCCTTCGCTGGGCTCTTCACGAATTTCGGCTCGAAGATCGAGCCGACGATCGAGGGCATGGTGAGCGCCGATCTCGCGGTCGACGCGCTCGACGGTCTGTTCCATCAGGACGGCGCGATCACGCTGGCGATGGATCTCGCCCACATCGGCGCGCCGCAGATCAATGCCGACGGCATCAAGCGGCTGTTCGAACAAGGCATACCGGATCTGTCGCAGCTCTCGCTCGCGCAACTGATCGACGGCTTGAAGTCGCTCTTGAGCCTGATCGAATCGGGTCTTACCAGCGACGTGCTGACGAAGCTGCCGATCGTGGGCGACGGGCTCGACATGGCCGGCTCGTTCGTCGGCAAGCTGCGCACCGAGCTGATCGAGCCGCTGGAGGCGTTGCTCGTCCAGGGCAGCGAAGCGTCCGAGCAGTTGCGCGGCCTCATTCAGCAGCTTCTGTTCGACAACCTGGGACCGGGCGGCATCGATCTGCTGGTCTGGGATAACGACAACGACGACGCCACCGACATGATTCCGGTGACCGACGTCTCCCAGGTCGACGTGCGCCTGTCGGACCCTCTCACCACCGCCTTCGCCGATCTGGAGTTCGCGGTCAACATCCATCTGGCCGGGCGCGACGTAATCCGTGCGCCGTTCGATATCGGTCTGGACGGTCTCGGCTTCGGCTTCGACGCCAACGGCGGCGTGTCGCTCACGCTCGACTACGCGATCGATTTCGGCTTCGGCATCAACATGACCGACGGCTTCTATTTCCAGCTCAATGCGGGCGGCGGCCGGCCCGAGTTCGATCTCGATCTCGCGGTTGCGCTCGATCCGGGCACCGAGCTCACGGCGAAACTGTTCTTCCTCAATCTGCGCGCCAAGGACAACACCGAGGATCTGGACCGCGACGGCGTGCAGGACGCGGGCGAGGTCGATCGCAACAACGACGGCATCCTGTCCAAGGGGACGGGGCTCTTCGGCGGGCTTTTCTTCGACGTGTTCGACCCGAACGATGCCGACGGCAAGCATCGGCTCACGTTCCGCGATCTCACCGCACCAGGGCGCAAGTTCACCGACCTGTTCGACGCCGGCATCGCCACCGAAGCGCGAATCGACCTGCACCTGATGGCCGACATCATCCCCGAGCTGCCGAGCATCTTCGCCGACTTCGTGGTCGACTGGGATCTGTCCCTTTCGGCCCGCGACGGCTTCCAGAGCGGCGCGCCCAAGGTGGCGTTCAACGATGTGACCTTGAACCTCGGCCAGTTCTTCAGCCGCGGCATCGGTCCCGTGCTGAGCGAGTTGCAGGAGAAGATCGAGCCGATCCGCCCGGTGATCGATTTCCTCACCACCGAGGTGCCGGGGCTCTCCGACATGTCCAAGGCCGCGGGCAAGGGGTCGATCTACTTCCTGACCCTCGCGTTCGCCAAGAATCCCGAGCAGGCGCGCACCGCCAGCATGGTGATCGGGATGATCAAGGGGGCGCTCGAGTTTCTCGACAAGGTGACCGCACTCGGCGATGCCGACGTTCTCATCAACTTCGGTTCGATCGCGTTCGGCGGCGCCGACGGCGTCAATCTCGCGCGCAAGCAAAGCGGTGCGCTGCCGGTCAATGCCAGCACCATGAAGGCAGGCACGAACGGCCAGCGCGTGAACGGCATCGACGATGTCTTCGGCCAGACCGGCAGCTCGTCCTCGCCCAAGGCCGCGCAGGCGAGCTCGGCGTTGAAGCAGTCGACGCGAAAACCCAACTCCTCGGGCATCGGCGGGCTCGGCATCAGCATTCCGCTGCTGTCGGATCCGAGCAACATCTTCAAGCTGCTGATGGGGCAGCCCGCCGATCTCATCCTCTGGGACATCCCGCGCTTCGATCTTGCCTTCAGCTACACCCAGCGCTTCCCGATCGCGCCCCTGCCGGTATCGGTCACGATCACGCTCGGCGCCGGTGCGTTCCTCGATCTGGGCGTCGGCTTCAACACCCGCGGGCTGCAGACCGGGAACTTCCTCGATGGCCTGTTCTTCACCGACCTCGATGCGTCGGGGCGCGACATTCCGGAATTCGGCGTGTCGCTGGAAGCCGCGGTAGGCGCGCGTCTCGATCTGGGCTTCGCCTCGGGCGGAATCGAGGGCGGCGTGCGCGCGGATGTCGTCGCCGACTGGAACGACCTCAACAAGGACGGGCGCATGTATCTCGACGAGATGGCGCGCATCGTCACCCGGCTCGGGCCGGAGTGCCTGTTCGACATCAGCGGCGAGATCAGCGCCTTCATCCGGGTCGTGGTCCAGGCGCTGTTCTTCGAATTCAAGCACACCATCGTCGAGGTGACCCTATTCGAGTTCGACCACACCTGTCCGCCGCCGCCCGAAGCGGGCCACATGGTGGCGGGCGACCTGCTGCTCAACATGGGCCCGAGCGCGCCCAAGCTGCAGGTTGAGCTCACCCAGGACACGAGCGAAGAGTTCAGCGTCCGGCAAACGGGCCCCGGACTGGTGGAGGTCGACGGCAAGGGCGATGCCGTCGCGACCAACACCTACGCGGGCGTGCAGCGCATCGTCGCCGACGGCAAGGATAGCGACGACATCATCCGCATCGACAAGAGCGTGACGCTGCCCGCGACCCTCACGGGCGGCGCCGGCAACGACACCCTCTTCACCGGCGCGGGCGAGAACACGATCGTGTTCCAGGACGGCTGGGGTACCGACAGCATCTTCGATGCCGATTCCGACGAGTTCGACATCCTGGATTTTTCGCAGACCACCTCCCCGCTCACGATCGCGGTGGCGGCGAATGGGTTGAGCGTGCGCGATGCCTCGGGGGCGAACGTCGCCACCTATAGCGGCACGAAGAAGGTGCGCATCATCGGCTCGAGCGCCTCGGATCGAATCATCGGCCACGCGCAGGCGAACACGTGGGAGATCACCGGCCAGAATGCGGGCACGCTCAACGGGCGCATCGAATTCGTCGGGGTCGAGAACGTGCAAGGCAATACGGTGTCGGATCGCTTCATCTTCGCCGACGGTCAAGGCATCAGCGGCGACCTCGACGGTGGCAGCGGCCAGACCACTCTCGACTACTCGGCATGGACGAGCGCGGTGGCGGTCGACGCGCAAGCCGGCACCGCGACCGGCACGGCGCACATCACCGATGTCGAACACCTTATCGGAGGTCAGGCGGGCGACACCTTGACCGCCCGCAACGGCGCCGATGCGCGGATCTTCGGCAACGCGGGCGACGACACGCTCACCGGCGGCGACGGCAACGACCTCATCCACGGCAACGCCGGCAACGATGTCATCCGCGGCGCGGCCGGCAACGATGTCATCTTCGCCGCCGACGATCAGGGCGGCGGCGATGCCGCCGCCACGCACGACATCGATGCGGGCGAAGGCGACAACTCCATTTGGGGTGGTCAAGGCGCCGATACGATCATCGCGGGCGCGGGCGCCGACCTCATCCATGGCCTGGGTGGCGACGATACGATCAGCGCCGGGGCAGGCGAGAACAGCGTATTCGGTGAGGCTGGCGTCGACACGATCACCACGCTTAG
>WYBJ01000171.1 GCA_011525945.1 Burkholderiaceae bacterium | reverse complement strand
CAGAGTGGATCGTGCGCCGGCGCCGCATCCGGCGCAGCGAGCCGCGCGACCTTGCGGTGCTGTGCGATATCTCGGGCTCGATGGCGCGTTATTCGCGCATGCTGCTGCACTTCCTGCACGGCCTGGGTAGCGTCCGGGGCGGCGTCCACAGCTTCGTCTTCGGCACGCGGCTCACCAACGTCACGCGCGCACTGCGTAGCCGCGACGTCGACCAAGCGCTCGCCGCGGTCGGCCGTGCCGTTCCCGACTGGTCGGGCGGGACGCGTATCGGCGCCTGTCTGCGCGAGTTCAACCAGCGCTGGTCGCGCCGGGTGCTGAGCCGTGGTGGCGTCGTCCTGCTGATCAGCGATGGCCTGGATACCGGCGAGGGCGGCGATCTCGCTCTTCAGATGCGCCGCCTACGCGCGGCTTGCGCCGCACTCGTCTGGCTCAATCCGCTGCTGCGGTTCCGCGGTTTCGAACCGCGCGCCGGCGGGATCGCTAGCATGCTCCCTTACGTGGACTGCTTTCTGCCCGCCCACAATCTGGCGAGCCTCGCCGATCTCGGCGACCTATTCGGCTCGCTGCCTGGCGCACGCTCAAGACCTGTTCGTAGAACAATGGAGGCAACACGATGGAAATGACCGGCGAGCAGCGAATCCCGGTATCGCAGGAAAAGACCTGGCACGCGCTCAACGACCTGGAGGTGCTGAAAGCATGCATTCCCGGCTGCGAGTCGGTCGATGCGAGCGGTGAGAACGAATACGACGTTGTCCTGACCGCCAAGGTCGGCCCCGTAAGCGCCAAGTTCAAGGGCAAGCTCAAGCTGGCCGACATCAAGGCGCCGCAGTCCTACAATCTCGCGTTCGAGGGCCAGGGCGGGGTGGCCGGGTTCGCGCGCGGCAGCGCGCAAGTGAGCCTGACACCCGACGGCGACGCGAACACCCGGCTGGCATACACGGTCAAGGCCAATGTCGGCGGCAAGCTCGCCCAGATCGGCTCGCGCCTCATCGATGGCGCGGCGAAGAAACTTGCCGAGCAGTTCTTCAGTGCCTTCAACAAGCACGTGAGCGCCGGCGAGGCCTGACCGGGGCGCGTGGTTGGCCGGCAACGACCCGCCCCTGATTTGCCCGCGACGACTCGATCGCGCGGGTGTTTCTTCCGACAATCCGGCTATACTGGCGCCCACCACACCGCGTGGAGGACCGGCATGCTGAGAATCTGGGGACGCAGAAACTCGATCAACGTGCAGAAGGTGCTGTGGTGCTGCGGCGAACTGAATGTCCAGTTCGAGCGCATCGATGCCGGAATGGAATTCGGCATCAACGACACACCTGACTATCTCAGCAAGAATCCCAACGGGCGCGTGCCCATGATCGAGGAAGGCGACTGGGTCCTGTGGGAATCGCACGCCATCGTGCGCTACCTGTCCGGCGTACACGGGCTCGGCACACTGTGGCCCGGCAGTCCACGCGCATTCGCCGACGTGGACAAATGGATGGACTGGTATCACACCAGCTTCGAGCCCGATCTGCGCGTGGTGTTCTGGCAATTGATCCGCACGCCGGCGCAGAAGCGCGACATGGCCGCAGTCGAGGCGGCGCGGCTGCGCTGTATCAAGTCGCTCACACTGCTCGACGGTCAGCTCACCGGCAAGAAGTTCCTCGGCGGCACCACCTTCACGATGGGCGATATCCCGCTTGGTGTGGCGGCATACCGCTGGTTTGCACTGAATGTCGAACGCCCGTCGCTGCGTAACGTCGAAGCGTGGTATCGACGCCTGACCGAGCGCCCCGCATACCAGCAGCATGTCATGCTGCCGCTGACGTGATGCGCAACCGGCTGCATGCTGCTGAAGCGGCTGTTTGAGGCGACTCGGCGCACCCGCCTTGCCGGGCGGCGCCCGACCGTGCCGGCGCCGACATTGCCGCTCGAGGAGGAGCAACGGCTGTGCGCCGCGCACGAGCGGGCGCCGGTCGAACGCCACCTGGATATTCTGTTCGGCGACTACCGGATCGGCGAGGCGCGCTTCATCGACATGTACCGAGACGCGATGCGCGCCACTGGCACCGTACTCACGCCCTTCAATGTCTTCCAGCGCTTCGACACGCGAGCACAGTTGTGCCGCTACCTCCTGGCCACGATCGACGTGCCTGGGCGTAGGGCCGAGTGCGGCGCCTATCGCGGCGCCACCGCGCTGTTGCTGTGCCGTGCAATGCGCAGCCGCCGGCCTTCGTTCGCCGGCGACGCGATGCACCTGATCGACAGCTTCTCGGGCACCAGCCGCAACGTCGCGCAGGACCTGATCGCAGTGCGCAATCAGGATGGCGAAGGCGCGGTGCGCATGGCGGAATTCTTCGAGGCGGGCAAGACCGACGCCTCCGAAGCGACAGTGCGCGCGACGTTCGCCTCGGAGTTCCCGGCCGCGGCGGTGCACGCCGGCTGGATTCCGGCGGTGTTCTCGTCGCTACCCGAGAGCACATGGGCGTTCGTGCACCTGGACGTAACCGTGTACGAGCCCACGCTCGCAGCGCTCGAATACTTCCATCCCCGACTCAGCAACGGTGGGGTCATCGTGTGCGACGGATCGATCTTCTGCCCGGGCGCCGAGGCGGCGTTTCGAACCTATTGCGAGCGCAACGCGCTCGGCTACGCCGTCCTCGGCCATCGCGAGTACGTGCTCATGAACGAGGCGCGTTAGCGACCTTTGAGCAGTGCGTCCCGATCGCTGCCGGCGGCCGCGAGCGAGCGTGCCGGCACGGGCATTCGCAGTGTCCGATTCAGTCAGGCATCTTGCAACGGCCGGCGCGATGCAAGCGAACGCGATGCCGCGACGACACCCTCATTGCCGGCGCCAGACGGTGCCCCGTGCATTGTCTTCGAGCGTTACACCCGCGTCGGCGAGCTCCTTGCGGATTCGATCGGCCGCGGCGAAGTCGCGCGCTTTGCGGGCAGCGGCACGCTCGCCGATCCGCAGCTCGATGTCCTCGGCCGACAAGGCGCTCACCGCGGGCGCTGACTGCAGATACTGCGTCGGGTCGCGCTGCAGTAAGCCCAAGATGCCGGCCAGCGCCCGCAACAGACCCGCATGCCGTGCCGAGTGTAGGCGATTGGCTTCGTTCGCCAGCTCGAACAGGATCGCGACCGCCTCGGCGGTGTTGAAATCGTCGTCCATCGCTTCGCGGAAGCGAGCCGCGTGCGGCTCGCTCCAGTCGATTTCACCGCGCTGCGCTGTCGCGGCGCCCTTGAGCGCGGTGTAGAGTCGTGTCAGCGCCGATCGTGCGTCGTCCAGGTGCTGATCGGAATAGTTGAGCGGGCTGCGATAGTGCGCACGTAGAATGAAGAAGCGCACCACTTCGGCATCGTAATTCGCCAGTACCTCACGCACGGTGAAGAAGTTCCCCAGCGACTTCGACATTTTTTCATTGTCGACGCGCACGAAGCCGTTGTGCATCCAGTAGTTGACGAAGGCATGACCGTGCGCGCCCTCGGACTGGGCGATTTCGTTCTCGTGGTGCGGGAACTGCAGATCCTGGCCCCCGCCGTGGATGTCGAAATGGCTGCCGAGGTGATGCTCGCTCATGACCGAGCACTCGATATGCCAGCCGGGCCGCCCCTTGCCCCATGGAGAGTCCCAGGCAGGCTCACCCGGCTTGGCCGCCTTCCACAGCACGAAGTCGAGCGGATCGCGCTTGTCGCCGGCGACTTCCACGCGCTCACCCGCGCGCAAATCCTCCAGCGATTTGCCGGAGAGCTTGCCGTAGCCGGGGAAGTCCCGTACCGAGAAATAGACGTCGCCGCCGGGAATCGCGTATGCCATGCGGCGTTCGATCAGCTTGCCGATCATGGCGAGCATGCCCGCGACGTGCTGGGTGGCGCGCGGCTCGTAGTCCGGCTTCATCACACCGAGCGCTAGTGCGTCCTCATCCATCGCGGCAATGAAGCGCGCGGTGAGTGCCTCGATCGGCTCCTCGTTCTCGAGCGCGCGCTGGATGATCTTGTCGTCTATATCGGTGATGTTGCGCACGTAGGTCACGTCGAAGCCGCTGGCGCGAAGCCATCGCACCACCGCATCGAACACTACCATGACACGTGCATGGCCCAGATGACAGTAGTCGTACACTGTCATCCCGCACACGTACATGGCGACCCTGGGGGGCGCAATCGGAATGAACGGCTGTTTGCTGCGGGTGAGCGTGTTGTGGATTCGGAGCATTTACGCCGCTGTCTTCCGGTTCTTGCTAGAATCCGCTCTCGCTGTAAGCGTCTGTCGCGGATCGAAAAAAGTATAGCACGATGCCCCTCCTTCGCCTTGCTTTGCTGGTCGTCGCGGTTGCGGCTCCGCTCGCGAACGCACGGGCGGACGGCGTCGATGACGCACGGGCGTTGTTGCGCCAGGGACAGGCGACCGCGGCGCTGACCCGCGTCGACGCTTATCTGAAGGATCACCCCAAGGATGCGCGCGGCCGCTTCTTGCGCGGCGTGATTCTCACCGAACAGAAAAAACCCGACGAGGCGATCGCCGTCTTTCGCGCGCTCAATGAAGACATGCCCGAACTGCCCGAGCCGTACAACAACCTGGCAGTACTGTACGCAGCCAAGGGCCGCTACGACGACGCCCGACGCGTGCTCGAAACGGCCGTGCTGGCGCATCCGGGCTACGCGCTCGCCCACGAGAACCTGGGCGACGTCTACGTTCAGCTGGCCGCGCGCGCGTACGCCGAGGCCGTCAAGCTCGATCCCAAGGCAAGCAGCGCGCGCGAAAAACTGAAAATGGCCGAACAACTACTCGCCCGCTGACGGCCGTCGGTAGGAAGACAGCGGCGCATACCGCCGTGCAAGGCTGCACGCGAGCATGCCCTTGAACCAATCCCGCATCGAGACGACCAAACCACCATGATCCCCACACACAACCGCCTCCGCGCTCGCGCGCCCGCCCTCGGCCGCTGTGGCATCGGATTCGTCCTTCTGTTCCTCGCCGCAGTTCCCGCGCTAGCTGCCAACCCGGTGGTGGAACTATCCACCAGCCTCGGGCCGATCCGCATCGAGCTGTATGCGGACAAGGCGCCCAAGACAGTGGAGAATTTCCTCCAGTACGCCAAGGGGCACTTCTACGACGGCACCGTCTTCCACCGGGTGATTCCGGGCTTCATGGTCCAGGGCGGAGGATTCACCCCCGAGATGGAACAGAAAAAGACGCGCACGCCGATCGCGAACGAAGCGCAGAACGGGCTCAAGAACATGGCCGGGACGATCGCCATGGCTCGCACGCCCGATCCCCATTCGGCCACCGCGCAATTCTTCATCAACGTCGCCGACAACGACTTCCTCAATTTCACCGCACCCACTCAGCAGGGGTTCGGCTATTGCGTGTTCGGCCGTGTAACCCAGGGAATGGACGTGATCAACAAGATTGCCGCGGTACGCACCGGCGATCGCGGCGGCCACCAGAACGTGCCGCGCGAGCCCGTCATCATCAAGAGCGTGCGTGTCATTTCAACACCCTAGGAACGGAGCCCTCCATGGTAAAGCTGCACACCAACTTCGGTGTCATCACCCTCGCGCT
Organism: Burkholderiaceae bacterium; assembly: GCA_011525945.1. Lineage (GTDB taxonomy): Bacteria > Pseudomonadota > Gammaproteobacteria > Burkholderiales > WYBJ01 > WYBJ01. The sequence goes on along the minus strand of WYBJ01000171.1, from coordinate 33,117 downwards.
GGACGACGACAAGGCGCCGGATACGGTGGCGAACTTCTATCAGTACGTTACCGACAAGCACTTCGATAACACCATCTTTCACCGCGTGATAGATGGCTTCATGATCCAGGGCGGCGGATTCGAGCCCGGGATGAAGCAGAAGCGCACGCGTGCACCGGTCAAGAACGAAGCCGATAACGGACTGAAGAACGCCGCTTACACCGTCGCTATGGCGCGCACGTCCGACCCGCACTCGGCCACGGCGCAGTTCTTCATCAACGTGGCGGACAACGACTTCCTGAACCACACCGCGACCACGGCGCAGGGCTGGGGCTATTGCGTGTTCGGCCGCGTGAGCGAAGGCCAGGACGTGGTCGATCGCATCAGGAAGGTTCGCACCGGTTCGCGCGCCGGCCATCAGGATGTTCCGCAGGACGACGTGATCATCGAGCGCGCCGAGCGCACCGACTGAAATCAGAGGCACGCAGTCGCATCGGTATAGACCGCCGAACCGATTGCCGGGATTCGTGCGTGCGAACCCTGCTCGTCTCCGACCTGCACCTGACACCGCAGCGCCCGGCGATGGCGGCGGCGTTCACCCGACTGCTTCACGCCGATGCGCGCGCTGCGCAGCTTTTCTACGTTCTCGGCGACATGTTCGATTACTGGATCGGCGATGACGATCTCGTCGACCCGTTCCACGCGCGGATCGCGGCAGAGCTTGCCGGTCTCGCGGCTTCGGGTTGCCGGGTGTTCTTCATGCCCGGCAACCGCGATTTTCTTCTAGGCAAGGATTTCGCTCGCGCGGCTCGCCTGGAAATTCTGGCCGATCCGACTGTCGCCGATCTCGCCGGCACGCCCACCTTGCTGCTGCACGGCGACACGCTGTGTCTGGACGACTTGGACTATCAGGCCTTCCGCACCAAGGTGCACACGCGCCAGTGGCAGCAGCAGTTCCTGCGCCAGCCGCTGGAGGCGCGGCGGCGGATTGCGCTCGAGCTTCGCGCCGACAGCCGGTCGAGCCAGAAGCAGAAGAGCGACGAGATCATGGATGTCGCGCCGCGCGCCGTGGAGCAGGCGTTCCGTGACTCGGGCTGCACGCGCATGATCCACGGGCACACGCACCGCCCCGCGCGGCACGAGTACTGCATCGATGGCCGGCTGTGCGAGCGCTGGGTGCTGGGCGATTGGTACCGAAGCGGCTCGTACCTGCGCTGTGATGCGGACGGCTGTACGCCCGAATCCTGGGATTGAGCGTCTGGCTTACGGTTTTTCCTGCAGCAGCGCGCGCACGACTTGTTCGGCTTCCGCGCCGGCCCAATCGAGCTCGCCGAGCACCCGGTAACGCAGCCGCCCGTCGCGCCCGACGAGGAAGCTCGCCGGCAGCAACCCCGGCTTCCATTCCCGCCACGCTTGACTGAACGGATCGAGCAGCACCGGGAACTCGAGCGGCTGCCGTTGCAGGAAGCTGGCGATGCGAATGTCATTCTCGGCATAGTTTACGGCGAGCACAACGAATGCGCCCTTGCGAATTCCGTCCATGCGTCGCTTGAGCTTGTTCAGCGACGGCATTTCCTCGCGGCACGGCTCGCACCAGCTGGCCCAGAAATTCACCAGCACCACCTTGCCGCGATAATCGCTCAGGCGATGCAGTTTTCCGGCCATGTCACGCAGCTCCAACGGCGCGGCCGTTGCACGCGCCGACACGGCCAATTTCCCGGTCACCGGCACGGCAGCGTACGATGCGACCGCAACCCCGAGCAAAGCAATCAAGCCCAGGCGGGCCCGGCAGCGACTCCGGGCGCGCGCGGCGAGCCCTGCCATCGCTTACACGGCCCGCGCGCTGATCGTGTACTTGAAGTTGATGGGGTCGAGGCTGTCGAGGCGCTCCTTCTCGGTTTCGGCGTTCGGATACATCAGGAACCCGAGCTTCGGCCCCTTGGCGCCCGGCAGCACGACATCGTGCGCGACGTTGTAGGCAAACCAGTTGCCTTCCCAAGCCCCGAATAGCGCCTGCTTCACCGGCGCGACCAGCGGGTTCGAAGACGATTTGATCCACTCCGAGGTTTCCTCGCGCATGACCTTGGTCACATCGGCCGGATCCATCGCCACCCAACCGTAGTCGGCGAGATAGACTTCGGCGCGGCAGTGCTGGGCACGCGTGATGTTCGCGCTGTTGCCGCTCAACGCCTTGTAACCGAAAGCCGATGGTGCAAGCCGCACGCCGTAGAGATCGCGCGCCGGAACGCCGACCGAACGCGCCAGACCCACGAACAGGGCATTGATGTCGGCGCACTTGCCGCCCAGATTGCCGCTTTCCAGCATGGCCTTAATGTCGCCCACACCGCAGCCGCGCGTCTTGGGTTCACGGTGGCTGTTGACCACCACCCAGTCGTACAGCGCCTGCGCCTTGTCGCGATCACCGTGCTTGCCGCGAACGGCCGCCTCGGCAGTCTTGCGCACGATGCCATCGGTCGGTATCAGTTCGGTGGGCTGCAACCAGAGCTTGAGCTTCGCCGGATCTTCCTTGTTTGCGACTGTTTTCTTCGACCAGTCCACGGCCCGATCTTGTGTCGAGACGCGGCTCACAAGCTCCACGGCCGGCTTGGCCGCGCCGGCAGGAAACTCGACCACCAACATCTTGGCGCCATACTTACCATCCTCGACCACGCGTGTCTGCGCGCCGGGCGCGTTCCACTTGTTGTCGAGCGACTTCTGATAGTCGGAATTGACCGAAGGCAGCGGCAACCAGATGCGAGTCGCGCCCGCCGGAAACAGGATCTCGACCTGGGTCGTCACGTCATAGGTGCGCCATTGCCCGGGATGTGGCGTATAGGTCCTCTGCTGGGCCCAGGCATCGCGCACGAGGCCGGACAGGGGTAGTGCCGCTGACAGAGGCGCGGCGGCGGCGAGTGTTACGAATCGGCGTCGGTTCATGTGTGAGTCCTCGATGACGGTGACGAACAAGAATATCTTACTTACCGCCGGTCATCGGCACGAATCTCACCGGCAGGATGACACGGCGGCTGATCCTGCCGCCGGTCGATTTTTCGATCAGTGTGAACTGCTGGCCGCCGAGCTGCGGACCGAGCGGGATCGCCATGCGAGCGCCTGGCTTCAGTTGCGCGACCAGTGCCGCTGGCACCCGAGTCGCCGCGGCAGTCACGACGATACCGTCGTAGGGCGCGTGCTCGGGCCAGCCGTCGTGACCGTCGCCGATGCGCACCGAGACGTTGTCGTAACCCAATGCCGCAAGCCGCTGTTCGGCCTCGCGGCCGAGCGCCTCGACGATCTCCACCGTATAGACGTGCTGTACGAGCTCGCACAAGACGGCGGCCTGGTAGCCCGATCCGGTACCGATCTCAAGCACCCGGTGGTGCTTCTGCGGCGCCACCAGGTGCGTGGTGAGCGCGACGATGTAAGGTTGCGAAATGGTCTGTCCGCGCCCGATCGGCAGCGGGTGATTGCGATACGCCGAGCGCTCCTGGCTAGGATCGACGAAGCGGTGGCGCGGCACCTTGCGCATCGCAGCCATCACCGCGGCCGAAAAGCGCTCGTGCCCGGTCTCGCTTGCCGTCTCCCGCGCCATGCGGGCGATTTCGTCGACCATGCGGTCGCGCTCGGCGCCAAGGGCGGCTTGCGTGGCTGCGGCTTCGTGCGGCGGTAATGCCGACATGCCCAGAGCTCCGAGCGTTGCGAGAATCGACCGCCGTCGCAGGTTCGGCTCAGCGCAGCCCGCGAGCAAGGTCTGCCTTGATGTCTTCGATTGCCTCCAGACCGACTGCGACGCGCAGCAGACCCTCGCCGATACCGGCCGCCGCTCGGGCCTGCGCACTGATGCGTCCATGTGTCGTCGAAGCCGGATGTGTGATGGTGCTCTTGGTATCGCCCAGGTTGGCGGTAATCGACAGCATCCGGGTTGCGTCCACCACGCGCCACGCCGCTTCGCGTCCGCCGCGGACATCGAACGAGACGATGCCGCCGCCGCTACTTTGCTGGCGCATCGCCAGATCGTGCTGCGGGTGAGACGCCAGCCCTGGATAGTAGACTCGCTCGACCGCACTCTGGTTCTCCAGCCAATGCGCGAGCTCAGCCGCGTTCGCCGCATGTGCTTGCATACGCACGCGCAGGGTTTCCAACCCCTTCAGGATCACCCAGGCGTTGAAGGCACTCAGGGTCGGACCGGCAGTACGCAGGAACGGATACACCGAGCCCATGACGACGTCGCGCTGGCCGAGAACGGCCCCGCCGATGATACGGCCCTGGCCGTCAAGATACTTGGTCGCCGAGTGGATCACGATGTCCGCGCCGAGCTCGATCGGGCGCTGCAGCGCCGGCGTACAGAAGCAGTTGTCCACCGCAAGCAGCGCACCCGCTCGATGCGCGAGCTGCGCCAGCGCCGCAATGTCGGCAATCTCGGTCAATGGATTGGACGGTGTTTCCAGGAACAGCAGCTTGGTCTGCGGGGTAAGTGCGGCCTCCCACGCCGCGATATCGGTGGGCGACACGAAGGTGGTAACGACACCGAAGCGCTTCAGGATGCCGCCGAAGAGCTGCACCGTGGAGCCGAAGATGCTGTGTGATGCGATGACGTGATCGCCACTTTGCAGCAGGCTCATCGCGCAGGTGAGGATGGCCGACATGCCCGACGCGGTCGCGATGCAGGCTTGCGCGCCTTCGAGCGCGGCGAGCCGCTCCTGCAGTGCGGTGACGGTTGGATTGGTAAAACGCGAATAGATGTATCCCGCTTCCCTCTCCGAGAAGCGCGCTGCCGCCTGTGCCGCGCTGTCGTACACGAAACTCGAAGTGAGGAACATCGCCTCACCATGCTCGCCGAACTGGCTGCGATGGATGCCGGCGCGTACGGCCAGCGTTTCGAACTGGAAATCTTCGCTCATTACCGTCACGCGGACACCGGCAGGCAGCAGTCAGCCGGTAATCGTCGCATCCTCTTCGGCCAGTAACGCAAAAGCCCGCTTGGGCACAAACGCCAAAGCGGGCTCAGAGCTCTCGCTTTAGCGGAATTTGTTACGCGCCCGCAAGCTGAAGCATCAAATCGGCGCGAACTGGGAGCCTACGTAAGCCAAGCCGGTCTGTCAACCTCCGCTGCGTTGCCAGCGCGTCGCGGCGCCGGCATCGACACTACGCGATTGACGCCGCGGCCTTCGCGCCCGCTACTGCGCCAACACCAGATTGAGATCGAGCTGGCCGCTGCCGCTGTCCTCGGCTTGCGGCGCAGCGTGCCGACGCTGTGCCTCCACGCCGGCGAGATAGGCCGGTGTGACGTCGCCCGTCACGTAGCGGCCGGAGAAGCACGAGGTCTCGAAAGCCGGCACGCGCGGATTGATCTCGCGTACGTCTTCGATCAGCGCCTCCAGATCCTGATAGATGAGCTCGTCGGCGCAGATCTCGCGCGCGATCTCGCCGTTAGAGCGCCCGGTGGCGATCAGCTCGTCGCGCGTGGGCATGTCGATGCCGTAGACGTTGGGATAGCGCACCGGTGGTGCCGCGGAGGCGAAGAACACGCGCCGCGCGCCCGATTCGCGCGCCATCTGGACGATCTCGCGGCTTGTCGTCCCGCGCACGATCGAGTCGTCCACCAGCAGGACGTTCTTGCTCTTGAATTCCTGCGCGATGGCATTGAGCTTCTGGCGCACCGACTTCTTGCGCACCGACTGCCCCGGCATGATGAAGGTACGGCCGATGTAGCGATTCTTGATGAAACCCTCGCGGTACGGCAACCCCAGTCGATTGGCGAGCTGCATGGCGGCAGGACGGCTCGAATCGGGAACAGGAATGACCACGTCGATGTCGAGATGACGGTACGCGCGCTCGATCTTCTGCGCCAGGCTCTCACCCATATTGAGGCGCGTCTGGTACACGGAAATACCGTCGATCTGCGAGTCAGGTCGGGCAAGGTACACGTACTCGAATATGCATGGGTTGAGCGAATGCTGGGCAGCGCACTGCTGGCTGTAGAAGTTGCCGTCGGCGTCGATCAGGATTGCTTCGCCCGGATCGATGTCGCGCACGAGATCGAAACCGAGTGTGTCGAGCGCCACGCTTTCGGACGCGACCAAGTACTCCATGCCGTGCTCGGTCTCGGCCCGACCGAATACGATCGGCCGGATCCCGTAGGGATCGCGAAACGCGATCAGGCCGTAGCCCGCGATCATGGCCACGACGGCATAAGCACCGCGGCAGCGACGATGAACGCCGGCCACTGCCTGAAACACGGTTGCCGGGTCGATGGCACGGCCCGATACCGCCATCTGCAGCTCGTGCGCGAACACATTCAGCAGCACCTCGGAATCCGAGTTGGTGTTGACGTGACGCAGGTCATCGCGGAAAAGCTCGTTCTTGAGCTGCTCGGCGTTGGTGAGGTTGCCGTTGTGCGCCAGCACGATGCCGAACGGCGAATTGACGTACAAGGGCTGAGCCTCGGCGGCAGCCCAGGCCGAACCCGCCGTCGGGTAGCGCGCGTGCGCGATGCCCATGTTACCCAGCAGCGAGCGCATGTTGCGGGTGCGGAACACGTCGCGCACGAAGCCCGGGCCCTTGTGCATGTGAAACGAGGCGCCTTCACACGTCACGATGCCGGCCGCGTCCTGACCGCGGTGCTGCAACACCAGCAAGGCATCGTACAGGAGCTGGTTCACCTGCCCCTTGGCGACGACCCCGACGATTCCGCACATGTCAGATTCCCGAGGCTGATCGGCAGCCTAAGCCCTCAATCGAAACGGATATGCCGCGCCAGCTCGTAGGGCAGGAACGGCAGCACCGATGCCGCCGCCGCTTCCAGCGGCGCGCGCAGCATCGCATCGCGCCAGACCGGCGTGCGCGGAAGGTCGCTAAGCCCGCAGAGCAATACGAGAATCATGACGACGAGGATACCACGCGCAAGGCCGAAAATCGCCCCGAGCCCGCGATCCAGCGAACCCAGTCCGGCGGCGTGCAACAACCTCGAAATGGCGACGGCAACGAGCGTCGTCAAGAACAGAATCAGCAGGAATACAGCCGCGAAACTCAGCAGCAGGCGCAAGCCCGGGCTCTCGATGGAAGCCGGCAGTAACGTGCCGACCGGGCCGGCATAAGCCTGAGCGGCAAGGAAAGCCAATACCCAGCCGCCGAGCGCGAGCACCTCGCGCACCGCGCCGCGCCAGACGCTGATCAGGACCGACAGCCCCAGGATGGCGAACACGCTATAGTCGACGAGGGTCATGCCAAGCGCTGGCCACGCTCAGCGCGGGGTGACATTACCCTCGAAACCGAGCGACTTCAATCGCGCGCGCTCCTTCTCCGCCGCTTCGCGACTGGGAAAGGGACCGACTCGCACGCGCGTCACGCCGCCGCTGGCGGACGCGACTTTCTCGGTGTACGCCTCGAGGCCCTTGGCTGCGAGCTCTTGCTGGATGTTCAGCGCCTTGTCGGAATCGGCCAGCGCGGCGATCTGAACGACGTACTGCTTTTGCGCGGCCGATGCGTGCGCTCCCGCGGCCTTCTTCGGTTCGGCGGCCGCGCTCGCCGGCTTGTCCTTGTCCTTCGCGCGCGGCCTGCTCGGTGCGGCGGGCGTCTTGTCGTCGTCGGCGCGCAAGGTCTTGTCCTTGCCGGTAGCGTTCGACTCGCCCTCATCGCGCGGTTTCGGCGCGGCGTCTTTCCCAGGTAAGCGCGGATCGAAGCGCGTCGAGTCCGGCGAAGGGATCTGAATCGAGACTTCGTTCTCGCTCGGCCGAGGCTCGCCTTCGAGCACCCATGGCAGCACCACGGCGATGACGATCGCGAGCGCGACCGCGCCGATCAGGCGACGCCTGGCACGTCTTCGCAGTTGAACTTGCTCGTCGCTCGGCGTTGCTCTTGCCATCCGCTGGATTCAGTGATCTGGTGCGATCGAATCGTGCGGAACGTTCCGCAATGTTGTGCTCACGCTGCTGCCTGCTGCGCGAGCATCACCTCGGAGACCGTATGAAACGATCCGAACACAACGATTCTATCATTCTCGCCTGCGCACCGGCTTGCGGCGCGATAGGCTGCGAGCGGCGAATCGAATGCGCGCACGGATTTTCCCGCATCACGCGCCGCAAGCAATGCAGCGAGTGTCGTGGCCTCGGTACCGCGGCTGCCGTGTAGCGTAGCCACGTACCAAGAATCGATTTCACCCCGAACTGCGTCGATCACCGCGCCGATGTCCTTGTCGGCGAGCATCGCGAACACCGCGAACGTGCGCGCATGGCGCCCGTGGCTGCGCAGAGTCCGCGCCAGCGCAAGCGCCGCATGCGCGTTGTGCGCCACGTCGAGGATCACCGCGGGTCGTCCGGGCAGCACCTGGAATCGTCCCGGTACGCTCACCCCGACGAGCCCGCTGCGGATCGCCTGCATGGGAACCGGCAGGCGGCCGTGCAACTGACCCAGCGCGGTCATCGCGGCGGCTGCGTTGGCGAGCTGATGGGTTCCGCGCAACGCCGGAAACGGCAGCCCCGCGCGTTTGCCAGCAGGACCCCAGTAGCGCCATTGCTGATGGCCCTCGACATAGCCGAAATCGTGCCCGATGCGCAGCAGCTGCGCGCCACACGCATGGGCCTGCGCGATGACGCTCGACGGCGGATCGGAATCGGCGCAGATCGCCGGCCGGCCGGTGCGGAATATGCCTGCCTTCTCGTACCCGATTGCCTCGCGGGTTGAACCGAGATACTGCACATGATCGAGGCCGACGTTGGTGAGCACCGCGCAATCGGCATCGAACACGTTCACCGCGTCGAGCCTGCCGCCCAAACCGACCTCGAGCACGACACAATCGAGCTCGGCGTCGACGAACAGCAGCACCGCGGCCAACGTCCCGAACTCGAAGTACGTCAGCGAAGTGTCGCCGCGGGCCTGATCGACGCGCTGGAATGCGTCCACCAGCGCGATATCGGGCACCTCGACGCCATCGATCCGAACCCGTTCGTTGTAGCGTAGGAGATGGGGCGAGGTATAAAGTCCGGTGCGGTAGCCGGCCGAGCGCAACATCGCATCGAGCAGTCCGCACACCGAGCCCTTGCCGTTGGTGCCGCCAACCATGAAAAGAGGCATCGGGAGGGCGAGTCCCAACCGGGCGCGCACCGCCTCCACGCGGTCGAGCCCGAGGTCGATCGGGCGCGGGTGCAGCCGCTCCAGCCGGTCCAACCACTGGCCGAGCGCGTCCACGCTCAATGCCGCGCACGCGAAGCGAGCCGCGTCATTCGCCTGCGGGCACGGACGCGCGGGCGAGCAGTGCGAGCGTTCGTGCCAGCGTGGCACGCATCTCGCGGCGGTCGACGATCATATCGATCGCACCATGCTGCAGAAGGAACTCCGCGCGCTGGAAGCCTTCCGGCAAGGTCTCGCGCACGGTCTGCTCGATCACGCGTGGTCCGGCGAATCCGATCAGGGCACGCGGCTCGGCGATCACCACATCGCCGATCATCGCGAAGCTCGCCGATACGCCACCCATGGTCGGATCGGTCAGCACCGAGACGAACGGCTGCCGAGCTGCCGCCAAGCGCGTGAGCGCGGCGCAGGTCTTGGCCATCTGCATGAGCGAGAACAGGCCCTCCTGCATGCGCGCGCCGCCGCTTGCCGCCACACACACGAACGCGACGCGGCTCTCCACGCAGCACTCGATCGCGCGCACCATGCGCTCGCCTACCACCGAACCCATCGAGCCGCCGAGGAAGCGGAATTCGAACGCGGCCACGACCGCCGGCACGGTGAGGATGCTGCCCTGAACGACCACGAGCGCATCGGTCTCGCCGGTTTCGTTCTGCGCTTCCTGCAGCCGGTCGGGATAACGGCGGCTGTCCTTGAACTTGAGCGGATCGAGCGGAGTCACTTCGGCGCCGATTTCGTCGCGTCCTTCCGCATCGAGCAGCGTGTCGATGCGTGCCCGCGCGCCAATGCGGCCGTGGTGGGCGCACTTCGGACATACCCACAGATTCTTTTCGAGCTCGGTGCGGTAGAGAACAGCCTCGCAGGCCTCGCACTTCGACCACAGGCCTTCCGGCACGGCCTTGCGCGGCGAACCGTCCTCGCGCTTGATCCGCGGCGGGAGCAGCTTCTGCAGCCAGCTCATCGCGGTTCCCTATCGAGCGTGCAAAAGGGCCGATGAACACGGCGCAGCCTCGCCGCCCGCCGTCGAAGGCGGCGCCGAGACAAGCAGACCCATCGGACCGAGCATCCACAGAGACGAGCGTAAGGAAGCGCGGCTTCGGTGCACGTGCGCTATGCCCGCCGCTACCGGGCATCCATCGCCTGGCGGACGCCCGCCACGAATTGGGCCGCGCGCTCGGGCGCTCCCGCCGCATCGCCCTCGGCAAGCAACTGCACCAAGGCGCTTCCGATCACCACTGCATCGGCGATGCGTGCCACCGCCTTTGCGCTCGCCCCGTCTCGGATACCGAAACCCACACCGATCGGCAATCTCGTCAGCTTGCGCAACCGCTTCAATTTCTCTTCGACCGGCGCGAGATCGAAGTGCGTCGCACCCGTAACCCCCGTGAGCGAGACATAGTAGATGTAGCCGCGTGCTGCCGCAGCCAGCTCGCGCATGCGGGCATCGGTCGTGGTCGGCGCAACCAGGAAGATCGCATCGATCCCGCGCTGCTCGAGCAGGGCGGCCGACTCGTGCGCCTCTTCCGGCGGATAGTCGACTACGAGCACGCCGTCAACACCGTTCGCCGCCGCCTCCCCGGCGAAGCGCTCCCATCCCATCGCCTCGATCGGATTGGCGTAGCTCATCACGACGACCGGCGTGCGCGCATCGCGCGCGCGAAAGTCGCCAACCTGGCCGAGGACGCGCGCGAGGTTCATGCCTTTGCCGAGCGCACGCTCGGATGCACGTTGAATGACCGGGCCATCGGCCATCGGATCCGAAAATGGCACACCCAGCTCGATCACGTCCGCGCCTGCTCGCGCGAGAGCATGCATGATCGCCACCGTCACAGCCGGATCGGGATCTCCGGCGGTGAAATACGGAATCAAGGCCTTGCGCTCCCCGGCTTGCAGGCGCTCGAACGTTGCGGCTATGCGGGACATGTCGCTTTTCGCCCGTAGAGATCGTTATAGCGTGATGCCGGAACGGGCCGCGACGGTGTGCATGTCCTTGTCGCCACGTCCGGAGAGGTTGACCAGGACGATCGCGTCTTGCGGCAGCGTCGGTGCGAGCCTCGCCGCGTATGCCAGCGCGTGGCTCGATTCGAGCGCCGGAATGATGCCTTCGAGACGGCAAAGGGCATGGAACGCGGCGAGCGCCTGATCGTCGCTTACTGCGACGTACTCGGCGCGCTTGCTATCGCGCAGCCATGCATGCTCCGGCCCGACGCCCGGATAATCCAATCCTGCCGAGATCGAATGTGTCTGCTGGATCTGACCATCGGCATCCTGCAGCAGATACGTGCGATTGCCGTGCAGGATGCCGGGCGTGCCGGCGCACAAGGTGGCGGCGTGCCGTCCGCTCTCGATGCCCTCGCCGGCGGCCTCGACCCCGATCAGCCGCACCGCGGCTTCCGCCAGATAGGCGTGGAAGATGCCAATAGCATTAGAACCGCCACCGACACACGCGAGTACCGCGTCCGGATGTCGGCCGGCGAGCGCCATCATCTGCGCCTTGCATTCGCGCCCGATGACGGTCTGGAAATCGCGCACCATCATCGGATAGGGATGGGGGCCGGCGACCGTGCCGATGATGTAGAAGGTCGAGCTCACGTTCGTGACCCAATCGCGCATCGCCTCATTGAGCGCGTCTTTCAGGGTCTTCGATCCGGACTCGACCGGCACCACTTCGGCGCCGAGCATCTTCATGCGCGCGACGTTGGCCGCCTGGCGTTTCACGTCCTCGGAACCCATGTAGACGACACATTCCATCCCGAAGCGCGCCGCTACCGTGGCGGCGGCCACGCCGTGCATTCCGGCGCCGGTCTCGGCGATCACACGTTTCTTTCCCATACGGCGGGCGAGCAGCGCCTGGCCGAGCACGTTGTTGACCTTGTGCGCACCGGTGTGGTTGAGATCCTCGCGCTTGAGATAGAGCTGAGCGCCGCCGTGGTGATCGGACCAGCGGCGCGCATGGTAGATGGGGCTGGGGCGCCCGACGTAGTGCTCGAGATCGTATTCGATCTCGGCCTGAAACTGCGGGTCGGCGGCACAGCGCAAGTACGCCTCCTTGAGCTCTTCAAGCGCCGCCATCAAGGTCTCGGCGACGAACACGCCGCCGTAACGCCCGAAATGGCCCTTCTCGTCGGGAAGGTCATGCATCCGCACGTCGCACTCCTGCAATGAAATCGCGGATCCGCTGCGGATCCTTGATGCCTTTGGCGGCTTCCACACCGCTGCTCACGTCCACCGCCCACGGCTTGAGAGCGCGCACCGCCTCGCCAACGGTTTCCGGGGTGAGTCCGCCGGAGAGCACAATCGGCAGCGGCAACCCTCCCGGAACCAGACTCCAGTCGAAGCGTGTTCCCGTGCCGCCGGGAGTCCCGCTGACATAGGCATCGAGCAGCAGACCGCGCGCATCGCCGAACCGGCGCGCGTATTCTAACAAATCGATCCCGCTGCGCATGCGCACGACCTTCAGGTACGGTCGGCCGACCCGCCTGCAGAACTCGGGCGTTTCATCGCCGTGGAACTGCATGAGATCGAGCGGCACGCGCGCGGCGACGCGCTCGACTTCGTCCGCCGGGCGATCGACGAACAGCCCCACCGTCGTCACGAACGGCGGCAGACCGGAGACGATCTCGCGCGCGGTTTCGGGCGAAACGTTGCGCGGGCTCGGCGCGTGGAAGACGAATCCCAGCGCATGCGCACCGGCCGCGCAAGCGGCAAGCGCGTCCTCGACGCGGGTAATGCCGCAGATTTTGATCCGGGTCGGCATTGCGATCAGGCCATGATGAGAGGCTCGCGTGCGCATGGCTGAGGCAGCCCCCAGACGCTATCGTACTCTACCGCGGTGAGATAGAGCCCGTCGGGCGCGAAGGTGGGCGCCGCTGCCGAGCGATCGCGGCCGACGAGCAGTCCGCCCAGCCACTGCGGCGGATGGCGGCCTTTGCCGACATAGACGAGGCTCCCCACGATGTTGCGTACCATGCGCTGCAGGAACGCATTGGCAGCGAAGCGAAACACGATCAGCTCGCCGTGGCGCTCGATGTCGAGCCTGCGCAGCTCGCGCAGTGGCGATTCGGCCTGGCATTCGGCGGCGCGAAAGGCGCTGAAGTCGTGCGTCCCGAGAAGCAAACGAGCCGCCTCACGCATGCGGCCGACATCGAGCGCACGATGAAACCAGCCCACGCGCCCGGCTTGAAGCCCCGGGCGGGAGGTGCGATCGAGCAGCAGATAGGTGTAGGCCCGGCCCGTGGCGGAAAATCGGGCATGGAATTGCGGGGCGACCGGCCGCGCCCACAGCACCGCGGCTCCGCTTGGGAGCGCACCGTTGACGCCGCGCACCCATGCATTCAATGGCCGCTCGACGGACGTATCGAAGTGGGCGACCTGAGCGGTCGCGTGGACGCCGCTGTCGGTGCGTCCGGCCGCGGCAACACGAATGAACTGCCCGCCGATGCGCTCGAGCGCGCGCTCGAGCGCATCCTGCACGCCGCAGCCGCCCGGCTGGCTTTGCCAGCCGCAGAAGAGGCGTCCGTCGTATTCGATGCCAAGAGCGACGCGCATGCGATGCGGCGGTGAGAAAACGCCCCCGCACGAGGGGCGATCGTACCGGTTGTGGTCGGCGCGGTTGCGTCGCTAACCCGGATGCGACGAGCAGCGCAACGATACCGATACGCGAGACGTTCGTAGCGCTTCGGGTGCGACCGGCGAAATCCGGCCTAGGCCTGATTCAGTTTCCCCAGCAGGTCGTCGGCTTCGGCACGCTGCTGAGCGTCGCCTTCCTTGATCACTTCGGCAAGAATCTCGCGTGCGCCTTCCTTATCGCCCATCTCCTGATAAGCCTTGGCCAGATCGAACTTGGTCTGCACGTCGTACCAATGATCGTCGTGCGCGGGCACTGCATCGACCTTCTTCTGCGCGCTGCCCAGGTCGAGCGACACGGTGTCGAGCGCGAAGTCGATGGTCGTCGTATCCGCCGGCTTGAACTGCGGCACGTCGAGCTTGATGTCGGTCGGCGGCACTTCCATATCGGCCGTCGGCGGCGACTCGGCGGGCAGCTCGAAATCAAACGAGATATCCGCCGTGGTTTCGGGTGTCAGCGCCGGCGGCACCGCACTGCCTTGTGGGATCGTGGGCGCCGGCGCATCCAGCGAGGCCAGGTCGATCTCGACGCCGAGGTCGCGCGCCTGCGCCTGGTTCTCCGGCGAGATCACCACCGTCTGATCGAAGGCCGCTGCCGCGGCCGGCTCAATCTTCATCGTCTTGCCGGGATCGAACTCGAAGTCGATCACGTTCGAGTCGGTGGCGGTCTTCGGTAGATCCAGATTCACGTCCGTGATCGGCCCCGATCGCGCCGCCGGATCGAGCGTGATATCCGTCTTCGGGGCGGTATGAGGATCGGTCAGATCGATATCGGGCACGCTCGGATGCGTATCCGTGCTCGAGCGCGCGCTAGCCGCCCCTTCGGCGCGCAGCGCCTCCATGCGCTCGGGCGAGAGCGCCATGGTTTTCACTGTCAGATCTTCGCCGGCATCGAGCGGCACGTCGGTGACGGTGGTCGGCGCACCGGCCGCGGTCACCATGTCGAGATCGAAGTCGAGGTTCACATCGGTGGCCACACCCACCGGTGAAATGATGGTGCTGTCCTTGCCGGCGGCATACAGCACGTTATCCGGGTCGAGCGCGAAACCCATGGTGGCGGCCTTCAGCCAGGTATCGCCGCGACCCTGGGTCGACTTGTGCAGATCCTCGGCCAGCGCGCTAAAGTCGTTCTTGCTCTTGCGTGCGGCGTAGATCTCCAGCAGTTTCAGCTTGATCTCCTGCCGGCTCGGATCCTTGGCAAGCGCTTCCTTCAATATTTCCTCGGCCTGCGCGTCGCGGCCGTAGGCAATGTAGACGTCCGCCTCCTGGATGGGATCGACATCGTCCGTCGATGCGGCCGCCGCCGCAGCAGGCATTTCGGTCGTTGCCGTTGCGACCGGCGCAGCAACGGCCTCGTCTGCCGCTGCCGCCCCGAGCGGCGGCGCGGTCGGCGGCGTACGCACGCCCGGCTCGGTTGCCAGTTGCTCGGCGCCTCGCCGGCGCCGTCGCATGAGGTAGGCGACGCCACCCAAGAGCCCAAGTCCCACGAGCGCACCGCCTAGGCGCGTCGAATCCTCGTACCAGGCTTCGGCCGACGCGGGCGGCGGCGCAGGCGCCGGTTCGGGCGTCTTCGCCTCCGGTTTGGGTGCAGGCGCGGGTGGCGCCGGCTCGGGCTTGGCTGCCGTTGCGGGCGGCGCACCCGGTGCAGACGATTCGGGCTTGCCGGCCTCCGCCGACGCAGGTGCAGCCTCGGACGTGCCCGCGGGCGGGGTAACGCCAATCGGCGGCACCGGAGCGCTCTTCAACTCCAGCAGCCGCTGCATGTCCTGCAGGGTCTTTTCCAACGATGCGATGCGCTCGTTTGCGTCCTTGAGCGTCTTTTCGCGCGCGGTAGCTTCCTCTTCGAGCACGCGGATGCGATCCTGCAAGTCCTTGTCGGCCGCCCCGGGCGCCGCCCCCGGCGCACCCTTGGACACCTTGACGACTTCCTTGCCCGGCGGGGTGGCTGGGGTCGACTCTTCCACCTGGGTGGTGACCTTGCCGGTGGCGGTGCGTGCCTCGCCCAGCGATGTCTGCGGGACGGTTCCGGCAACACGTTGCCGGTACGCGTTCCAATCGGCGGTCTGGGCGCGAATCTCGTTGCTCGCTTCGGCGTCCGACACTTTGCCGAGCTCGGCCGCATCCGGAATACGCAGGACACGCCCCGCGCGCAGCAGGTTCATGTTCTTGTTGATGAAGGCATCCGGATTGTTGCGATAGATGCCGACCAGCACCTGATCCAGGCTCACACCTTCGGGCTTCACGCCGGTCGCGATCTTGCGCAACGTATCGCCCGGCTTCACCGGGCCATAGGTACGCTCTCCTGCATCGGGCGTTACCGAGGTTGCCGCTGGTGCAGCCACGGCAGCCGCTGCCGCGGGTCGGGCATCAGGAACTGCGCCAGGCGTGGCGATCTGGGTCGCGCCGAAACCGGGGGGGTCGACCAACGCCGTGTACTCGCGTACCAGCCGACCGGTGCTCCAGGTGAGCTCGATCAGCAAATCGATGTACGGCTCCTCGATCGGGCGGCTGGACGTGACGCGAATATAAGGCGCGCCCCCGGGGCGCCGTTCGACGGTGGCGCGCGCGCCCACCAGCGCAGAATTGAAATTGATGTTGGCGTTGCGGAAAGCATCGGGCGAGGCGATCCGCGCCGACATCGTAGAAAGCTCGTCCGGGCCGGCCGAGACCAGCTCGATATCCGCGCGCAGCGGCTGACCGATGGCCGAATGGAGCGTCAGTCTGCCGAGACCGGCGGCGTACCCGGCGACTGGCGAGAGCCCCAAGGCCAGCGTGACCAACGAAGCAATTAAGGATTTCTTCCCCACTCCCGCCACCCTGATCGTTTTTTGGCACATTTAAGCTAACATCATGGAGTTATCGATGCAAGCTAAGAGGCCCATTAAGGAATCGCCGCAAGTCCCGTAGCGCATAAAAAGAATGATGCCCGTGGCGTAAACGCCACAGCTCGCCGGGTTTCGCCCCTTTCCCCCCTTAATTCCGCGTTTGCAACACGCGCCGCGCGCTCATCGAGCGTGGAGCACCCCAAGCATGCGCCGCAGCGGCTCGGCTGCTCCCCAAAGCAGTTGATCGCCGACGGTGAACGCGGCCAGATAATCGCCGCCCATCGGCAGCTTGCGCAAGCGCCCCACCGGGATATCGAGCGAGCCGCTGACAGCCGCGGGCGTAAGCGCCGCGAGGGTGGCCGCCTTTTCGTTCGGCACCACTTTCACCCACTCGTTGCCCTCGGCAAGGACGTGTTCGATCTCGGCTAGCGGAACGTCGCGTCTGAGCTTGATGGTGAGCGCCTGGCTGTGGCAGCGCATCGCCCCGATGCGCACACAAATGCCATCCAGGATCACGTCGTCGCGCTTGTCCACACCATTGTTCCGCCCCAGGATCTTGTTCGCTTCCGCCTGCGCTTTCCACTCCTCGCGGCTCTGCCCGTTGCCCAGGTCCTTATCGATCCAGGGGAGCAAGCTTCCGGCCAGCGGATGCTCGAAATGCTGGCGCGTGAAGTCGCTGCGCCGCATCGCCGCGTGCACGGTCTTGTCGATGTCGAGAATTCTGGCCGCCGGGTCCGCGAGCGCGCTGCGCGCCGATTCGTGCAGCTCGCCCATCTGCTGGAGCAGCTCGTGCATGTGCTGCGCACCGGCCCCGGAAGCCGCCTGGTAGGTCATGGCGGTGGCCCATTCCACCAGGTCTGCTTTGAACAACCCCGCAAGCCCCATCAGCATGAGGCTCACCGTGCAGTTGCCGCCGATATAGTCGCGGCCGCCGCTCGCAAGCGCCTGGTCGATGACCGGCCGGTTGACCGGATCGAGCACGATGGTCGCATCGGCTTTCATGCGCAGTGCCGAAGCCGCATCGATCCAGTAGCCCTTCCAGCCGGCTGCTCGCAGCCTGGGGTGGATCTCGTTGGTGTAGTCGCCGCCCTGGCAGGACACCAGCACCGGCAGCGCCCGGAGGCGCTCGAGGTCGCGGGCATCGGCCACAGGCGCCACTTCACGGCCGATATCCGGGCTCATCGGCAGGGGGTTGGAGGTGCTGAAGAATACGGGCTCGATGCGATCGAAGTCGCCCATCTCGCGCATGCGCTGCATCAGCACCGAGCCGACCATGCCGCGCCAGCCGATGAATCCCACGTCCGCTTTCATTGCCGTTCTATCCCGTTTCACGCCGGCGCCGGCGCCTCAGGCGCACAGCGCTCCGATCCATCTACGCGCGCAACGCAGCGACTTGTTCGTGTATGCGCGCAGCGCGGCACACCATCTACGCGTGCAGCCCTACAGCCAGCTCACGCGCGCATTGCGGCAACCACCGCGTCGCCCATCTCCGTCGTGCCGACCTGGCGGCTACCGGCCTCCTGAATGTCGGCGGTGCGATAGCCTTGCTGCAAAACCGTACGCACCGCGCGCTCGATGCACTCGGCGGCTTCCGTCCGATCAAACGTATAGCGTAGCATCATCGCCGCCGAAAGTATGGTGGCGAGCGGGTTGGCGGCGTTCTTGCCGGCGAGATCTGGCGCCGAGCCGTGAATCGGCTCATACAGTCCTTTTCCGGCCGCATCGAGTGATGCCGACGGCAGCATGCCGATCGAACCGGTGAGCATCGACGCCTCGTCCGAGAGAATGTCGCCGAACAGATTGCCGGTGACGATCACGTCGAACTGTTTTGGATTGCGTACGAGTTGCATGGCGGCATTGTCGACATACATGTGGCTCAACGCGACGTCCGGAAAGCGTTTGCCGATATCGATCACGATGTCGCGCCAGAATTGGCTGGTCTCCAGTACGTTCGCCTTGTCCACAGAGCAAAGCTTGCGCCCGCGCTTGCGGGCGAGCGCGAAGCCCATCTCAGCGATGCGGCGAATCTCCCCCTCGGTGTAGGTCATGGTGTCGAAGCCTTCGCGCTCGCCGCTGGGCAGACGGCGCACCCCGCGCGGCTTGCCGAAGTAGATGTCACCCGTGAGCTCGCGCAGGATCAGGATGTCGAGTCCCGACACCACTTCGGGCCGTAGCGAAGACGCGCCCGCCAATTCCGGGTACAGCAGCGCCGGGCGCAGGTTGGCGAACAGTTCCAGTTCGCGCCGCAGGCCGAGAATCGCCTGCTCGGGTCGCTTCTCCCGCGGCAGGCTGTCGTACTTCCAGTCTCCGACCGCGCCGAACAGAATGGCATCGGCTTTGCGTGCGAGCGCGAGGGTCGCCGCCGGGAGCGGATCGCCGCTCGCATCGTACGCCGCGCCCCCGACCGGCGCCTGCTCGAGCTCCAGCGGCAGGCCGTCGAGCGCCGCAAGCACCTTGACCGCCTGGGCGACGATTTCCGGCCCGATGCCGTCGCCGGGAAGGAGCGCAATCTTCATCGTGTTGGCACCAGGGTCGCCATTACGCGAACAGCCACGGTTGCGTCGCCTTGTGCTTGGCCTCGAAGGCACGGATCTCGCCGGCGTGCTCGAGGGTCAGCCCGATCTCGTCCAGCCCGTTGAGCAGGCAGTGTTTGCGAAACGGATCGATCTCGAAGCGCAGCTCCTGGCGCCCGGGCGTGGTGATCGTCTGATTTTCGAGGTCGACGGCGAGCCGATAGTTCGGCGTAGCCTGCGCGTCCTTGATGATCTGATCGACCAGGCTTGCGTCCAGCGTAATCGCGAGCAGCCCGTTCTTGAAGCAGTTGTTGAAGAAGATATCGGCGAAACTCGGTGCGATGATGGTGGTGAAGCCGTAATCCTGCAGCGCCCACGGTGCGTGCTCGCGCGACGATCCGCAACCGAAGTTCGCGCGCGCAATCAGAACCTGAGCGCCGCGATAGCGCGGCTGGTTGAGGACGAAATCCGGGTTGAGCGGCCGCTTCGCGTTGTCCATCCCGGGCTCGCCGTGATCGAGGTAGCGCCACTCGTCGAACAGGTTGGGGCCAAAGCCGCTGCGTCCGATCGCCTTCAGGAACTGCTTTGGAATGATGGCATCGGTGTCGACATTGGCGCGGTCGAGGGGCACCACGAGCCCCTCGCGCGATTGGTACTTGTCCATACGACCCCCTATTGCAACGTGCGTACGTCGACGAAGTGCCCGCTGACCGCAGCCGCAGCCGCCATGGCGGGACTGACCAGGTGGGTGCGTCCGCCCGCGCCCTGGCGACCTTCGAAATTGCGATTCGAGGTCGACGCGCAGCGCTCGCCGGCGGAGATCTGGTCCTCGTTCATGCCCAGGCACATCGAGCAGCCGGGTTCGCGCCATTCGAAACCGGCCTCGATGAAGACCTTATCCAGACCTTCGGCTTCCGCCTGACGTTTGACCGGGCCCGAGCCAGGCACCACCAGGGCGAGTTTCACGCTGCGTGCCACCTTACGCCCGCGCACCACCGCCGCCGCCGCACGTAGATCCTCGATGCGCGAGTTGGTGCACGAGCCGATGAAGACCTTGTCGATGGCGATCTCGACGATCGGCGTGTTTGGCGCAAGCCCCATGTATTTGAGCGCGCGCTCCATCCATTCGCGCTGGATGGGATCGCGCTCCTGCGCTGGATCGGGCACTTTGCCGTCGACCGGTGCGACCATCTGCGGATTGGTGCCCCAGGTGACCTGCGGCTGTATCGACCCGGCATCGATCTCGACCACCCGGTCGAACTTCGCATCCGGATCGCTCTTGAGCGTACGCCAGTAAGCAACAGCCTCGTCCCACTGCGCCCCTTTGGGTGCGAATGGCCGGCCGCGTACGTATTCAATCGTCTTGTCGTCGACGGCGACCATGCCGGCGCGTGCGCCCGCCTCGATCGACATATTGCACACCGTCATGCGCCCTTCCATGCTGAGCGCGCGGATCGCCGAGCCGCCAAACTCGATCGAATAGCCCGTGCCGCCGGCGCTGCCGATGCGGCCAATGACGGCGAGCACGATATCCTTCGCCGTGACTCCCGGGCCGGTCTCGCCTTCGACCCTGATCAGCAGCGACTTGGTCTTCTTTGCGACCAGGCATTGGGTCGCGAGCACATGTTCGACCTCGCTCGTGCCGATGCCGAACGCAAGGCACCCCAGCGCGCCGTGCGTGCTCGTGTGCGAATCGCCGCAGACGATGGTCATGCCGGGCAGCGATGCCCCCAGCTCGGGCCCGATCACGTGCACGATGCCCTGCTGCCGGTCGAGGAAGGGGTAATACGCTTTCGCGCCATGCGCCTTGATGTTCTCGTCCAGGGTGACGACTTGCAACTTGGCGATTTGGTCGCGCATCCCGTCAAGACCCTTGTCCCAGTCGCGCGTCGGGGTATTGTGATCGGCCGTTGCAACCACCGATCCGACCCGCCAGACCTTGCGCCCGGCGAGCTTCAGGCCCTCGTACGCTTGCGGACTGGTCACTTCGTGCACGAGGTGACGGTCGATATAGATGAGGGCCGTTCCATTGGCGTCCTGTCGGACGAGATGGCTCTCCCACAATTTGTCGTACAGTGTCTTGGCGCTCATGGCAATTGTCGGCGCGGGTGAAAGCTGGAAATTATGGCACAACTTACCCGCAGCCCGAACGTGCGAGCACGACAATGGCCGCACGCCACGTCCTGCCCGAAGTCGATGGCGAATGGAAAAATAGAACCCGGCGATCGGCCGATACGGGACGGGGCTAAAGGCACGGCGGCAAGGAGCCGCGTCAGGCTTCGTCGGGCTCCGGGTTCTCCACCCGCTCGGCCGCGCGCAACTTCGCGATCACCGCGTCCGGCGCAAGACCTGCGATACGCGGCGTGGCGCATTCGACATCGGCGTTCTGAGCGCGCTGACGCAACGCATGGTCCATGAGCGTGAGGGCGAGCATCGCTTCGGCGATGGGTGTCGCGCGAATGCCCACACATGGATCGTGCCGCCCGTGGGTTTCGATGCTCGCCGCAGCACCCTGTTTGTCGATCGTGCGGCGTGCGAGCCGAATGCTCGAGGTCGGCTTGATCGCGATGCTGACCACGACATCCTGCCCGGTCGAAATGCCGCCGACGATGCCGCCCGCATTGTTGGAGAGAAAACCCTCGGGCGCCATCTCGTCCGAGTGCTCGGTGCCCTTCTGCGTCACCGCGGCAAAGCCTGCGCCGATCTCCACACCCTTGACGGCGTTGATGCTCATCATGTTATAGGCGATGTCGGCATCGAGCTTGTCGTACACCGGCTCGCCCCAGCCCACCGGCACGTTGTGTGCGATCACGTTCACGCGCGCACCGCACGAATCGCCCGACTTGCGCAGCCGATCCATGAATGCTTCCAGCTCGGCCACGACGGTGGCATCGGCGACGAAGAACGGATTGCGCTGAACCGCGTCCCAGTCCTTGAACGGAACCACGTTCGGGCCCAGCGCCGCCAGGTAGCCGCGTACGACGATGCCGTGGCGTTCGCGCAACCACTTCTTCGCGATCGCGCCGGCCGCCACCCGAACCGCGGTCTCGCGCGCCGATTGTCGGCCGCCGCCGCGATAGTCGCGGATGCCGTACTTCTGCCAGTAGGTATAGTCGGCGTGGCCGGGCCGGAACAGCTCGGCGATCTTGCTGTAGTCGCGGCTGCGCGCGTCGACGTTGCGGATGAGAAGTCCGATCGGCGTACCGGTGGTGCGGCCTTCGAACACCCCCGAGAGAATCTCGACGCAGTCGTCCTCGCGCCGTTGTGTCACGTGACGTGACGTGCCGGGCTTGCGCCGGTCGAGCTCGTGTTGAATGTCTTCGGCGCCCAACGCCATGCCCGGCGGGCAGCCGTCGACGACGCATCCGATCGCCGGACCGTGGCTTTCACCGAAGGAGGTGACGCAGAAAAGACGCCCGAGTGTATTGCCGGACATGCGCTCGTGGCACTCGCTGGAAGTGGCGAGGCAGTTTAACATGCGCGAGCACGCGCTCCGGTCGCGTATTGCGGCCAGCGGCGGGCGCGTGCGGTAGATTCGATGATCGACGTGCAAGATCCGTACGGGCTGGAATTGATGCGCGAATACCTCGACCTGATGCGCCACGTGCTGGAGTGCGGCAACCGCAAGAGCGACCGCACCGGCACCGGCACTCTGAGTGTGTTCGGCGCGCAACTGCGCTTCGACCTGGCGCGCGGCTTTCCGCTGCTCACGACCAAGCGCGTGCACCTGAAGTCGATCGTGCATGAGCTGCTCTGGTTCCTGCGAGGCGACACCAACATCGCGTATCTCAAGCAACACGGCGTCACCATCTGGGACGAATGGGCCGACGAGCGCGGCGAGCTCGGTCCGATCTACGGTCAGCAGTGGCGCTCCTGGCCCGCAGCCGATGGGCGCCACATCGATCAGATCGCACAGGTGTTGGCGCAGCTCCGGACCAACCCGGATTCGCGCCGCATGCTGGTCTCGGCCTGGAACGTGGCCGATCTGCCGCGAATGGCGTTGATGCCATGCCACGCGCTATTCCAGTTCTACGTGGCCGACGGCCGCCTGTCGTGCCAGCTCTATCAGCGCAGCGCCGACCTTTTCCTGGGTGTGCCGTTCAACATCGCCTCGTACGCGCTGCTCACGCTGATGCTCGCACAGGTGTGTCGGTTGCGGCCAGGCGAGTTCGTCCACACCTTCGGTGATACGCATCTGTACCTGAATCATCTCGAACAGGCGCGCGAGCAGCTTGCGCGCGCACCGCGGGCGCTGCCGCAGATGCGGCTCAATCCCGCGGTCGACGACCTATTCGCATTCCGCTATCAGGATTTCGAGCTCGTCGGCTACGATCCGCATCCGGCCATCAGGGCGCCGGTAGCCGTCTGACGAGGGTGCTCGATGGCAGCGGCAAGTGCGTGCGTCTCATTGATCGCGGCGATGAGCCGCAACCGCGTCATCGGCCGCGACAATGCCATCCCGTGGCGCATCCCGGCCGAGCTCGCACGTTTCAGAGCGCTCACGATGGGCCATCACATCGTCATGGGACGCAGGACTTGGGAGTCGATCGGCCGCCTGCTTCCCGGACGTACCACCATCATCGTGACGCGCAATCCGGGTTTGCGTGTCGACGGGGCGCTCACCGCCGCCTCGCTGCCGCATGCGCTTCGCCTTGCCGCCCACGACGACCAGATTTTCGTCGTCGGCGGCGCGGAGATTTTCCGCCTGGCATTGTCGCTCGCGCAACGCATCTATCTCACCACGGTCGAGATCGAGATCGAGGGCGACACCCATATGCCCGAAATCGATCCCGCCGTATGGCGGTGCGTGCAGTGCGAAGCGCATCCGCCGGATGCAACCAGCGCACTTGCGTGGCGACTCGAAACCTACGAGCGCGTCGGCCGCGCGGAGAGCGTCGCGTGAGAAGCTTGCCGGCTGCCGCGCTGCTCGCTGCGCTCGCCCTGCACTGCCACGCGCCGGCGGCGCAGGAGACGGTCGGCGCCGAGGCGCTGCGCGCGCGCGCCGAAGCGGGCGAGGTGCGCGCGATGCGCTCGCTCGCAGAATCGTACTACCTCGGCCGCGGGGGCGTCGCGCAGGATTTCACCGCGGCCGCCCACTGGTATCGCAAGTTGGCCGCGCGCGGCGAGGCCGGCGCCCAGACCACGCTGGGGCTCATGTATGCGCGCGGCTGGGGGGTCGCACCGAATCTGGCCGAGGCGCGGCGGTGGTGGAGCCTTGCGGCCGCGCAGAACGATCCAGGCGCGCAGCACAATCTCGGCATGATCTACTTGCAGGGGCAAGGGGTCGCACGCGACCTGCCGCAGGCCCTGCACTGGTTTCGGCGCGCCGCCGAAGGCGGCCACGTGGCGGCGCAGCGCATCGTCGGCTTGATGTATTTCGACGGCAAGGGAGTCGCGCGCGACGTCGAGGCCGGCCTCACCTGGCTCACCATCGCGGCCGAGAACGGCGAAGAGGGCGCGCAACAAGCCTTGCAGACGATCGGCGACAAGGCGTCCGCGCAACAGCGCAGCGAAGCGCGCGCGCGTGCGCAGGAATGGATGAAGGCGCATCCGCCGCGTTGACCGCTGTCCTTCGGATCCAGCCCGCAATCGGCAAGACCCCCGCGGGCGCGTCACGCAGCCGGCACGTCGAGCGCAGCCGGCGGCAGGCCGGCTTCGTGGCGCGCCCACATCATCTCAAAGGCCCGCTCAAGGCAGCGCGCGAGATCGGCCGCGTCCCATAGTGGACACGAAGCGCGCCCGGCCAACAGATGGACCTTGAGTGCGCGCAGCGCCCCCGGATCGGCCGCCAACGCAGCCGCGCGCATCTCGTAGTCGGCGAGGTTCTCGGCGACGAGCCCGGGCAGCCCGGCGGCGCGCACGAGGCTCGCTCCCACGCGTCCGGCTGCCGTATCGCCGGCAAGCGTCAGCACCGGCACCCCGCAGTACAGGGCCTCGAGCGCGGTCGTGTGCGCGTTGCACGGCAAGGTATCGAGAAGCAGATCGGCGATCCGCAGGCGGGCGAGATGCTCTTCCAGAGCGGTCCTGCGAGCGAACACGAGCCGAGACGCATCGATGCCGCACGCCGACGCATGTGCACGCAGATTGCGCTCGACGATCGCATCGCCCAGAAGCCACACGACGGCAGCCGGCGCACGCGCGAGTATTCGCATCCACGCCGTGAACATGGCCGGATCGATCTTGTAGGCGCCACTGAATGCGCACAGCACCGTCGCGTGCTCCGGCAGACCGGCCTGCATCCGGGTCGGCGTCGGCGCCGGCACGAGCGGCCCGGTGGCGTACGTCCAGTGCGAACGCGACAAGCGCACCGGACATTCGGGCGCGAACTCGGCGTACGCGCCTTGCGCAGCGGCGCTGGCGTCGACGATGCGGTAGTCGAACCAGTCGCCCCCCGAGCCCACCAGTCCCCCGAGGTAACACACGTTGATGGGCGCCGGACGCATCGCCAGCACCTGCGGGCGCGACCAGTCGAAGGCGTGCGATTCGTCCACCAGGATATCGATGCGATCGTCGCGGATAAGGCGTGCGAGTTGCGCGTCGTCGAGCGCATAGGCTGTGCGCAAGGCGTCGAATCCTTGCGCCAACCACCGCGCTTCGCCGCTCGTGTCGGGGGGGTTGAGGACATAGCCGAAGCTGCGAACACGTGCGCGGTCGAACGAATGCAGGATAGGCGCGTTCAGGAACGTGCTCGGATGGCGCCGGAATGCGGCCGAAAGGAAGCCGACACGCAGCGGCGCCCCGGGCTCGCGGGTTGCGCCGCGCGCCGGCATACGAGCTGTGCTCGTCGCAATCGAGCGGGCGAGCGCGTTCACGAGCGCGCGGGCGACATCCGGCGCGAGCGGCAGGAAGAGGCTCGAAAACGGCAACGATCGCTCGCACACCGGATCGCCGCTCGCAACACCGGCACGCACGATTTGCTCGAAACGTGCCAGGAATCGTTCGCGCCCGCGCCAGTCGCAGCGCGCCAGCCGGTCGACGCCGCGCACGAGGTATACGACACGCGGATCGGGCATCTCATCGTCGGCGTCGTCCGCTATGCCGGGCGGACGCGGCCGCGTCCGGTATGCCGAGCGTACGATGGCACGGAAGAGCGCCGGATCGAGCGAGCGCGCCAGCGCGAGGCCCGCGCGCGCTTCCGCAATCTGGCCCAGGCAGGCAAGCACAAGCGCCCGACACACGTGAGCGCCGACGTGTAGCGGTTCACGCTCGAGCACCGTGCGACACGCGGCGAGCGCCTGCTCGTAGCGGTCGGCGGCAGCGAGCGCCTGGGCACGATTGAAGTGGCCTTCGCAGCT
The DNA here is from genome assembly GCA_011525945.1 of Burkholderiaceae bacterium. Classification (GTDB taxonomy): domain Bacteria; phylum Pseudomonadota; class Gammaproteobacteria; order Burkholderiales; family WYBJ01; genus WYBJ01. Next base: position 6,753 of record WYBJ01000171.1, on the reverse strand, counting down.
GCCGGGATTCGCCGCGATCGCGCGCTCGGCGTCCGCCAGCGCATCCTCCGGCAGACCGAGCTGCAACCTCAGGGCGCTGCGATTGAGCAGGGCGGGGAAGCAGGACGCATCGATGGCGATAGCGCTGTCATAGTGCTGCAACGCGTCGGCAAACCTGCCGGCCTGCTCGAGCGCGATTGCGCTGTTGACGGCGATGCGGGCATCGCCCGGATCGAGCGCACGCGCGCGCGCAAATTCCGCCAGCGCTTCGTCGGTACGACCGAGGACATTCAGGATGGATGCGCGCGCGTTGACGGCCTGTACGTGGCGGGCATCGGCCCCGGCCGCGCGATCGAACGCCGTCAATGCCTCTTCGAGCCGCCCGCACAGATGTTCGGCCGCGCCGAGCAGAAACCATCCTTCGGCACTGCCGGGGAACTGGCGGCAGGCCGGCGCGAGCAGCGCGCGTGCTGGCTCGCCGCGCCCTTGCCCGAGCAAGGCGCGCGCTTGCGCAAGCACTTCGGCGAGAGGCCCGCTCATGCCCGTTGCATGGACACAGGCCGGCTTGTACGCGCGCATGCGTGCATCAGCGCTCCAACTGGCAGACGAAGTCATCGAGTTTTTCGCCGGCGCCGCGCGCGATGTGATCGACGCGCACCACGGTTATGTCGAACGGGTGTCCCAGGCGGCGCGCCACCCCGTCGGCGATCGCAGCCGTCTGTTCGGCCTGCAGCGGTTCGAGCGTCACCACTTCCAGGCGCATTGCATCGGGCGCGGTCTGCACCAGGCGGAATTGCTTCACTGCGAAAGCGCCCGCCCACTCGCCGGGTCGGATGCGCGGCCAGAACCGGCTGCCGTCGGGGCGAATCGCCATGTTGCGTGCCCGTCCGACGATGTCGCCCAGCACCGGCAGCCCGCGGCCGCACGGACATGGCTCGCCCGTTACGGCGTAGTCGCCCAGCTCGTAGCGGATGAAAGGCGTGGCGAAATTGTGTAGCGACGTGACCACTACCCGGCCGATCGTTCCGGGAGGGCACGGCGAACCTAGCTCGTCGAGCACCTCGACCAGCACACCTTCGGACTGCACGTGATAGTGCGCGTGCTGCGGGCACTGGAAGGCGATGTAGCCGACCTCCTGCGCGCTGTACATATCCACCAACGGCACGTTCCAGGCACGCTGTACGGCTTCACGCAGACCCGCGGGCAGGCGTTCACCGAATGTTCTCGTCTCGCGCAGACGCGTCGGTCGCGTGCCGCCGGCCGCGGACTCGCGCGCGAGCGCGGCCAGGTTCGACGGATACGTGATGAGGTACTCCGGATCGCGCGCAGCGATCCACGCCAACTGCTCGGGCACGGGCGTGGAAACGCGCAAACCGAACGCCGGCCCGGTCGGGCCCAGCAAGGTGGCCGGCAGCCCCCAATCGGCATAGTCGCCCGGATCGATCACCGAGCGGATCGCCGCGAGCCGCGAGCCGAAATCGCGCCGGTGCCACAGGTGCTCGCGTAAGGTGAACGCGTGCCACATCACCTTGACGATTTCCGTAGACGTAAACTCGATCGGCTCGGCGGTCGAGCCTGAGGTCGCTTCCCGGTACGATCTGCCGTGCTGCGGCGGCCAACTGCGCGCTCGAAGGGTCGCGCCTGCCGCCTGCACCTCGCTACGACCCAGCACGGGAATGGCGCGGAATGCCGGCCAGGACAAAGGCATGGCGGGGCGATAACCGGCGGCCGCCAAGCGCTCGCGGTAGAACGGAACTTCTTCCCAGGCGTGCGCGCAGAGCGCATCGACCTGCGCGAGCTGACGTGACTGCAAGTCCTCGGGTGCGGACCATTCGCTGCGCTCGAACTGCCACTGCAAGGCGAGCAGCAGCGCGGTGTCGTCGGCCAGCGGCGTTTTTCGCGCGTGCTCACATTGCCAGCGCGTAGCAAGCGCGCGCGCGTCGCCACGTGCAGGAATTGCCGGCCAGCGTACGCCGGGAACGGCGCTACGGATATCGTCGTGCGAGCCGGCCAACGGTTGGCGCTCGGGACGTCGGCTGTGCCGAGAACCCTAGGGGGGCGTCACCTTGGTAAAGGCCGCCGCGCCGTTGACGAAATTGCCGGATCCGTTCTGGATGTTGTAGGCCACACCCGCGCGCGCGGCCATCGCGCCGGCGAAGAAACCATTGACCGACGTCGAGCAACCCGATGCGCACGCCGCGCCCGTGGTATACGCGGAGGACGAGCCGCTGAATCCCGACCCGCTGATCGGCAGCCCGGTCGCATTGATCGCGTACGCGGCCGCGTTGACGTTGACGTTGGCGCTGAAATTCGCGGTACCGGAGCCGAAATTGGCCGTGAGCGAGGCGCTTGTCAACGTGCCCGGAAGAGCGCTGACCGCATCGGTGGTCGGCTTGGTGGCGCCGAGCAGCGCGTACGTGGCCGTGACAGCACCGGCCTGCAGCGCCGCCATGTCCGTGGGCGATGTCGGCAGGCCGAACACGTTGTGGAAGCTTTGCGTTCCCGCCAGTATGCCGCCTGCATGAGCGGAAGAGCCTGCCAGCGTTCCGCCGGTCCAGCGCGACCAGCCGATGATGCCGTCGTTACCGCTTTCGCCCGGCGCGGGCGACGCGCTGCCGATCGTGGTCACCGTGAAGCCGGAATCGACAAAGAGCAGCAGCTTGCCGCTGCTGTCGATGGCGCCGGCGGTATCGGTGAGCAGAAACGAATCGCTCGTCGGAAAGTTCGCCAGGTCGTGCGCGCCGGCATAGTTGATCGCCACCGAAGATCCGGTCAACGTGCCGCCGCCCGGCGCGGGCGTGAAGCCCGTCTGGGTGAACGCGGCTGCGCCCACGAACTGATCGGAATCATCGAAGACCCGGTAAGCCAGCCCGGCACGCGCCGCGCCGGCGCCGGCGAAAAATCCCTGCACCGCCGCCGAGCAGGCCGACCCACACGCGGCCGGATTGGTCGTCGTGATCCCGGAGCCGGCGAAGTCCGAGCCGAAGATCGAGACCTCGGAGTTCAGCAGGTTGGCGAGGCCACCGCTGGTCACCACGTGATAATTGTTGCCGCCGCCGAAGTTGACGTTGAAATCGAGCCCCACCGTGCCGAGCGCGAAATCGACCGCCATAGCGCCGGAAAAGACGCCCAAGCCGGCCGCGCCGCTCTGCGAGGTCGCCTTGGTCGCGCCCTGCAAACCGAAGCTTGCGATGCCCGACGCGGGCATCGCCGCGGTCGGCACGCCGTGCACGTAGTGCAGTCCTTGATTGGCCGCGAGGTTGAGGCTGGAGAAGCCGGCGCCTTCGCCGCCGTCCACCGTGGCAGTGCCGCTGCTGAGCCGGCCGAACCCGATGGTGCCGTCGTAGGCGTGCTCGCCGGGCGCAAATGCGGCTGTATTCTGAGTCATGCTGACCGGCTGGCAACAATCGCTGCCGGCGAATGCCGTCACGCGCCCGCTCGGTGCAAGCTGCGCGCTGCCGTCCGCGACCACCGTCGTCGCCGAAGTCGCGCTGTCGGCATAGACAAGCGCGATCCTCGTCGTTACCGGCAGATAAAGCTCCGCCTGTGTCCCGGCAGCCGCGCCGTGCACCTTGAGCGCCGCACCGGCGTCGTCGATCTCGTAGGTGAAACCGGTGCGAGCCGCGTTCGCGCCGCCGAAGAAGCCGAGTACGTCGGCACTGCAGCCCGACGCACAGGCACCGCCGCTGATGACCATCGTCGGAATCGGGGCGCTGTTGGCGAACACGAACGGCGCGGAAGCTCCGAGCAAGCCAACTTCGGAGCCGGCGAGCCCGCCAATCCCGCCGCTGGTCTGCACGCGATAGCCCGCGCTGGTAAACGAGACGGTAAAGTCCATGCCGACCTTACCGCTCGCGAAGTCCACCGCCAGGACCGGCTGACCGGCGCCCTGGCCCGGTGCGAAAGTACCGAGCCCGAGTGCGCCGCTGGTCGACGTCGCCGAAGTCGAAGCGAGCACGTTGTATGTCGCTATATTCGCGCTCGGCATGGGCGCGCTCGGCGCCGTGGTGAACGCATAATGCAGACCCTGGTTGGGCCCGACGGGAACCGACAGATCCTCCAGCCCGTCGCCTCGGTCGACCTTGGCGGTGAAGGTGCCGTCGCTCCAGCGGCCCACGCCCACCGTACCGTCATAGAAGCCGTTCTGCACGCTCGCCGTGCCGAGCCGGAAATTCTCCCCAGTCGTGGGGTCGGAGAACGCGACGACCTGGTTGGCCTCGTTGAGCTGCGCGCTGCCCGAAGCGAGAAAGAGCGAGGCATCGAGTCCGAACGCTGCCACGCCGGGAACCGTGGGCGGCTCAACCGGAGGTTCGGTCGGCGGCTCGGTCGGCGGCTCGGTCGGCGCCAGCGCCGTGCACTGCGTTACTCCGGCATCACCCTGGCACAGCTTCCCGTCGCCCCGCTCGCCCGCCAGAAACTCCTGCGCGAGCTCCGCTTCCGCGGCGACCGCCTGCGGCGGGGGCAACAGCGGCTTCTCGAACGTGATCACCGGCGCGCTGTTCGGATCGGCAATGAACGCACTCTGGCCCTGTTCGATGACGAACGTACCCGCCTCGTTGGTGATCGCGATGGTGCCGCCGCCAACCGCCACGCGCAGGCTGTTGGTAACCTCGGCAAGATACTCGGTGCCGCGAATGCCGATGGTGGCGGTGGACGTGCGCAGCCGGTAGGAATCGCGGTTGTTGCGACCGATGAGCCCGGTGATGGTGCGTAGCCCCCCGCGCAACAGGCTGAAGAATCCGCGCTCTTCGCCATCGCCCTTCGCCTGGTAACGGAACTCGTCGATGCGGAAAGTCGTTCGCGGTTGCAACGAAACCAGCGCGCCGTCGGCAAAGCGCAGTTGCGCTCTGCCCTGCTCGGTGCTCACCGTGTCGCCCTCGGTGATCGAGGCGCCGCGCGCGAGCGTGCGCACCGCACCGTTGGCGCCGGTCGCGCTGACTTGTCCGTTCGCGAACTGCACGCGCGCGACCTGCGCGTGCGCGAGCGCGGACAGCGCCGAAGACACCATCAGCGCCAAGGCCGCATCGCGGCTCAAGCGCAAGCAAGGCGTATTCATGTCTGCTACCTCAGCGTAGATCCCGCCGCACCGTGATCAGTGCCTGGGTACGATTGTAATCGGTGAACGGCACGTTCGACTTGTTGTCGGTGTAGGCGAGCTGCGGCGTGATGGTCCAGAGCTTGGCGGGTTTGTAGTTGAGGCCGAAGCGGAAATCGGTCTGCTCGTCGGCACGATTGTCGACGAACCCCGGCACCGGGCCGCCGTAATTGCGGTCTTCGTAGCTGCCGAAAACGAATGCCGACACCTTCTCGGTCAGCGTGACCTGGCCGCCGACGCGGACTCCGATCAGACGATGGCCGAAATCCGGTCGCGAGGAATCGCGTTCGTTCTCGTGCCCGTAGTAGGCGCCTGCGAACACCACCGGCGCATAGCGCCCGGTAAACGCGCGCGCGTAGGCGATGCCGCCGACAGGGCGATCGGCGTTGCGGATCTCCTGGCCCGGATACTTCAACCGGGAATACTGAAAATACGCACTGAATACGCCGTTGCCCACCTGGTGCTGCCATTGCGCCACCCCGCCGAACGACTCGCGATAGCGGTTCCAGTCGAGCGCCATCTGCTGCCCCTGCAGGGCGAAGAGGTAGCGGTTGCGCGCGTGCGTCACTTCGGCGCCGAGATTTGCCGCCACATTGCCAAGATCGAAATCCGTCTTGTCGAAGTGCAGGCGCTGGTTGCCATCGATCCCTGCGATCAGGGCGAGGCTGGGATCGACCGGGTGGCGTACGTTCGCGCCGGCCGCCAGGTAGCCGAAGCCGTCCTCCTGCTTGAGCGCCGCCGGATTGAGCGTAGCCAGCCCCAGGCCGGGCAGCGTCGGGATCGCGAACTGGCTGGTCGAGGTGCCGCTGTTGACGTTGCTGTCGTAGCCCAGGCCAGCCTCGACATAAGCCGTGACCGACGTGCGCGTGCCGGCCTGAACCCGCTCGATTGCATCGAGGAACTTTTGGATGGTCGCAGCCGCCTCGGGCGGGATCGATTGACTGCGCACCGTTTCGAATTCGCGCCGCGCGGCCTCGACCTCGCCCAACTGCACCAGGGCGCGGGCGATCTCGGCGCGCGCCTGGATATGTTTCGGATTCACCGCGAGCACTCGCTCGAGCGCGAACACCGCCTCGGTGTAACGCCCCGAATCCAGGGCAGCGATGCCGAGAAGATAGTCGTAATCGGTGTTGCCCGCGCGCTCGCCTTCCAGCGGCTTGAGCAGGTCGTACGCAGCCCCCGGCTGGCTGCGCGCCATCAGTTGCCGCGCCTGCGCGAGCACTGCATCCTGTGCCGGCGCCATGCCCGCCCAGGCAAGCAGCATGACCAGCGCAATCAGTCCGAACAAGCGCCTCAAGATTTCCCGCTCCCCGCGCGATGAACTGTAGCTGTTATGCCAGCGGCGCCGCCTGCTGCCCGCGCACCCGGTGCGATCGAGCCGCTGGGCAGGCGCGATCCGAGGCCCCAGCATAGGGAATAATGTGTCTCTTCGTCAATCCCTTAGAAGGCAAACCTGAGAACGGATCGAGCAGCCGTTGCGGGCCGGCGACAAGCGCCCGGTCGAGTACCCTCTAGCGCGTGTCGGTCACTCCGATGCGGCAGGCCGGCCGCCGGCTCAGAGCCTGAGAACAATTTGACTTGGCGCTAACGCGCCGTCGCTGTGACCGTAGTCACCGCGAGAGGTGTTGCAGCGCGAAGCGCGAGCCGGAGGGATCGATATCGATCCATTCAGGCTCGTT
>WYBJ01000170.1 GCA_011525945.1 Burkholderiaceae bacterium | reverse complement strand
GGGTTGGGGGTGAGGGAAGAGGCGCCACGCGAGGTTCCAGGGCGCAAGTCGCGATGCGCCATCGTGGCGTCTCTCCCGGCGGGAGAGGGGAGCGTCGGGTGCGCATTGGTGCGTGCAGGTTCATGGAAAGAGGTTGGGGGTGAGGGCGAAGATTCGCGGGCCACGATCCGCGCCGGCCGAACGGCATCGCCCTGCATGCCGATGCGCGCATTGCAAGTGAGGGAATCGAGGCATTTACCGAAAGCTCAGTCGTACGCAGCGGCGACTCGTCCCTGGTTCTCAGTCGGCGAACAGCCGCCCGAGATCGATCGCAGGCATCGGATCCACCACCGCCGCGGGATCGACCGCGTCTTCGCCCGGAATGCGCAAGCGCGTGAAGACATGGCCTTCGTAGCGCAGCGGGCGGGTTGCATCCAGGCCCATCTTGGCACTGATGCCCTGAAGCTGCGGTGGCGCCTTGCCGGGGTTGCTCAGCGACCATGCGACGGTGGTCGAGGGATCGAGGATCGAGCCTTGCGCACCCGGAACGACCATGAGATCGCGGTCGGCCTGGAAGCGGGTGGCGACAGCCCACTCCACCTCGGCCGCATCGTGCACGTCCACGTCCTCGTCGACCACGATCACCTGCTTGATATCGTAGTGCGCACCGAACGCGCCCATGATGACGTTCTTGGGCTCGCCCTCGCGCTGCTTGCGCAGCTTCACGTAGAGGTGGTAGCGGCACACCCCGCCCACCGAGAGATGCACGTCGAGTACGCCGGCGAAACTGCGCCGAAGGTGCGCGAGCAGTGTCGCCTCGCGCGGAATCGCGCCGAGCAGCAGGTGCTCCATCTCGGCCGGGACGATGGTGTGGAAGATGGGCTCGCGGCGGTGTGTGATCGCGTCGATCTCGATCACCTCGCGGTCCTCGCGCGCGCTGTAATACTTCGGGAACTCGCCGAATGGCCCTTCGGGCTCACGCACGCCCGGCAGCAGCCGCCCCTCGATCACGATCTCGGCATCCGCCGGCACGCGCACCTCGCTGGTGAGGCAGCGCACGACCGGCAGCGGCGCGCCACGCAGCGCGCCGGCGATCTCAAGCTCGTCGCTGTCGAGCGGCACGATCGCCTGCGAGGCGAGCAATGTCAGCGGATCGACCCCGATGGCGATCGCGACCGGCAGCGGCTCGCCGCGGGCTTCGGCTGCCTGGAAGAAGGCGTGCAGGTGCCGCGGCAGGATCAGCACGCCGAGCCGGTTGGCGTCGCTGATCTGGATGCGGTTGATCGACACGTTCTGCACCCCGGTGGCGGGGTTGCGCGCGATCACCAGCCCCGCGGTAATGTAGGCGCCGCTGTCGTGCTCGTTGTGCACCGGGATCGGCAGCAGGCGGCGGATGTCGACCTCGCGATGCACGACAGCCTGCGCGGTTGCTTGCTCGCGCGGCACTTCGCGCCAAGGCAGCGGATTCTCCGACGCCTGCAGGAAGCGCGCGAGCAGTTCCTGCTCGCCGACGCCCATCGCTTCTGCGATCCAGGCACGGTGCGAGATGAAGCCCGAAACCACGGGGATGTCGTGCCCGCCCGGGCGCGGGAACAGCGTCGCCTTGCGGCCGTCGAGTCGCTTGGCGATCGCCGCGAGCCCGAACTCGAGCGCAGCGTTGTCGCGAATCACCGCCAGGCGGTCGGTCGCGGCGAGCCGGGCGAGCCAGCCGCGCATGCTGTAGGGAGGATGATCGGAATGCGGCATCGGGGGCCTCGAACGGATGCGGATCGGTGCGGTAATGACGGCTGGCGGTGCTCGATCGGCTTGCTTTCGGTGAGCGCGCTAGGCGCACTCGTACTCGCCGGCGACGAGCTTGCGGCGCAGGATCTTGCCGACCGGCGACTTGGGGATCTCGCGCACGAACACGTACTCGCGCGGGCGCTTGTAGTTGGCGAGCGCCGAGCCGCGGCAGTGCGCGTCCAGCATCTCGGCATCGGCTTCGGCGCGCAGGCGCACGAACGCGACCACGCGCTGGCCCAGACGCTCGTCGGGCAGACCGGCGACCGCGACGTCGTCCACCGCGGGGTGGCGCGAGAGCACCGACTCGATGTCCACGGGCGAGATGTTCTCGCCGCCTGAGATGATCATGTCATCGACCCGCCCGGTGACGTAGAGGTCGCCGTCGGCGTCCAGATAGCCGGTGTCGCCGGTGAAATACCAACCGTCGCGCAGCGCGCGGGCGTCCGCGTCCGGGCGCTTCCAGTAGCCCTCGAAGGCCTCGTCGCTCGCAAGCTCGGCGATGATCTCGCCCTCCTCGCCAGCCGCGGCGAGCTCGTCCGCGCGCTTCGCTCCCAGGCGCAGCACACGGATGCGCGCGTTCAAGCCGGCGCGGCCTGCGCTGCCCGGCTTGGCGACGGCATCCTGGGCGATGGTGAAGGTGTAGATCTCGGACGATCCGTAATGGTTGACGAAAAGCTCCGGACGAAATGCCGCCTCGACGCGCCGCAGCAGCCCTTCCGACATCGGCGCGCCCGCGAAACCGAGCTTGCGCACGCTCGCCAGCGCCAGCGCGTCGAGCCCCGCGGCGCCGACGAGATCGTGATAGAGCGTGGGTACGAGGTAGAGGTTGCTGATGCGCTCGTCGCGGATGAGTCGCAGCGCGCCGGCCGCGTCGAAGCGCGCCATACAGACGAAGGCGCCGTCGACCAGCGCCGAGGCGAGCAGCGAACGCACGCCCATGGTGTGATAAAGCGGCATGACGCCCAGCGTACGCTCTGCCTGACGGTAGAGATTCTGCGCGACGTGGGCGAGTGCCGCGGCACGCTCGGCGCGATGCCGCCGCGGCACGCCCTTGGGCCGCCCGGTCGTGCCGGAGGTGTAGAGCATGACCGAGATGTCCTCGGCCCGCGCCAACGGCTGCGGCGCGGTCGGGGTGCTGGCGGCGAGCACGTCGAAGCTGATCGCCCCAGGGGCTTCGCACGCGACCGCGATCCGCGCGAGCGAGCGCGCCTCTTTCGAGCCTGCCACAGCCTCGGCACTGACCGGCTCGAATACCACCGCGCGCGCGCCCGCATCGCGACAGCAGTAGTCGACCTCCTCGGGCTTGGCGCGCCAGTTGAGCGGCGTGATCACGACACCCAGGAACTGGCACGCCCAGTGTAAGGTGGCGGCTTGCCAGCGGTTCTGCAGCACGCTCAGCAAGTGGTCGCCGCAAGTCAGGCCGAGCGCGCGCAGCCCACCGGCCACGCTCAGGATGCGCGCCTGCCAGTCGCGGTAGGTCAAGCGCAGATCACCATCGATCAGCGCCTCGGCGTCGGGACTGCGCTCTGCGCTTTGCAGGAAGGTGCGGCCGAGATCAAGCATGGGCTGAATCCTCCTCGGGTACCGAGCCATGAGGGTCGCGAGACATCGTAGCGCGGCCCAGATCACGCATCGGCGGATTCCTCGTCGCCGCGCATCGCAGCGGCTGCAGCGAGCACGGCGCGCACGATGGGGGTGTAGCCGGTGCAGCGGCACAGATGGCCCGCCAGCACCTCGCGCACCTCGTCCTCGGTCGGCCGCGGCCCACGCTCGATGAGCTCGCTCATCGACATCAGGATGCCCGGGGTGCAGAAGCCGCACTGTAGCGCGTGATGGCGGCGAAAGGCGAGTTGCAGCGCTCCCATGCCGCCGGGGCCGGCCAGCCCCTCGATCGTATCGATGCGCCGCCCGTCGGCCTGCAGCGCGAGCGTGAGGCAGGCGCGCACCGGCACGCCATCTAGGCGCACGGTGCACGCGCCGCACACGCCGTGCTCGCAGCCCACGTGCGTGCCGGTCGCGCCCAGGCGCTGGCGGATGAAATCCGACAGCAACATGCGCGGCTCGGCGCGCGCGCTGCGCCGCACGCCGTTGAGGACGACCGCCACCAGCGTCTGCTCGCCCGCTGCGCTGCGCTTCATGTGGTTGCCTCGGCCGCCCGTATGACCGCCCGACGCCCGAGCACGCGCACCAGGTGGCGGCGATAGGCGGCGCTCGCCTGGGTGTCGTCGTGCGCATCGAGCGACCAGGCGAACGCATTCAGCGCATCGTCCAGCGCCGAACCTTCGAGTCGCGGCCAGTCGATGGCGCGCGGCCGGTCGCCCACGCCGCCGGCGGCGAAGCGGATGCCATCGGCATGAACGATGCACGCGACCGCCGCGAGCGCGAAGTCGCCACGACGCACCGCCAGCTCGTCGAACGCGTAGCCGGCGCCCGCCGCCGCGAGCGGAAAGCGCACCGCCTCGATCAGCTCGTCGTGCGCACATGCCGTCGTGAGCATGCCCTGGAAGAACGCCTCCGCCGCCAGCGTGCGCTGCCCGCGCACCGAGCGCAGCAGCACCTCCCCCTCGAGCGCCGTGAGGCACAACGGCAGCTCCGCGCTCGGGTCCGCGTGCGCGATCGAGCCGCAGACGGTGCCACGGTTTCGGATCTGAAGGTGCGCGACATGCGGCAGCGCCTGCGCCAACAGCGGTACCGCGCGTTCGAGCCCGGGATACGCCCCGACCCGCGCCTGCGTCACCGCAGCACCGATATACAGCGTCCCACGCTCCTCGCGCAGCACATCGAGTTCAGGGGTGCGCGAGATGTCGAGCAGCATGCGCGGCGCGGCGAGCCGCATGTTCAGCACCGCCATAAGCGTCTGGCCTCCAGCCAGCACGCGCGCATCGTCGCCTTCGGCCGCGAGCAACGCGCACGCTTCTTCGGGCGCGTCGATGCGGACGTGATCGAAGGCTGCGGGTTTCACCGCTCTTGCGTCCCGATCGCTCGACTCCGGCCCAACGTACCAGGAGGCGGCGGCTCGGCGATCCCGATCAGCGCCATCACCCGAGCCGGCGTCAGCGGCAGCGCGAGCGGCTTCTCGGCTGCACCCGGCAGGACCGAGAGCGCATCGGCGACCGCGTTGGCGACGCACACCGGCGTGCTCATGTTGTTGCCCTCGCCCAAGCCCTTGGCGCCGAGCGGCGTGAAGGGCGACGGCGTCTCGCGGTGCACGATGACAGGCTCCGGGATCTCGGCCGCGGTCGGCACGAGGTAATCCGCGAACGTGCCGGAAAGGAAGTTGCCGTCCGCATCGTAGCTGAACGCCTCGCATAGCGCCGCCCCCAGCCCCTGCGCAAAGGCGCCGCGGACCTGGCCGTCGGCGAGTGCCGGATTGAGCAGCGTGCCGGCGTCGTGGGCCGTAACGTAGCGGTCGATGCGCACGCGTCCCGTGGCGGGGTCGATCTCCAGCGCACAGATGTCGAAGATGAAGCCGTACGCCGCCGAGGTATTGACCCGGTCCTGCGCATCCGGAGCGCCGAGCACGTCGGGAGTCCAGAACACCGTCTCGCGCACGCCTGGCGCCATTCCTTCGGGCAGCAGCGCGGGTGACCAGTGCGCCAGTCCCGCGACGCGGCCGAACGCCAGCGCGTGCTGCGGGTCATCGCGCACCCGCACCGCGCCCGCGACCAGTTCGACCGCGTCGGTCGAGACGCCGAGCTGGCGCGCGCCGATCGCCGTGACCTTGTCGCGCACCCGAGTCGCAGCGAGGTGAACGGTGCCCGCGACTGCGCCGGCGAAGCGGCTGGAGTAGTTGCCCGACGCGACCGACCATGCGTCCTTGACGGTGTCGAGC
>WYBJ01000169.1 GCA_011525945.1 Burkholderiaceae bacterium | reverse complement strand
TTCCATGTTTTGCAACTTACCGGCATCGTCGAGAAACGCGACGTTCATGGCTTCCGAGTATTTCTTCCGCAGCTGGAAGATGTGACCGACTTCGATGCCGCGGCAGATCTCGAGCGCACCTTTGCCGTCCGGACTCGGGTCACCGACGACCACGTTGCGAATATCGGCTACCAACGCGGGCTCGGCTAGGTCACGGCCGAAATTGACGCCCGTCAGGTGGAATTCGGCCTCGTTGGCGCCGCAGACGAAGTCCGCCAGATTGGCTGCGCCGCGGTCTGCGATAACGGCAATCGATTCGTCCAATCCCACAGGTCCAATGAAGCCAGGACGCGTGCCGGTCGCGGTACGGATTTCCTCATCGGTCGCAAATCGCATTCCGGCCAGACCGGGCAGCTTGGCCGCCTTGATCATGTTCAAGGTGTGGCCACCGCGTAGCAACAGCAGCGCGAGCTTCCCATCCGCATGCACCATGATCGCCTTGATGCTGCGGTGCAGATCGCGCCCGAGCAGTTCGCAGACCGCCTCACACGTGGTCTTGCCGGGTGTGGCGACCTTGCGCAGGGCTTCGCGCGGTTGCGGTCTCGGCACGGATGGCGCAACCGCCTCCGCCAGCTCGACATTGGCGGCGTAGTCCGAATCCGGGCAATAGGCGATAGCGTCCTCGCCCGAGTCGGCGAGCACGTGGAACTCGTGCGAGCCCGTCCCTCCGATCGCGCCGGTATCAGCCGCCACCGCACGAAAGCCCAGGCCTAGCCCGGTGAAGATGCGCGTGTACGCTTGATACATGTCCTGGTACGTGCGATCGAGCCCGCTCTTGTCGGCATGGAACGAGTATGCATCCTTCATGATGAACTCACGTGAGCGCATGACGCCGAAGCGCGGGCGGATCTCGTCCCGAAACTTGGTCTGAATCTGGTACAGGACGAGCGGGAGCTGGCGGTAGCTCTTCACCTCTCTGCGCACCAAGTCGCTGATCACTTCTTCGTGCGTGGGTCCGATGCAGAAGTCGCGTTCATGCCTGTCCTTCAAGCGCAGCAGGTCGGGGCCGTATTGCTCCCAGCGCCCCGATTCCTGCCACAGTTCCGCGGGTTGGATGGCTGGCATCAACAGTTCAACCGCGCCCGCGGCGTTCATCTCCCGGCGCACGATCGCTTCGACCTTGCGCAGGACGCGCAAGCCCAGGGGCAACCACGTGTAAAGACCGCTCGCCAGGCGGCGGATAAGCCCGGCGCGCAGCATCAGTCGATGGCTGACGAGTTCGGCCTCGGCAGGCGCTTCCTTGAGCGTCGACAAGAATATGCTGGAGACTCTCATTGGCTATTGCCGGCGGACGAAAACAACTATTCTAACTGGACCCATCGGGGAGACCGTGCGAGCAGGGTATGTTCGGAGTGTTGGGCCGGATCTGGGGAGGGCCGTTGCTGTTCCGTGGCGACGGTATCGAAGTGCGAGAGCGCCAAGGCGTGCGAACGCTGCACCTGGATTCCGATACCGTGCAAAGCGCGATGCGGATCAACCAACCGGACGCGCTGGAGTTGTCCTATACCCGTGCAATGATGGCTTTCTTGCTGTTTGCGCCGCCGCCGCGCTCGGCGCTACTGGTTGGCCTCGGCGGCGGCTCGCTGGCAAAGTTCATCTATCGTTTCATGCCTGAGACGCGACTGCACGTGGTGGAGATCAAGCGCGAAGTGATCGACGTTGCGCACCGCTTCTTCGCTCTGCCGAGCGAGGGCGCGCGTCTTTCCATTGCGATCGGCGACGGCGCGCGCCTGATCGGCCAGCAGAAGAACCGCGATCTGATGCTGATCGACGCTTACGATGGCCGCTCGCTCGCGGCGTCGCTCGCGACCGAAGCGTTCTTTCGTGCTGCACGGTCCGCGCTTTCAAAGCTTGGCGTCCTGGTGATGAATCTCTGGTCAAACGACCACGCGTTCGACCGCAACCTGCAGACGATCGAGCATGCCTTCGATGGGCGTTGCCTGTGCCTGCCTGCCGAGCGGCCAGGCAATGTAATCGTGTTTGCCTTCGCGGTAGCACCCGAACGCCTGGGCTGGATGGAGCTGCGCGAGCACGCCGCCGGATTGCAGCAGCGCTTTGGGCTCGAGTTCCCTCGATTCGTCGAAAGGTTGCGGGCGATGAATGCCTGCGACACGAGCGGGCTGCGCTTGGGCGCAATGGATTCGAGGGACTGAAGCCGCGCCGGCTGTCGTCTTTCGCCACTGTCCGATTTGTGGAAGAATTCCCGCCAGCACGTTGGATATGCAGGTGTATAAATGATCGACAAGGATGGTTATCGCCCCAACGTGGGAATCATCATCCTCAACCAGAGAAACGAGGTGTTCTGGGGCAAACGCGTCAATCAGCACGCGTGGCAATTCCCGCAAGGCGGCATCAAACACGGAGAATCGCCCGAGCAGGCGATGTTCCGCGAGCTCAATGAGGAGGTCGGCCTAGGACCGCACCACGTTCGCATCCTGGGTCGAACCCGGGGTTGGCTGCGCTACGATGTGCCCGATCGGTGGATAAAGCGCGACGGCCGGAGCAATTATCGCGGGCAGAAGCAGATCTGGTATCTGCTGCGGTTTGTGGCGCGCGATTGCGATGTTCAGTTGCGCGCATCGGGGCGTCCGGAGTTCGACGCCTGGCGCTGGAACGTCTACTGGGTGCCGGTGGAGTCGGTGATCGAGTTCAAGCGCGAGGTCTATCAGCAAGCGCTGAGCGAGTTGAGCCGCTTCGTCGAACGTGCGCGCGGCGCACGCAAGTCCACCGTCAAAGAACATGCGACTCACGATGCTGGCGTCTCGACCAAGGCGCCGGCAAGCACGGGCAGCGTCTAGGGCCTGCCGGACTTGATCGTGTCCCCGCCGTTGTATTGCCAGCGACGCATACGGGAGCGCGTTGACGCGGCACGGATTACAGCTTTAGAATGAGTCTAAATCGCTGAGCTTCGCCGGCATCCTCGCGGTGGAGCGGCGGTGACAACGGTAGGCAATCGAAGGAGAGGATGATGCAACTGAAAGGAACCAAGACGCACGACAACCTCAAGGCCGCGTTTGCCGGCGAATCGCAAGCGAACCGGCGTTATCTTTACTTTGCAGCCAAGGCGGACGTGGAAGGGCAGAACGATGTGGCCGCGGTGTTCCGCTCGACCGCCGAGGGCGAGACAGGTCACGCGCACGGGCATCTCGAGTATCTCGAGGCTTGCGGCGATCCTGCCACCGATCTGCCGATTGGCCGCACCCGCGAGAACTTGAAAGCGTCGATTGCCGGCGAGACGCACGAGTACACCGACATGTATCCGGGTATGGCGAAAACCGCGCGCGACGAAGGCTTCAGCGAGATCGCCGACTGGTTCGAGACCTTGGCAAAAGCCGAGCGCTCGCACGCCAATCGGTTCCAGCGGGCGCTGGACGCGCTCTCGGACTAGGCGTCTGATCACCTGGGGTGGCCGCTGAGCGTTTGCTTGGCGGCTACCCCGTTTTCTTTTCGGCCTGCTGAATAGCTCGAAGGATCGTACCGCCATGACGGTCAGGGAAGGCAATCTCGAACCCCCCAAGCGCCAGCCGCTGGACTGGCGCAATCCCCAGTTCTACGACGAGACTCGCCTGTTCGAGGAACTGCATCGGGTGTACGACGTTTGTCATGGCTGCAGGCGCTGCTTCAACCTGTGCAACGCATTCCCGCATCTTTTCGAATTGATCGACGAGGGGCCGAGCGGCGAGCTGGACGGAGTGGAGCGGGCGCGCTATTGGGAAGTCGTGGACCAGTGCTATCTGTGCGACATGTGCTTCATGACCAAGTGCCCCTACGTGCCGCCGCATCCGCTCAATATCGACTTTCCGCATCTGATGCTGCGGGCCAAGGGCGTCAGGTTCAAGCAGTCCGGCGCGCCGTTGCGCGATCGACTCTTATCCAGCACTGATGCGCTCGGCCGGCTCGCCGCCAACCCGGTGGTGGCGCAAGCGGTGAACACCGCCAACCGTATGCCGGCTGCGCGTGCCCTGCTGGAGAAGATGATCGGCGTGCACCGAAGCCGCGAGCTGCCGCAGTACGCGAGCCGCAAGTTTCGCGCGACAGCCGCCCCCAGGGGCGGCAAGGATGCTGACAACACGGGTGCTTGCCCTGGTAAGGTTGCCGTGTTTGCGACCTGCTACATCAACTGCAACGAACCCGAGATCGGCCACGATCTGCTTGCAGTGCTTGGCCACAACGCCATCCCCACGGTGCTAGTTGATGACGAGGTGTGCTGCGGTATGCCCAAGCTCGAGTTGGGCGATTTTGACGCCGTCGCCCGCCACAAGGAGCGCAATATCCCCGTGCTCGCCAAGCTCGCGCGGGACGGACATGCGATCCTCAGCGCCATGCCGTCTTGCACGCTCATGTTCAAACAGGAGCTGCCCCTGATGTACCCCGATGACCGCGACGTCTCCGCAGTCGCCGAAGCGATGTACGATCCGTTCGAGTACCTGCTACAACGCCACCGTGAAGGGATGCTCAAGACCGACTTCAAGAACGAGCTCGGGCGAGTCGCCTATCACGTAGCGTGTCATCTGCGGGTGCAGAACATGGGCCACAAGACCCGCGACGTGCTGTCGCTCGTACCCGGCACCGAGGTGCGGATGGTCGAGCGTTGCTCCGGTCACGATGGCACCTGGGGCGTGAAGAAGGAGTTCTTCGAGACGTCGATGAAGATCGGTCGACCGGTTTTTCGACAGATGGGCGAGGCCGGGGCGGACTACGTCAGCTCCGATTGCGCCATTGCTGGCCGTCACATCTGCCAGGGCATCGGCGCGCAAGCGCCGACCAAGGCGCATCCGCTGACACTGCTGCGTAAGGCATACGGCGTCTAGCCGACATTCCGACGCGCAATGGCACCGACGTGCCAGATGCGTGGGCACATCACAGCGAGGGACCGCCGTGGGAAAGATCACTCGGGAAAGTCTGATGACCCTGGAGGCCTATGCCGGCGCGCGCGCGCAGTATCGCAGCAAGGTGCTGGCGCACAAGAAGCATCGGACGGTCCCGATCGGCCCGAACGTGACCCTGGTGTTCGAGGACGAATTGACAATGCGCTATCAGGTTCAGGAGATGCTGCGGGTCGAGCGTATCTTTGAGGCTGATAGCATCCAGGACGAGCTGGACGCATACAACCCGCTCGTGCCCGACGGCGCCAACTGGAAAGCCACCATGCTGATCGAGTATCCCGAAGTCGAAGAGCGCAGGCGTATGCTCGCCAAGCTGATCGGCATCGAAGATCGGGTCTGGGCTCGGGTGGAAGGCTCGATCACGGTATACGCGATCGCCGACGAGGACATGGAGCGCGAGAACACACAGAAGACCTCTGCGGTACATTTCCTGCGTTTCGACCTCACCGAGGGGATGATTGCGCGGCTGCGCTCGGGTGGCGCGCTTTCGCTTGGTATCGACCATCCCAACTATTCGTACACGATCGCCGAGCTCGGTGATTCCGTGCGAGCGTCGTTGCTCGCCGACCTGACATGATGCGCATCCTGCCGCTGCTCGCTGCGAGCCTGGTGCTGTACGGCTGTGGCGGTGGGCGCCTTGCAGGCAGCGAACGCGAAGCCGAATGGGATCGCACTGCGGTCGACGCGAAGAAATCCGAGGTCGAACGCTCCGTCCGCCTTCCGGCCTATCCGCAAGATTCCGACTTATTGGAGTTTTCGGTCGGGAGCGCGCCGCACCGCTACTTCGTCGACGGCAAGACGCTCGCTGTCGGCGCCGACGGCGTGGTGCGTTATACGCTGGTCGTGCGGACCGCGGGTGGCGCTCGCAACGTCAGCTACGAAGGCATTCGTTGCAAGACATACGAAAAGCGCATTTACGCACTTGGATATCCGCAACACAAGTGGATGGAGGCGAAACGCTCGGTCTGGGAGCCGATCCAGCAAGGCAGGGCGAACGAACACCAGGACGTTCTGTACAAGGATTTCTTCTGCCCCGATCGCATCGCCGCGAGCCGCGATGCGATCGTAAGCGCGCTGCGCGCTGATATCTACGGCACGAACCGGCCGCCCGATTAAGCGCCAGCCGAGCGCACGAGACAGGCGGATACCGCGGGCTACAGGAGCACCAGGTTATCGCGATGGATGAGTTCCGGCTCGTCGACATAGCCAAGACGGGCCTCGATCGCACTCGACGGCGCGCGCAGGATGCGGTTGGTGTCCGCTGCGCCGTAGTTGATGAGGCCGCGCGCGATTTCTGTGCCGTCGGGAGCGATGCAGCTCACCAGGGCGCCGCGATCGAATTCACCCTCGAGTGCGTGCACGCCGATCGGAAGCAGACTCTTGCCGTCGATACGCAAAGCCTTTGCCGCGCCGGCATCGAGGTGCAGCCGCCCGTAAACCATCAGATTATCCGCGAGCCACTGCTTGCGTGCTGCAAGGCTGCTGCGCTCCGCCTGCAGCAGCGACCCGATGTGTTCACCATCCGCCAGACGCAACAGCACCGCGGGCTCTCGGCCCGACGCGATCAAGGTGTGCGCACCGCTGCGAGCCGCGCGTTTGGCCGCCAGCACCTTGGTGAGCATGCCGCCGCGGCCGAGCGCGCTGCCCGCTCCCCCGGCCATCGCCTCGAGCTCGGGCGAGCCGGCGCGCGCGTGCCGCAGCAGCTCCGCATCGGGCTGCTTTCTCGGATCCGCGCTGTAGAGCCCGGACTGGTCGGTCAGGATCACCAGCATGTCGGCTTCGACCAGGTTCGTGACCAGCGCGCCCAGGGTATCGTTGTCGCCGAACCGGATCTCGTCCGTTGCGACCGTGTCATTCTCGTTGATGACCGGAACGACGCGCAGTCGCAGCAGCGTCGATAGCGTCGATCGCGCGTTGAGATAGCGCTTGCGATCGGCGAGGTCTTCGTGCGTCAGCAGCACTTGCGCCGTGTGCAGGTCGTGGCGCCGGAAGCAGGACTCGTAGACCTGCACCAGGCCCATCTGGCCGACCGCCGCAGCCGCCTGCAACTCGTGGATCGATTTAGGCCGCCGCGGCCAGCCCAGCCGGCTCATCCCTTCAGCGATTGCGCCGCTCGACACCAGCACCACTTCTCGCCCGGCGAGTGTGAGCCGTGCGATCTGATCGGCCCAGGCGGCAATCGCCGCTTGATCCAGGCCACGCCCGTCGTTGGTGAGCAGGCTGCTGCCGATCTTCACCACCATGCGGCGCGCCGCTCGCAGCAGCATCGAAGTGTTCTCGGAGGCGGGAATCATGACACGGCCTCGTCCCGTTCAAGCGCAAGATGCTCGCCCACGGCGTTCACCAGGGCGTCACAGCCGTCTCCGCTCAAGGCGGAGACGGCGAATGCCGGCCCGCGCCAGCGCAACCGCTTGATGATGCGCTCGACGGCCGCGGTCCGCTCCGAAGCGGGTAGCAGGTCGAGCTTGTTCAGGACCAGCCAGCGGGGTCTCTGGAAGAGCGCGGGATCGTACTTCCTCAACTCGGTCGCGACCGCCCGGACATCGCGCGCCGGGTCGGCATCGGGCGCAAGCGGCACGGCGTCGACAACATGCAGCAAAAGCCGGGTACGGCTCAGATGACGCAGGAATCGATGGCCGAGCCCGGCGCCTTCGGCTGCACCTTCGATCAGACCCGGGATATCGGCCACGACGAAGCTCCGCGAAGGCCCGACGCGCACCACGCCCAAGCTCGGCGAGAGTGTCGTGAAAGGGTAGTCGGCAACTTTGGGTCGAGCCGCGGAAATGCGGCGTATGAGGCTCGACTTGCCGGCGTTGGGCATACCGAGCAGGCCCACGTCGGCCAGTACCCTGAGCTCGAGGTGGAGAACACGCGATTCACCAGCCCGCCCTGGCGTCGATTGGCGTGGCGCGCGGTTCGTGCTCGATTTGAAGTTGATGTTGCCAAGTCCACCGGCGCCGCCGCGCGCGAGCAGCGCTTTCTGTCCATCCATGGCCAGATCGGCGATCGGTTCGCCGCTTTCGGCATGCGTGATCACCGTGCCCACGGGCATGCGCAACACCACGTCATCGGCGCCGCGACCGTTGCAGTCTGCACCTCGGCCTCGTTCCCCATTGCGGGCGCGGTGGATGCGGGCATAACGGTATTCGACCAGCGTATTGATGTTGCGATCGGCCAGCGCAAAGATGCTGCCGCCGGCCCCGCCGTCGCCGCCGTCAGGGCCGCCGCGCGGTACGTACTTCTCGCGGCGGAAACTGACCGCCCCGTCGCCGCCGTTACCCGCGTGGACTTCGATGCGTGCTTCGTCGAAGAACTTCATGTCAGGAAGCCGCAAACAAAAAAGCCCTGTCGCCTCGGACAGGGCTCATGCGGTGGGCATTTGCACTTAAACCGGGATTATGCTCACGATACGATGGTTGGAGGGACCGCGCCGACCGAACACCACCGTGCCCGAGATGCGCGCGTACAAGGTGTGGTCGCGGCCCACGCCGACGTTGCTACCTGGATGCATACGCGTCCCACGCTGGCGCACGAGGATGCTGCCGGCGGAGACGAGCTGGCCGCCGTAGCGCTTTACCCCAAGCCGCTTGGATTCGGAATCGCGGCCATTGCGTGAGCTGCCGCCTGCCTTCTTGTGTGCCATGTGCCCGGCCCTCGGAGTGCTAGTTGGTATCGATCGAATCGATCCGGATTTCGGTGAACGGCTGCCGGTGGCCTTGAGACTTACGATAGTGCTTGCGCCGGCGCATCTTGAAGATGCGAACCTTGTCACCTTTGCCCTGGCTGAGAACCGTGACCTTTACGGCGGCTCCGGCCACCACCGGGGCACCGATCGTGACCTCGTCACCCTGACCGACCATGAGAACGTCCGAGATCACCACTTCGCTGCCGGCTTCAGCGTCGAGCTTTTCCACACGTAACGATTGCCCGGCGCTCACCCGGTATTGCTTGCCACCCGTCTTGATCACTGCGTACATGGCGAACGCCCGCTCGAAAAAAGGGGCAAAGTATACAAGGCGCTCGCGCAAGCGGTCAAACTGTGCGAGATCAGGCCTTCGGCATCGCTTAGTTGAGATGCAACACGTCGCTGCCGCAGCCTGTATCCTTCCATACTACCGCACCGCAGGCGACTGCCGGCCTTGCCGCGGCACGGCCGTGGCGCAAAATTGCTATCATCGACGCGATTCGCCACCATCCCGGTCGCGCCGCAAACCCGTGTCAATCGATAATATCCGCGTCCGTATCGCCGCTGATATGCAGGCGGTGGACGGCGTTATTCGCGCGAGCTTGCACTCGGACGTCGTGCTTGTCCGGCAGGTGGCCGAGCATATCATCGCGGGTGGCGGCAAGCGCCTGCGGCCAGCGCTGCTGATCCTCGCGGCGGGCGCATTCGGCTTCCAGGGCGATGCACATCATCGCCTGGCAGCAATCATCGAGTTCATCCATACTGCCACTCTGCTGCACGACGATGTCGTGGACGAGTCGTCGCTTCGACGCGGTCGCGCGACCTCCAATGCGCTGTTCGGCAACGCGGCAAGCGTGCTCGTGGGCGATTTCCTCTACTCCCGGGCGTTTCAGATGATGGTGACGGTGGGAAACATGCGGGTGATGGAAGTGCTTGCAGACGCGACCAACACGATCGCGGAAGGCGAAGTGCTGCAACTCATGAATTGCCACAACGCTGATGTCGACGAGGCAGGGTATCTGCGCGTCATCCGCTGCAAGACGGCGAAGCTTTTCGAGGCGGCAACCCGGCTCGGCGCTGTCGTCAGCGCTGCGAACCGGGCAGACGAGGAAGCGATGGCTGCGTACGGCATGCACCTTGGAACGGCGTTTCAGTTGATCGACGATGTGCTCGACTACTCCGGCAGCGCTGTCGAAATGGGGAAAAACGTCGGCGATGATCTGGGTGAAGGCAAACCGACGCTGCCATTGATCCATGCCATGCGCCACGGTTCCGCGTCCGCGGCTGCCCAGGTTCGCGAAGCCATCGAGCGCGGTGGAATCAGCGATTTGAGCGCCGTACTCGACGCGATTCGTGACAGCGGGGCACTTGAATACACCCGCGCCCAGGCGACGGCGCAAGCGCGTATCGCGTGCGAGGCAATCAGTCATCTGCCGCGTTCAAATCAGCTGGACACTCTGCTAGAATTGGCGCGCTTCGCGGTTGAACGGAATTTTTGATCACTTGTTCCGCCGGCTCTGATAGGCAGCTTTGCGGCGCGCGGTGATCCCGCGCGTTTTTCGCTTGCTGCCCGGTTTTCGCTCTGCAATGGGCCGTCGGGGTGTAGCGCAGCCTGGTAGCGCACTGCGTTCGGGACGCAGGTGTCGGAGGTTCAAATCCTCTCACCCCGACCATTTCCACGGGCTACGTCGGTCCCATGCCGGGCAAGCCGCCCGCCATGGGATAATGCTAAGCGGTCTCGTCGGGCCCTGCCCGCTCGCTACAGGCGGAAATCGTGGCCAAGATACTTCTGATCGTTGCGGTATTTGCGCTCGCGTATTTCGTCATGCGCGGCTACGCTCGCAGCGTTGCCGCCAAGCCGCGGCCGAATTCAGCCGAGCACGAGGATGACATGGTTCGATGCCGTCACTGCGGCATCCATCTGCCCCGCGGGGAAAGCGTGGGTGCCGGCGCCGACTTCTACTGTTCCGAGGAACACCGAAAAATCCATGGGCC
>WYBJ01000017.1 GCA_011525945.1 Burkholderiaceae bacterium | reverse complement strand
TATCGCACTCGGCGTCATTGCGATGTACCTCGCGCACAACTACCGGATGGGAACCGCGCTGGCGATGGGGCCCGGGTATTTCCCGATGTGGCTCGGCGGCATCCTGAGCGCGTTCGGGCTCGTCATGGGCGTGCGCTCGTTCCAGGTCGAAGCGGGCGAGGACGGCGAGGATCTCGGTTGGTCGACTTGGGCATTCAGACCCTGGCTGGTACTTCCGGCGGCCCTGGTCGCGTTCGCCGTGCTGATGGAAGCCGATGTCGGCTTCGTGCCCTCCTTGTTCGTTCTCATCATCGGTTGTGCCCTGGCGCACAAGGATGTGCGCTGGAAGGAGACCGTGTTGCTCAGCATCTTCGTCACGGCGGCGGCGGTCGCGATCTTCTCCTTCGGCCTCGACATGCCATATCGCCTGTTCTGGTGGAGCGACTGATGGCCGATATTTTTCCCAACCTGGCGCTCGGCTTCAGCGTCGCGCTCACGCTGGAAAACCTGCTGTACTGCTTCATCGGTGTGTTTCTCGGCACGTTGATCGGCGTTCTACCGGGCATCGGCCCGCTCGCCACCATGTCGATGCTATTGCCGCTCACGTTCGTCCTGCCGCCCGTGGCTGCTCTGATCATGCTCGCCGGCATCTACTACGGCTCCGACTACGGCGGCTCGACCACCGCGATCCTCGTCAACCTCCCCGGTGAAGGTTCCTCGGTGGTCACGCTGCTGGAGGGTCACCCGATGGCGCAGCAGGGCCGTGCCGGACCAGCGCTGGCGATCGCCGCGATCGGATCGTTCATCGCCGGTTGCGTCGGCACGCTGTTGATCGCGCTGCTCGGTCCGCCGCTCGCCAACGCGGCGCTGAACTTCAACTCGCCGGAATATTTCGCCCTCATGCTGATGGCGCTGGTGTGCGCCTCGGTGGTCGGATCGGGGTCGCTGCTCAAGTCGCTCGGCATGGTGGTGGTGGGTCTGCTGATCGGGATCGTGGGCACCGACGTCAACTCGGGCCGGCTGCGCTTCACCTTCGGCGTCGACGAACTGAGCGACGGCATCGGTATCCCGGTGGTCGCCATGGGGGTCTTCGGTCTCGCCGAGATCATCCGCAATCTGAGCGGCCCGGAGATGACGCAGACGATCCTCAAAGGCAAGATCAAAGGGCTCATGCCGCGCTGGCAGGATTTCAAGATCTCTTTCGGGCCTATTCTGCGCGGCTGCTCGATCGGTGCGGTGTTCGGGCCCCTGCCAGGGCTCGGCGGCACCATGAGCGCCTTCACCTCCTACATGGCGGAGAAGAAGCTCGCGAAGGATCCGTCGCGCTTCGGCAAGGGTGCGATCGAGGGTGTCGCAGGGCCAGAGAGCGCGAACAATGCCTGCGCCCAAACCACGTTCATCCCGATGCTCACCCTGGGCGTACCGCCGAGCGCTTCGATGGCGATCATGCTGGGCGCGATGATGATCCAGGGCATCATTCCCGGGCCGCAGGTGATGACCTCGCGGCCCGAGCTATTTTGGGGTCTGATCGCCAGCATGTGGATCGGCAACCTCATGCTGGTGCTGCTCAACCTGCCGCTCATCGGCATCTGGGTGAAGCTGCTGCAAGTGCCCTATCGGCTGCTCTTCCCCATCATCATGAGCTTCATGGCGATCGGCGTGTACAGCCTCAACACCACCGGCGTCGACGTTCTGCTGATGGCTTTCTTCGGCTTCGCCGCCTACATCCTGGCCAGGCTCGGCTGCTCGTTCCCGCAAGTAATCCTCGCCATGGTGCTGGGACCCGCCATGGAGGAGAATCTGCGCCGCTCGTTGCAGTTGTCGGACGGAGATCCGTCGGTTTTCTTCACCCGCCCGATCAGCGGGGCGATCATGATCGCCACCGGCGCGCTGCTGCTGCTGTTCATCGTGCCGGCGTTGCGGCCCCGTCCACGCAAGGATTCCGCGCTCGGCAGCGAGGCGCGGGTGTAGCGATCCGAAACCACCCGACCCGTTCAATGACATCACCAGCCCGCTCTTGAGCACGCTGGCGAGCGCCGCACGCGCGTCAGACTTGGACACGCCGTAGTGATGCTGCAGCACGATATAGGCCTCGCCGATCACCTGGTTCGGTGCGAACACGCCGGCATCGTCGTGTTCAAAAAGAGCGGCGAGCTTGCGCACACAGTATTCGAAGCCGTTCTCGGGATCGCCAGTCGCCAGCCGGACGAGGATCGAGGTATCAATCCCGAAGCGCGCGGTCATGGGGCGTGTTGCGGAACGCTTCGAGATCAAAGCTGCCTTTACCACGACGCAGCCTGTCGCGTAGTGGCGCAAGACGCGCCCGGTCGATATGTCGCGCGCGCAGGATAAACCCCCGGGGGCCTTCCTCGAGCTCGATCCGATCACCGGGTTTAACGCCCAGCGCCTCCAGCACCCGCGCGGGGCATGTGACCTGACGCTTGGCGGTGATCTTGACGAACACGATGGCGGACCCCTCTTGCAGCACCTTACTGGAACTTTATATAGGTAAGGTGCTTGGTTGCGCCAAGCCAGGCTTGGCTACCCAAGCTGAACATCGGCGCTCAGGCCGTCAGCGTATCCATCAGCTCACCGACGGTTCCAAGCTTCTCCAGGTTCTCCAGCGCGCTGAGCGAGCGCTCCAGGCGCTCGCCTTTCAGCACGCGCGAGGCGCAGCCGTGATACTTCGCCACCAGCTCATCGCGCGTCATGGGATTGCCCGGGCTGCCGCGCACCTTGTCCACCAGCTTGGTGAGCTTGCGGCCGTCCTTCAGCGTGATCGTCACCGGCGATTTGCGCCGCGAGGCGTGGTCGTCGCCCCACTCGGGATGGGTGTTGATTTGCACCTTGTCGAGCGAGGCGCGCATGCGCGGCGCATTGCAGTAGGCGTCCGAGAACGAATCGAGATCGACGCGCGCATCGAGTAGCATCGCCGCGAGCACGTAGTCGAGCGAGAACTTGCCGCGAAAGCCTTGCGTGGGCTTATGGAAGCGCACCGTGTTGAGCAGGTCCGGATGGACGTCGACTTCGAGCTTCGCCACATCGTCGAACTGGATACCGTTTTCCTCGATCAACCCAAGCGCGGCGTCCAGCGCGCGCAGGTTGCCGCCGCAGCACGGATAGCGCTTGACCGTGAGGCCGGGATCGACGATCGACCAGTGCGTACCGAGTTTCTCGCCCACCTGGCGCAGATCGAAATGGCCTTCGCCGTGAAATGCCGAATAGAAGCCATAGTCCCCGTCCAACCCGTGGGGATCGGCGAAGAAGTCGCGCGCCGCGAGCAGCACCGCCGTGACCCCGGCGCGCGCCGAGTTACCGGCGTGGATGCCCTTGCCCCAGGTGCCGAAGTGCTGCGTGAGCCCGCCGGCATTGGCCGCCGCCAGCCCGATCGCGACCGCCATCTGGCCAGGGGCGAGCTTGACGATGCTGCCCGCCGCCGCGGCTGCGGCCGAGCAGCCGTAGAGCGAGGTGGGATGAAAACCGCGCCGGCGCAACTCCGGCTCGTGGCTGCGCCCCGCCGCCGACATCCGTTCGAACACCTCGAGCCCGACGCATACTGCCGCCACCAGGTCCGCACCGCTCGCGCCCGCTTCCTCGGCTAGCGCCAGCGCAGCGGGCAGAATGCAAGCCGTGGGGTGGGAAAAACCCGTGTCGTCGAAATCCAGCAGGTGCGCCAGCGAGCCGTTCGCCCATGCCGCCGATACGGCGCTGGTGCGCCGGTCGAAGCCGAACACGCGCGCCTGCGGCGTGCCGCCCTGATCGCGCGTCATGTCCAGGATGATGCGCCCCGCCGGTTCGACGGTGGCGGCGAGGCCCACACCGGTGCAGTCGAGAATGTGCCGCTTCGTCGCCGCGATGGCTTCGGCGCTGATGTCGCTAAAGCGCGTGCGGCTGGCGAACTCGGAAAGTACGGTCGTTGCTCCCATGGCGTTGGCTCCCAACTCGGTGATGCGCGTGTGCGCCGAAATTTGACGGATCATAGCGCGAGCCGCATGCTCGTGCAGCGCCGACTGTCCGCATCGACCGTCGTCACGATGACGACACGGCCGCCAATTGTGCGGCGCGCGTTGGCTCGATGCGGCGCACCCGCAATGCGAAGCCGCGCGAGGGAATGAGGCGAGGCCGCTGCTTGCAGGACGCTCGTGCGGCGGCGCACGCTTCTACAGGGGTGTTGCTGCGACGGACCGTCTTCCGGATACGGGAACCGGCGCGGCTTCAAGAGCTGCGATGAAACCAGGCGAGCGACAGGACCGCGGCGAGCAGCGCAAACAACGCGGCCGCGGCGCCGAAGAATGCCGTGATCTCGGTCTCCTTGCGCTCCAGCACCATCTTCGCCGTGAGCTCCTTGTAGACGCGGTGCAGGTCGGCTGCGCTGCCCGCATGCGAATACACGCCCTCGGTGATGGCGGCAACCGCCTTCAGCGTCTCCTCGTCGAAGCGCATGAAGATCGACATTCCCTCGAAATCGACCGGCCCGCCGGTGGTGGTGCCGAAGCCGATGGTGTGCACGCGCACGCCGCGATCGGCCGCCATCTTCGCCGCCTTGAGCGGATCGGGGCCGGTGGTGCGTCGCCCATCGCTCATGAGCACCACCGCGCCCGCCGTGTACGAGCTCGGCGGCACCGGTTTGAACTCCCTCGGTTCCGGCTTCGCGGCCCCGAGCGGGGCAGCACCCGAGCGGCGGGAGAAATCCCGATCGAACAGGTCTTCCTCCAGGTCGATGCCCGAATCCGGCAGCAACAATGCCAGCGCCATCAGCAGGCCGCTGCCGATGGCGGTCTGGCGCTGCAGCTGGAAGCGATCGACCGCCGCGATCAGATCGTCGCGGTTGTTCGTCGGCGTCTGCACGACCGCCGCGGTGCCGGCGAACGTGACGATACCCACGCGCACGTTGGGCGGAAGATCGCGCACAAAATCGCGCACGGCATTCTGCGCCGCACCCAGGCGCGAGGGCGGGATGTCGGCCGCGCGCATGCTGCGCGAAACGTCGATCGCGAGCACGATCGTCTGGTGTTCGTTCGGCAGCGTGATGACTGCGATCGGCCGCGCAACGCCGATGAGTGCGGCTGCGAGCGCAAGCATCAGCAGCAGCGCCGGCAGGTGGCGGCGCAGCCACTGCCCGGAGCCGACGGCATCGCGCACGATCATGAGGCTCGCGTAGCGCAGCGCAGCCTTCTTGCGCCGCCTGAGCGCGTAGGCGTAAGCGCCGATCAGCAGCGGAATGCCGAGCAGCAACCAGAGCAGATCGGACCACAAGAACCGCATCGCGCTTCCTCGCTTCCAGCCGAGGCCAAGGCTTCCCGCGCCACGAAAGGTATCAGTCTGTGCCAGGCCCCTTCACGACGGCTTCCTCTCGACGCGTTCGCGTCGAGACAATATACACGCGTGGCGCAATCGGATGCCACGTTTGCGAAGCGTGTGATGTTGAACTTTTCCTGCTGGCGGCAAGCGTGCTACCTTGCGTCTGCCGGCGTACGCAGTCCTGGGGATCTTCGGTATGAGGCGGCGGGTACTTTACAGCGGATCGAGACGCGCTGCGGATGCCGGAACGGAGCCGGCCGCCCAGCCGGACAGCGCCCGCGAAGCGCTGCCCGAACCCCGCTGGGCCCGCGTCCGCGCCCTGGGCAGGCGCCACGGCGGATTGCTGCGCTTTCTCGCCGGCGCGGCCCTCGCCTTGCTGATCGCGACCGCATACATCCGCACGCAAGCGCCCCCCCGGGCCCTCACGCAGGAAGATATCGACGCGTCGGTGCTGCACACGCTGGCGACCAAGAACGTTCCGGCGCGCGCCGCCAAAGCAGCCGAAATGGTGCGTCCCTCGCTGGTGCGGGTACGTGGATTCGCCGAACAAGCCCCACCCAAGAACAAGACCAAGCCGAAACCCAGGCGGGCCGAACGCAAGCCCGGGCAGGCCGCCCCCGACAAGGAAGCCGCCAAGGACAAGCGGGGCGCGGACGGCTTGGAGGAGATTTCGGTCGGTTCGGGCGTGGTCATCGTCGACGACGGTACCATCCTCACCAACCTGCACGTGGTCTACGGCGCCAAGCGGATCATGGTGACCTTTCATGATGGCGTGGAATCGCAAGCCGAATTGGTGAGCGTCCATCCCGAAAACGACCTGGCGGTCATCAAGGCGCAGACCATACCGGACGATCTCGTGGCAGCTACCCTGGGCTCGGCCGCACGCCTGAAACCCGGCGACGAAGTGGTCGCGGTCGGATTCCCCTTCGGCATCGGCCCTTCGGTGTCCGCGGGCGTGGTTTCCGGCCTCAACCGCGAGTTCCGCTCCGCTGAAGGCGAACGCGTCCTCACCCGGCTCATCCAATTCGACGCGGCTGCCAATCCCGGCAGCTCGGGCGGACCTCTGATCACGATGCAAGGCGACGTGGTCGGCATCGTCACCGCCATCCTCAACCCGACGGACGCCGGCACATTCGTCGGCATCGGCTTCGCCGTCACCATCGCGGTGGCGGGCCGCGCCGCCGGCATGCATCCCTTCTGACCTCGGAGCAGTTCCCATGAGCACTGTCGCCAATCCCGATGTCCGCGACCTGATGGAGCGGATTCTGTTCGAAATCAAGCGCGTTGTCGTGGGACAGGATCACTTCCTGGAGCGCGTGCTGATCGCCATGCTGGCGCAGGGCCATCTGCTGGTCGAGGGCGTGCCGGGACTCGCCAAGACGCTCACGATCAAGACGCTCGCCCGCACCATCGGCGGCTCGTTCAAGCGCATCCAGTTCACCCCCGATCTGCTGCCTGCCGACCTGGTGGGGACGCGCATCTACAACCAGAAGACCGGGGATTTCACCACCTCGCTCGGGCCGGTTTTCACCAACCTGCTGCTCGCCGACGAGATCAACCGAGCGCCGGCGAAGGTACAAAGCGCGCTGCTCGAAGTGATGCAGGAGCGACAGGTGACGATCGCGGGCGAAACGCATAACGTGCCCGCCCCGTTCCTGGTCATGGCGACGCAGAATCCGATCGAAACCGAAGGCACCTACCCTTTGCCCGAGGCGCAGGTGGACCGCTTCATGATGAAGGTGCTGGTCGACTACCCGACCGAGGAAGAAGAGTTCGTCATCGTCGAACGTGTTACCGGTATCGCGGCCGCGGTCGGTATGGTGGCGAGCACCGAGCAGCTCGCCGCGCTGCAAGAGGAATGCCGCAAGGTGTACGTGGATCCGGCGTTGGTGCAGTACGCCGTCAAGCTCGTATCGGCCACGCGGCGCTGCGAGCGCTACGGCTTGCGCGAGCTTGCCCGCTACATCACCTATGGTGCGAGCCCGCGAGCGACGATCTGGCTGATCGAAGGCGCGCGTGCGCTCGCCCTGCTGCGCGGGCGCCAATACGTCCTGTCGCAGGACGTGGCCGACATCGTACCGGATGTCCTGCGTCATCGGCTGGTGCTGTCCTATGAGGCGCTGTCCGACGGGCAAAGCGGCGACGCCCTGGTGACGCGGATCATGCAAGCGGTGCCGCGGCCGGAAAAGCCGCTCGAAAGCCATGTTCAGATCGCGGCCAAAGCCTGATCTCAAGCTGATCGCCCCGGCGCAGCCCGCACCGCCGCAATCGGCGCACGCGTCCTCCCCGGAGCGCGCGCACGCTGTCGAGCCGGATGCCGAAGCGGTGCTGCGCCGCCTGGAATGGACCGTGCTGCGGCGGCTCGACGGAGTGCTGCAGGGCAACTACCTCACTCTGTTCCGCGGTTTCGGTATCGATCTGGCCGACGTGCGCGAATACCGCTTCGGCGACGATGCCCGCACCATCGACTGGAATGCGACGGCACGCCTGCAGGTGCCGCATGTACGCGAGTTTCACGAGGACAGGGAAGTCAGCGCCTGGTTTCTGGTGGATCTGAGCCGCTCGGTCGATTTTGGCGCCGGCGCCACCACCAAGCGTGCGATGGCGGTCGATTTCGTTGCGCTGATTGCGCGTCTGCTCACGCGCTTCGGTAATCGTGTCGGTGCGCTGCTCTACACCGACCGGGTCGAGCTCGTCCTGCCCGCGCGCGCCGGGCGTACGCACGTGCTGCATCTGATCGATCGCCTGCGAGTCACCGGCCAGCAGCCACAGCGCGGCCAGGCGACGCGGCTGAGCGACCTGCTGGAGCGCGCCTTGCAGGTGATCAAACGCCGCTCGCTCGTGATCGTGGTGTCGGATTTCATCAGCGACCCTGGCTGGGCGCGCGCACTCTCGATGCTTGGCCAGCGCCACGACGTGCTGGCGGTGCGACTGTACGATGCGCTGGAGATGGCCTTGCCCGACCTGGGGCTGGTCATCATGGAGGATGCCGAGACGGGCCAACAGCTCTTCGTGGACACGCACGATACCGGTTTTCGCGAGCGCTTCGCGCAACTCGCCGCCAGCCGCGAGAAGGCGTTGCGCGAAGCTTTGGCGATCGCCGGTGCGGACTGTATCGAGCTCGCCACCGACGACGATCTAGTGCAGACACTGCTGCGCTTCGCGCGCCTGCGCAAACGCAGGGCGCAGCTTTCGAGCGGCGGGGTGCACACGGAGACGGCGCAATGATCTGGTTCGAACAGCTGCCGCAGTTCACGGTGCTGTGGCCGCGCATGCTGTGGCTGCTGGCCCCGCTGCCGCTCCTGATCCTCGCCTACCTGCGCCTTGCTGCGCGCCAGCGGCGCGCGCGCGCGCGACTCGCGGGCCTGACGATACTCGTTCAGACGCCGGGCGCCGGCGCACGCCTGCGCCGCACGCTCCCGCCGCTCGTGTTCTTCATCGCCCTGGTGGCATTGATTGCCTCGATTGCTCGCCCGCAGGCGGACGTGATCGTGCCCTCGCGCCACCGCGACGTGATCCTCGCGATCGATATTTCAGGCAGCATGCGTGCCACCGACGTGAAGCCCAACCGCCTGGCGGCCGCGCAGAGCGCGGCCCGGACGTTCATCGAAAGCCAGCCCTCGCAGTCGCGCATCGGCATTGTCGCGATCGCAGGCAGCGCCTCGCTGGTGCAGTCGCTCACGGACAATCGCGAGGACTTGCTGCAGGCGATCGATCGCCTGCAACTGCAGCGCGGCACGGCGCTCGGGAGCGGAATCTACATCGCGCTCGCGACGTTGCTGCCGGATGCGAATATCAACCTCGAGCAGCTCTCGCAGGGCCGGACCGGCTTTGTCAAGGAGGAACCGGTGGCGCCCGGATCGAACCGATCGGCCGCGATCGTGCTGCTGAGCGACGGCGAGAGCAACCACGGTCCGGACGTACAGGAGGCAGCGCAGTTCGCCGCCGACAACGGGGTGCGTATCTATACCGTCGGCATCGGCAGCAGGGATGGCATTACGCTCGGCTTCAACGGCTGGTCGATGCGCGTGCGTCTGGACGAGGAAGCGCTGCAGAAGATCGCGACCACCACGCACGGCGACTACTACGCCGCGACCACCTCGCAGCAGTTGAAGAGCATCTACGAGAATCTCAGTGCGCGCATGGTCATAGGCCGCTCGCGCACCGTCGAGGTGAGCGCCTTCTTCGTGGCCGCCGGCGCGCTCTTGCTGGTGAGCTCGGCGCTGTGCTCGGTGCTTTGGTTCAACCGGGTCCTATGAGGGTCCACGTCATCCACGCATCTAGTCGAGCTTGGCGCCGGACACCGCCACCACCTTCTTCCACTTCTCGTATTCCATGCCGATGAAATGCTGAAACTCCTCGGGCGACACGGGCGCTGCCATGACACCGGCGTCGAAGAAGCGTTTCTTCAGATCAGGTGCGGCAAGCGCCTTCACCATCGCCTCGTGCACCTTCGCAAGATGAGCCTTCGCCGTGCCCTTGGGCATGACGTAGCCCTGCCACACAGTCACCTCGAAGTCCGGGATGCCCGATTCCATGATGGTTGGAATGTCGGGCACCTGTTCGGCGCGCTTGGCCGAGGTCACCGCGAGCGCGCGCAGCTTGCCGGACTTGACGTGGGGCAGCGGCCCCGGCAGGTTGAAGAAGAATGCCTGCACCTGCCCCGAGATCGTGTCCGTGTAGCCCTGCGACGAGACCTTGTACGGGACGTGGATGAGGTCGATGCCCGCGACCGACTTGAAAAACTCCATGGTCAGATGCGGCGAGGCGCCAACACCGGATGACGCATACTTGTACTTGCCGGGGCTCGCCTTGGCCAGCTTGACGAATTCCGCGACGTTCTTCACCGGCAGCGAAGGATTGATGCACAGGATGTTGGGCATCGTGGCGTAGAGCGAGATCGGTAAGAAGTCGCGCCGCGGGTCGTAGGGAAGTTTCTTGTACAGGTGCGGCGTGATCGCCTGATTGATGCCGTAGGTCAGGATCGTGTAGCCGTCCGGCACCGCCTTGGACGCAATGTCGGTACCCAGGATGCCGCCCGCTCCGGGCCGGTTGTCGACCACCAGCGTCTGCCCCCACGCTTCGCTGAAGCGCTGCGCGAAAATGCGCCCGACAATGTCGGTGGAGCCGCCCGCGCCGAACGGCAGGATCAGGCGCCCGGGCTTGGACGGATAGCTGTCGGCGCCAAGCGCCGCGCCGGCGCAAAGCGCGGCGACTGCAACGGCGGCCAGACGACAGGTGACGCGTGCTTGCAACATCGTGACTCTCCTCGATTGTGCGTCTGCAGCTGCCAAGCCATTGAGTCGCTGCCAACGCCACGCGCATCTTCCGACCCGCGGTTCGCACGCAGGCCGAAGCGCACGCTCCAGGTTGTAACCGATTGCGATCGCGCGTGCAAACGGCGCTATCGGACCGCGACCGCGTTTGCAACGGCGGCGCGGTCGTTCATCGCCGCTGCGCTAGACTGCGATATTCGGCTTCGCCCGTTCAGAACAGGAGAGCACGGATGCCCACCCCAGCGGTCACGTTCGGCTGCTCGGCCAACCACGTCGAGCCGCACCACATCGCCGAGTTCGCGCAGCGCGCCGAGGCGCTCGGCTTCGATCGGCTCGTCGCCGGCGAGCACGTCCAGGACGGCAACCCACCCATTCCGCGCATCCTGTCGTTGCCGCTGCTCGCGGCCGCCGCGGCGACAACGCGGCGCATCCGTGTCATGAGCGGAATCGTGATTGCGCCGCTCTACCATCCGGTAATGCTCGCCAAGCTCGTCGCAACCGTCGATCGCATCGCCAATGGCCGCTTCGATTTCGGCATCGGCATCAGCGGCCAGCGCGCAACCCGCATCGAGTACGACATTCTCAACGTGCCGGTCGAGACGCGCGGGCGCCGTGTGAACGAGATGCTACCGCTCTTGCGGCGCTTGTGGACCGAGGAGCACGTGACGCATCAGGGCGAGTTCTTTCGCTTCGAGGACGCCACATTGCTGCCGCAGCCGGTGCAGAAACCATGTCCGCCGATCTGGATTGCCGGGCGCAGCGACGCCGCGATGAAGCGAGCAGCGACGCTGGGCGACGGTTGGTACCCGTATCTGTTCACCGTGCGGCGCCTGAAAGAAAGCAACGAGGCGGTGCGCAGCCACGCCCGCGCCGCGGGTCGCGATCTGAGCAACTTCCACTTCGGAGTGGCGCAGCCTGCGTCGATCTCGGACGATCGCAACGAAGCGCTCGCGGTCGCAGTGAGGAACCTCGGCAAGTACGCCACCGCACAGCGCAGCGCCGAAGACGTCGCACGCGCGCTGTGCCTTACGGGCACCGTGCAGGACTGCATCCAGGGCATCCAGGACCGGATCGATGCCGGCGTGCGGCACGTGCTGTTGTCGTTTCTCGCCAGGGACGAGCAGGATACCTATCGGCAAATGGAGAGCGTGGCGAAGCAGGTGATCCCACACTTCCGTTAGACGCGCAATCACCTCGCAGCAGTTTGCGTG
Source organism: Burkholderiaceae bacterium (assembly GCA_011525945.1). GTDB lineage: Bacteria > Pseudomonadota > Gammaproteobacteria > Burkholderiales > WYBJ01 > WYBJ01. Next base: position 10,525 of record WYBJ01000017.1, on the reverse strand, counting down.
TAGACTGAACCGGACCACACGGCAACACGACCATCGGCACGAGGCTGCGTACGGGGAAGCGCTCGCGCGGCGGTAAGGTCGCGCGCGAGACCGGCGCGCACGATTACCGATCTCACGCTGTGAAGCTTCCGGAACACCTCTAAGCCGAGCGGTCGCTGCGCAACCTGAAGGAACTCGGATGGATGCGAATACCTCGATCGAATCGATAACCCGTGAAGTACATCCCAAGCCGGAACGCCGGCACGAGCTACCCTATTCGCCCGCGATCGCCGTGACCGGACCGGTCGATATCCTCTTTCTCTCGGGCAATACCGCGGCACCGATGTATCACCAGCACCCGCACGTGCGCGAGGAGCACTTGCACGCGCCGGACATCGAGACGCAGGTGCGGCGGGCCATGGACAAGATCAAGATGGTGCTCGAAACCGAAGGGCTAACGCTGCGTAACGTCGTGCGTGTGAACAAGTATCTCACCGACATGAGGGATCGCGACGGTATGTCCGCGGTGCTCAAGGAATATTTCGGCGACTGGCACCCAGCCAGTACGACCGTGTGCGTAAACTGCCTGAATCAGCCGGGGGCGCGGGTCGAGATCGAAGCGACTGCCGTCCGTCCACGATAAGCGAGCCCAACGCTCCCCGAGCGGATGGCGATCCACTCTCATGAACGAGGAGACCGATGTTCCGATTGCTCTGCACGGCAACCCTCCCCGGCGTTCTACTAGCGGGCGCCGCCTTTGGGCAGCTTCCCTACCCTTCGAAACCGATCCGGTTCATCAACCCGTTTCCCCCGGGAGGATCGATCGATGTGGTCGCGCGCCCGGTCATCGAAAAACTGCGCCTGCGATGGGGTCAGCCGGTCGTCATGGACTTCCGCCCCGGAGGCGGGACGATCATCGGCGCATCGATTGTCGCGACAGCGCCTCCGGATGGGTACACGCTGTATGGCGCGGCCGGCCAGCACGCGATCATCTCGAGCGTGTATTCGAAGTTGCCGTTCGATCCGGTGAAAGATTTCGCCCCCGTCATCCTGCTCGCTACCGGACCTTATCTGCTGGTGGTTCATCCATCCGTACCGGCGAAATCCGTGCGTGAGTTGATTGCGCTGGCAAAGTCGCAGCCCGGGAAGTTGAACTATTCCTCCGCCGGCCTGGGGAGCGGATTCCACATGGCGGGCGAGTTGCTGAACCTCATGGCGGGCATCAAGACCACGCACGTGCCCTACAAGGGCGGTGCGCCCGCAGGAACAGCGGTGTTGAGCGGCGAGGTCGATATGACCTTCGGCAGCCCTGCAGTTTTGCTGCGCTACGTGGAGGGCGGCCGCTTGCGCGCGCTGGCCGTAACGTCGCCGCAACGCTTCAAGCCGCTGCCGGACGTGCCGACTGTGGCGCAAGCCGGTCTGTCGGGTTTCGAGGCCGAATCCTGGTATGGCGTCTTCGCGCCCGCCGGCACGCCGCGCGAGATCATCTCCAAGCTCGCGGAGCAGATCGATGTCATCCTCAAGTCCGGCGACATCCGCAGGCTGTATGCACAAGCCGGCCTCGAGCCGGGAGGCGGCACGGCGCAGCAGTTCGGCGAAATATTCCTGAAGGACGTGCAGAAGTGGGCCAAGGTCGCGAAGGCGGCCCACGTGAAAGTGGATTGAGCGAGCAATCGCGCAACAAGCAAGTCACGGCCCGAACGGAGGGGTGAAATGACCGAGCAAGGCGAGATTCGCGCAGTCACGAGGGAAGTCCATCCCGTACCGGCACGACGCCATGAGTTGCCCTACGCGCCCGCGATTCACGTTACGGGTCCGGTGGACATGTTGTATGTCTCCGGAATGACCGCAGCGCCCCTTTACCACCAGCACCCGCACGTGCGCGAGGAGCACTTGCACGCGCCGGACATCGAGACGCAGGTGCGGCGGGCCATGGACAAGATCAAGATGGTGCTCGAAACCGAAGGGCTGACGCTGCGGCATGTCGTGAAGATGACGAAATACCTCACCGACATGCGCGATCTCGACGGCATGTCGGGCGTGCTGAGCGAGTATTTCGGCGACTGGAAGCCTGCCAGCACCACGATTTGTGTCAACTGCCTCAATCAGCCCGGTGCGCGCGTCGAGATCGAAGTCACCGCGATGCGCCCGAAGTGATGCACCGCCCGCAGGTGGCTTTCCTCGCGCCAGCGCATGCTGGCGCAGAGGCGGCGCCACGCGCGTTGGCCGCAATCGTCCTGTATCTGGAGGAGAACCGGTGATCAAGTCAGTCGCGCTCGCACTGCTTTCCATACTGGGTTTATCGATTGCTCATGCGCAAAACCCATATCCCAACAAGCCCATCCGCTGGGTGATCCCCTATGCCCCCGGCGGCGGGACCGACGTCATCGCGCGGCCGCTCGCGCTGAAGTTGGGAGAAGTACTGGGGTATCCCATCGTGTACGAAAACCGTCCGGGCGGCGGCGGGCTGATCGCGGGCGAGCTGGTCTCCAAGGCGACTCCCGATGGCTATACGCTCCTGGTGGGCGCGGGCAACACGCACATCTTCGCCACCCTGCTCTACGACAAGGTGCCGTACGACCCGGTCAAGGACTATGTCCCGATCATGCAATTCGTCAGCGTGCCCAACCTGCTGGTGGCGCGCCCGGGGTTCGCGCCCAGAACGGTTGCCGATATCGTCGCGTATGGCAAAGCTCATCCCGGCAAGATCAACTGGGCCTCGTCGGGCAACGGCGCCGGCGGCCATCTGGCGCTGGTCCTGTTCGCACAGAGCGTCGGTATCAAGGTCGTGCACGTACCCTACAAGGGCGCGGGTCCCGCGACGATCGGCGTGCTCGGTGGCGAATCCGACCTGCTGTTCGCCAACACGGGGGTGTTCATCTCCCACATCAAGGCCGGCCGCCTGCGCCCGATCGCGGTGGCAGCGACCAAGCGTCTGGCGATATTGCCGGACCTGCCGACATTTCCCGAGGTCGGCTTCCCCGACGTGCTCTCGGCCTCCTTCTACGGCCTGCTGGCTCCGGCCGGTACGCCGCGCCCGATCATCGACAAGCTGAATACCGAGCTCGCCAAGATCATCCACTCGCCCGAGTCGGTCCGGCGGCTGGTGGAAGTCGGCGCTTTTCCTGTGGCTTCGAAGCCGCAAGAGTTCGCCGCGTACCTGAAAGAGGAGGTCGCAACCTGGGGCAAGATCGTGCGCGACAACGGCATCAAGGCGAACTGATCCGCCCGCAATGCTATTTCCTGAAGCGCGCGACCACCGGTCCGGCGCGCCGCGCGCGCGATTTCACCTTCGGCCGAATCACCGGTGCCCAGCGCCCCAACTCGGACAATGCCTTCCACTGCACCGTCTCGTGCAGGTTCTCGGTTGTAAGCATGTAAAGTGCCGAGTAGACGAGAAACCCCTTCTCGTTCGGCGTCGCATCGCGAAATCGGATCACCTCGCGCACGCCGTCGAGCTTGATGATGTTGGGAATATGATCGTGATCGTAGATGTCGTTGAATTCGGCCTCGTCTTCGCGCGCGATCTCGAACGTGATCATCATGCAGAAAGGCGCGTCGTCGCTACCGACCGAGTGGGTCGTCATGATGGTCTCTCCTCGAATGAGGCAGAATAGCATGCACCGGGGCATGGGCGGATTTCGAACGTGTCGCGCCGTGGCCGCACCGGGTCGAGAACGGAGCAGATGCGCATGATGCAGCGTGAGGACGAGCCGGGGACGACATCGGATACGAACGAGGCGCTCGCGTTTGCGCCGGTGCACGTGCTCGCCGAACGGCTGCGCACGGGCGCGCTGAGCGCAACAGCACTGCTCGACTGCTACCTGCAGCGAATCCGTCGCCACGATGCGAAACTGCACGCGTTCGTGTCGGTTTACGAGTCGCAGGCGCGTGCGGCGGCCGAAGCGGCCGACCGCGCACTGCGCTCGGGCGTACGGCTCGGCGCGTTGCACGGCATTCCGATCGCGCTGAAGGATCTGATCGAGATCGATGGGTTCAAGACGAGCGGCGGCTCGCTGCATTGGATTGATCGCCGGTCGAGCGTGACGGGGACGGTCGCACGGCGTCTGCTCGAGGCGGGCATGATCGTCCTGGGAAAGACCCACATGGTCGAGTTCGCGTTCGGCAGCTGGGGGACCAACACGACCATGGGCACGCCCTGGAACCCGTGGGACGCACGCGTGCCTCGCGCACCCGGTGGATCGAGCAGCGGATCGGCCGTGGCCGTCGCCGCTGCGCTTGCGCCCGCCGCGATCGGCAGCGACACGGGCGGTTCGGTGCGCATTCCCGCGAGTCTGTGCGGCATCGTCGGGTTGAAAACCACGGTCGGGCGCGTCAGCAATCACGGCACGCTGAGGTTGAGCGAGACGCTCGACACGATCGGACCGATGACGCGCGATGTCGAGGACGCGGCGCTGCTCTTCTCGGCGCTGCACGGTGCGGATGCGAACGATCCGCAGACGCTCCAGCAGCAACCCCTGGACGCGCTTGCCGCGCTGCGAAAACCGGTGGCCGGCTTACGTCTGGCCGTGTTGGCGCAAACCGAGCTGGGCGCAGTCGATGACGAAGTGGCGCGCGCCTTCGAGATCGCGCTCGAGACCCTGCGCGCACTCGGTGCGCGTATCGATACGCTGCGCCTGCCGGTGAGCTTCGCATCGCTCGCCGAGCTCACCGGAAAGATCATCGCAGCCGAGGGCCACGCGCTGCACCGGAACTGGATTCACCGCGATGATCTGCCGTTCGACCCGGACGTGCGCGACCGGCTGCGCGCTGGCAAGACGGTCTCGGTCCCCGATTACATCGATGTCATGGCACAACGGCGACGGCTGCGCCATGACGTCGACGCCTTGCTGAGCGACTTCGACGCCATGTTGCTGCCGACCACGCCGCTTGCCGCCATTGCGCTCGGCGAGATCGATCAGAGCCAGGCTCCGATGAGCCGTCTCACACGCCCCATCAACCTGCTCGATCTGTGCGCGCTGTCGCTGCCCTGCGGCTTCACCGCGGCGGGTCTGCCGATCTCGCTGCAGATCGTCGGCCGAGCGTACGACGAGGCGCGCGTCCTGCGTATCGGCTGGGCGTTCGAGAATGCCACCGAGTGGCATTTGCGCCGGCCGGCGCTGTCACCGGACACCGCGCCAGGGGCCGCTTGATGCGATCCCGTAACGCGCGATGCCGGATCCTAGCGGGCCACAGCGCAAGCGCGGCTCGGGTTATCTTTCGTAGCTTCGCGCGCAACCGATGAGAGCAAGACCGATGCCCAAGTCAAGCGCGCATACTGCATGCGAACCCGCACCGTACGGCGAGTACTTCGTGACGGTCGATACGCTGCGCCTGCATGTTCAGGACTACGGCATTGCCGGCAAGCCGCCGATTCTGTGCGTGCACGGCGGAGCCGCGAACGCGCACTGGTACGACTTCGCGGCCCAAGGCTTGCACCCGGACTACCACGTGCGCGCGCTCGACCTGCGCGGCCACGGCGACAGCGATTGGGACCGGTCGGCAATGCCTGACTACAGCTACCCGCGCCACGCGGCCGACATTCACGAGCTCAGCGTGAAGCTCGACCTGCGCGATTTCGTGCTGATCGGACATTCGATGGGCGGGATGGTGTCCATCGTCTACGCCGCGACCTACCCTGGGCGCGCCAAGGCCTTGATCGTGGTGGATTCGAACCTCGTCATGACACCCGAACGAATCGCGGGGTTCCGCGCAGTAGGCAACCGCCAGGGGCGCGACTACGCCAGCGAAGAAGATTTCATCGCCAATTACCGCGTGCGTCCCGGCGATACCACGGTTGCTGCGCCGATGCTGCGTCACATCGCACAACGCAGCGGACGCCGCTTCGACGACGGCCGCTGGCGCCACAAGGTCGATCGCAGGGTATATGCGAACCGCGAGTTGTTCGACAGCCTCGCCCCGTGGGACCGCATCGCAATCCCGTCGCTGCTGATGAAGGCCGCGAACAGCACGCGCATGACGCCGGAGGCGATCGCCGAAGTCCGATCGCGTGCGCCGCAGGTGCAGACGGCTTTGGTGGCCGACAGCGACCACCACGTCACCCTGGACAATCCGGCAGGTCTCGTGCAGGCCGCGAGGAAGTTTCTCGCCGGCATCGGGTGAGCTCGGCCGGCTTCGCTACTTCAACGGCTGCGCCACGCTTGAGCCATCGACCTGACCAGGTCGCTTTTCACGCCCGCCCGCGCGCAGCGCCTCCCGATGCAGTTGCCGCTCACGCAGCGCGATGTACAGGCCGCCGCAGAAGATCACGCTGCCACCAATCCAGGTCCACACCGTGGGAACCTCGCCGAACACGAGAAAGCCCATGAGTGCCGCCCAGATCAGCTTGGTGAAGTCGAAAGGCAGCACCGCGGTCGTGTCCGCCAATCGGAATGCCTGCGTGACGGCGAGCTGCCCGAGCGTACCGGCAATGCCGACGAGCGCAAGCCAACCCAGCTCGGTCCAGGTCGGCCAAACCCAGACGAAGGCCGCCGGAACGAACGCCATGGGTGTCATCAGAACCACCATCCAGGCGGTGATGGTGACGCTCGAATCGGTGTCGGTCAGGCGCTTCACGATGAGGATGACACCGGCCCAGCCGAGCGCGGAGACGAGAATGAGCATCGAGCCGGTCTCTACCGGAACCAGACCCGGGCGGATGACGAGCATGGCCCCGAGGAATCCGACCACCAGCGCACCCATCCGGCGCAGGCGAATGCGCTCGCGCAGAAACGCGACGGCGAGCAGCGTCGCGAACAGCGGTGTGGTGAACGTGAGCGCCTGTACCTGTGCGTACTCGATCATGGTAAGACCGACGAAATAGATCAGCATCTCGCTCACATGGCCGGCGGCGCGAGCGACGTGCAGGCCGAAGCGCGTGGTGCGGAAGTGCCGCAACCCGTGCGAGATCACCAGAGGCAACAGCAGCACCAGTCCGAAGGCCACGCGGAAAAACACGACTTCGAACGGATGGATGCGCCCGGAAACATAGCGCGCGGTGATTCCCATCACGGTGAAGAGCAAGGTCGCGGCAAGCATGCAGGCGATGCCGCGGATCGTTGAGGGGCTGCTGTCGGTAAGCTTTCGGTAGAGGCGTCGACTCGCGCGCATCATGCCGCCGCACGCCGCCGCGCGCCTTGCGCCACGCTCACGTCAGTGCGCACAGCAAGCGGCGAGCGACGACGTCGCGCAGATCGATGTCCACGGCTGCCTCGAGGGCCCTCAATTGACCCGAATGTTGCTCTCCTTGACGACCCTGACCCAGCGCTCGTAGTCCTTCCTCGCGCGTTCTTCCAGCCGGGCCGGAGTGCCCCCGGACGCCGCCATGCCCTGCTTTTCGAGCCAGCTCTTGATGTCGCGGTCCGCGAGCAGCTTATTGACGGTAGCGTTGAGGCGCTCGACGATCGGCTGCGGCGTGCCGCTCGGCACCCACACCCCATACCAGACCACGGTTTCGTAACCGGGCACCGTTTCGGCGATTGCGGGCAGATCGGGCAGCGAGTACCAGCGCTTCGCGCTCGTCACCCCCAGCGCACGCAGCTTGCCCGAGCGGAAATGCGTGACCGTGCCGAGAAGGCTTCCGACGATCAACTGGCATTCTCCCGTCATCACGCCGACGGTCGCGAGCCCGGTGCTCTTGTAAGGGACGTTCACCATCTTGATCTTCGCCATGCTGGCGAAGAGCGCGGTCACGAGGTGGGTCGCCCCGCCGATTCCAGTCGTTGCGTAACTGAGCTCGTCGGGACGGGCGCGTGCCAGGGTGATCAGCTCGCGCACGCTGCGCACCGGCAACGAAGGATGGACCACCAGCACGGACGGTGTGTTACCGACTTCGGCCACGGGCGAGGTGGTGGCGAACAGATCGAACGGAAGTCTGTGTGTCGCCGGCGTAGCGGAGTAGCTCGACGACATCACCATGATCGTGTAGCCGTCGGGGGGCGATTTCGCGACAATCTCCATGCCGATCGCACCCGCCGCACCGCCGCGGTTGTCGACGATGAATTGCTGGCCGAGGTACTCGGTGAGCTTCTGCGCAACCGGCCGCGCGGTCAGATCGGCGCCGCCCCCGGGCGCGAACGGCACAACCACCCGCACGGGCTTGGTCGGCCAGGTTTGCGCCTGCGCACCGAACACCGCGAGAAATGCGCCCGCAGCAACGAAGAACGCGCAGCCCGATCGACTAAGCATGATCGTCCCTTTCCGGAAATGAAGAATCGAAGCCAGCGTCGCACAGAGTGTATCCGATCAGGCGAATCGGCGCCCTGCCCGTGTCGAATCGATGCGAAGGCGCCGGCACGAGGATTGCGGGCACACACGCAGCGTCTGGCCGTTCGATGGTAGATTCCATTGACCGCCTCGCGGCGTTGCGCGATCGCCCCAGCGCGCGCCGTGCTATGGCGCGGCGGCTGTTCGTGCCGGCGCAATGGCGCGCCGCACCGAACCCGTGCCGCGCGCAGTCTCACCCGCCGGTGCGTGCGGCATCCACGAGGTTGACGGGACAAACTGCATTCGGGAGAAGCACCATGGTCCATAACGATCGCACCGTCATCGTCACCGGCGCCGCGGGCAATCTGGGTCAGGCCGTCGCGCAGGCGTTTGCCGGCATGGGCACGAACCTCGTGCTGGTCGATCTCGAACGCAAACGCCTCGAGCGTGTATTCGAAGCCGAGACCGACCAGCGCGCGTTCGTTGCGGCGAATCTCATCGAGATGTCGGGTGCAACGGCGGCGGCGCAGGCCGCAATCGAGCGCTTCGGCCGCATCGATGTGCTGTGCAACATCGCGGGCGGATTCCGCATGGGCGAGATGGTGCACGAAACATCCGACCGGAACTGGGACTTCCTCTTCGATATCAACACGCGCACGCTGCTGCACGCGGTACGCGCGGTCGTTCCGCACATGCTCTCGGCGGGCGGCGGCAAGATCGTCAACGTGGGCGCCTTCGCCGCCCAGAGAGGCGCCGCGCAGATGGGTGCATACACGGCCTCGAAGGCCGCCGTGATCCGTCTGACCGAGGCGATGGCGGCTGAACTGCGCGAGCGCAGCATCAACGTCAATTGCGTACTGCCGACCATCATCGACACGCCGGAGAACCGGGCGGCAATGCCAAAGGCCGATCCGGCGAGATGGGTCGCGCCCGCGGACCTCGCGAGCGTGATCGCATTTCTCGCCTCGGACGCCGCGCGCGCGGTGCACGGGGCCGCGCTGCCGGTGACCGCGCTCAGTTGATTCGCGTGCCGTCGCGCGCCCGCATGATGACGCACTCGGCACGCGAGCGCGATGCCGTCGATCGCACCCGAAATGATCTGAAGGAGAGCCCGCACCCTTTCCGATAGCGGCGTTTGAGCGTACCTTCTGGGTGGGCCGCAGCGCGCAAAGCGGGCCACACACGGCTCAGCGCATGATCGGCCGCGCCTCACACACGAATAAGACTCGAAGGAAGCACTCATGACCGCCAGGATTCTGTTCGCACCCAACCATCCGAAACCCATTCTCGACGTTGCCCTTGCCCTGAAACCGCCGCAATTCGAGCTCATGATTCACGACAACGGCACGCCCGAGTACTACCGCGCGGCCGAAGACGCCGACTTCTACCTCGGCATGACGCGCAACATCGATGCAAAACTGTTCGCTGCCGCGAAGAAGATGCGCCTGGTGCAGCTATTGAGCGCGGGTTACGACCGGGCCGATCTCGCTGCGGCGCGCAAGGCCGGCATACCGATCGCCAACAACGGCGGCGCCAACGCCATCGCGGTGGCCGAGCACACCCTGCTGCTGATGCTCGCCACGCTGAAGAAGCTTACCGGGCTGCATGCCGACGTAACCGCCGGCCAGTGGCGCTCGGGCGCATCAGCCAAGGCCCCGGTGCACGAGCTGCGCGGCAAGACGGTGGGCATCGTCGGTCTGGGCAACATCGGCAAGAAGGTGGCGCGGCGGGCCGCTGCATTCGACGTGACCATCCAGTATTACGATATCGCGCGCCTGACCGAGGACGAGGAGGACGCGCTCGGGGTGCGTTTCGTGCTCTTCACGGAGCTTCTGCGCACATCCGATATCGTGACCCTGCACGTGCCGCTCGACGCCAGCACGCGTAACCTTATCGGCGCTGCGGAGCTCGCGCTGATGAAACCGACGGCAGTGCTCATCAACACCTGCCGCGGACCGGTGGTGAACGAGACCGCACTGCACGACGCGTTGAAGAACGGCGCCATCGCGATGGCTGGCCTGGATGTCATGAGCGAGGAGCCGCCCAAGCCGGAGAATCCGTTGTTCGTACTCTCGAACGTCATCCTGACGCCGCACGCGGCCGGGCCGACGGTAGAGAACTGGACCGATCGCTTCCGCAACGGATTCGACAACATCCAGCGCGTGCATGCGGGACGTAAGCCCAAGTGGGTGATTCCTGAACTGGTCGATATCGTCCGCTAGTGTCCCGAGTCAGAAGTCGTTGCAACAATGTTCTTGATGCTCGCGACGCCACGAGTGGCAAAAGTGTCGAAATCGACGCCAGACGCGAAGCGAACCGCAGCCAGGTTGGACACCTGGCG
>WYBJ01000168.1 GCA_011525945.1 Burkholderiaceae bacterium | reverse complement strand
TTGGGGTGTGGTCTTTTTTGGGCGGGGGGTGGCCGCGCGCCCCCTGGCGCTCGGCCGGCTGGTCATGCCCTTCGATCTCAGCATCGCCGCCGACTACAGCTACTTCATCGTGTGCGATCCGGCGCAAGCGCAGCGCCCGGCGATCCAGGCCTTCACGAGTTGGCTGCTCGAGGAGGCGGCCCGGCCGCGCGACGCGGCTGCGAGCCTGCTTTGAACCGAAGTGCGTTTCGGCACGGTTGTTGTCGCGCCCGCCGATCGAAGGCCACCGGGCACGGCCGGCCACGAGCCCAACGCCGGGCGGTGCCGTCGATGATGGTTTTACCCGTGTCACGACTTCCTTGTCGCTAGAATACGCAGCCGCGCGCTCGCCGGCAGCGTTGCGCAAAAACGCAGCGACATTTGCACACCTTCACCGACAGGAGATTGCAATGAATGCTTCCACAATCGCAGCCGCATCGCTCGCTGCCGTAATCGTGTGTGCAGCCGGACCGCTCGTGGCCCGGGAGACACCCGCCGCGGGTGCACAATTTCTTGTCGCGCAGGCCGCTACACCTGCACGCACGCCGGATGTGATTTTCGTGCCTACGCCGCAGCAGGTGGTCGACGAGATGCTGAAGATCGCCGCTGTGAAGAAAGGCGACGTGCTGTACGATCTTGGCTCGGGTGACGGGCGCATCGTCATCACGGCCGCCAAGCGCTTCGGTGTTCGCGGCACCGGCATCGACATCGACCCGCAGCGCATCGCCGAGGCCAACGAGAACGCGAAGAAGGAAGGCGTCACGCAGCTCGTGACGTTCAAGAATACGGATCTGTTCACCGCCGATTTCAGAGATGCGACCGTTGTCACGCTCTACCTTCTTCCCAGGCTGAACGTGAAGTTGCGCCCGAAGTTGCTAAACGAGCTGAAGAACGGCACGCGCATCGTCTCGCATGCCTTCGACATGGGGGACTGGCAGCCCGAGAAGCACGTCAAGGTCGATGGTCGCGATGTCTATTTCTGGACCGTCAACGACCTCGCCCGCAAGAAGTTCGGCCAGGCGAGCACGGACCACAAATAGCCCATGGCTTCCCGCTCGGGAATCTGCCCGCATCAGCGGGCGCCAGGCGCTCCACTCTCATCTCGGGAGGGCGGCTGAGGGGTGGGGGCGGGAATTCGTGGATCATGGTCCGCGCTGCCCAAACGGCGTCCGCCTGAATGCGGATGCGCGCACGGCACGTGATGGAAGAGGCCGCGTGCGAGGTTACAGGGCGCGGACCGCGATGGGCGTATCGCGCCGTCTTTCCCAATGAGCGACGCAAGCCCAAGCTATCGCGGTAGGGCCTGATCGAGATCCGCGATCAGGTCGGATGCATCCTCCAACCCCACGGATAGCCGCACCAAGCCAGGATCGACCCCGGCGGCGCGCGTCTGCTCCTCGGTGAGAGTCCCGCTCCAGGTGGTCGCCGCGTGCATGGCAAGCGACTCGATACCGCCCAGGCTCACCGCCTGCGCGAACAGCTTCGTGTTCTGCATGAAACGCTGCGCCGCGGTTGCGCCTGCGCGCAGGACGACCGACACGACGCCGCCAAAAGCGCGCATTTGCCGGCGCGCGAGCGCATGCTGCGGGTGGCTCGCGAGGCCCGGATAGTGCACCGCGGCGACGGCCGGATGGCGTTCGAGGAATTCGGCCACGGCGAGCGCGGTTGCATTCTGGCGTTCGACGCGAATGCCGAGCGTGCGCAGGCCCCGCAACAGCAGCCACGCTTCGAAGGCACCGAGACTGGCGCCGAGCACGATGGACATATCCCAGGCGCGTTCCACCGCTTCGCGCCGGCCTGCGATCACCCCTGCGAGCAGATCGTGATGGCCGCCGAGGAACTTGGTGGCGCTGTGCACCACCATGTCGACGCCGAGCTCGATCGGTTTCTGATTGATGGGTGTGGCAAACGTGTTGTCGGCGATGGTCGTGATACCGCGCCTGCGCGCGCACGCGGCAACGGCGGCCAGATCGGTGAGCTGCAACAGCGGATTCGAAGGCGACTCGACGAGCACGAGGCGCGTTTCCGGGCGTAGCGCGGACTCGAACGCCGCCACGTCGGTCTGATCCACGATGGTCGAAGCGACGCCGAAGCGCTCGAGCACCGAGCCCAACAACTGCGTGGTGCCCATGTAGTGCGAGCGCTGCGCAACGACGTGATCGCCCGCCCTCAACTGCGACAGTACGGCGCTGGAGATTGCCGCCATACCCGATGCGAATGCGAGCGCAGCCTCGGCGCCTTCGAGCTCGGCGACCAATGTTTCCACGCGCGCATGGGTGGGCGAGCCATAGCGCGCGTAGAACCTCGGATGGCGCGCCTCGGTCGCCATGGCACGGAAGTCCTCGGCGGTGTTGGCGCGGTACGTAACGCTCGGGTAGATGGGTGGTGCGATCGAGCTGTCCGCGTCGATATCGGCATCGGCATGCACCAGCAGCGTATGCGGGCCGTGCGGGCTGGGATGGTGCGGCATGCGGTCGAGGCTCGTGCGCAAGGGGCCATCGATGGTATCACGCGCGTGCGGCAAAGGATGCGCTCGTGCGGTCTTGCGTCGGTTCGATTATCGCGATGCCGCCCGCGTGTCTCGATGCCGTGCCCGCGCCCAGCAGCGGAAGCACGCCGCGCGACGGCCCTTCGGAGCGTACCGTGCGCGTCGAGACGAACGGCACGGGTTTCATGGCATACCGCCGGGACGTCCAACGTACGGTGCATATCGAGACTGTGCCGCGAGCGCAGAATGCTGCATTCTGTATGCGCTCATGTGGAGCCCAAGTACAACGATGAGGAGAGACGCAATGAATTCGGCATGTGCAGTCAAGGTCGGCGCGATCTGCGCGGGTCTGGCGCTGATCGGCCCGGCGGTCGCGGCGCAAACCTATCCCACGCGACCGGTGCGATTGATCGTTCCCTACCCGCCGGGCGGCAGCAACGACATCGTCGGTCGACTCATGGGACAGTACCTGGGCAACCGGATCGGCGAGACCGTGGTCGTCGATAACCGGCCCGGCGCCGGCAGCACGCTCGGAATCGGAATCGCCGCGCGTTCCGAACCCGACGGCTACACCATGGTCATCATCTCGGCGGCATACTCTTTCGGGCCATCGCTGTACAAGAAGCTGCCGTTTGATCCCGAGAAGTCATTCTCGCCAGTCTCCAAGATCGCCAATGGGCCGAACGTGTTTACCGTCAATCCATCCGTCCCCGCCAGGAGCATCGCGGAACTGGTCGCACTGGCCAAGGCGAAGCCTGGGACGCTGAACTTCGCAAGCGCCGGTGTGGGTAGTGCACAGCACCTCTGGTTCGAGTACTTCAAGATGCTGACGGGTGTGGACATCGTGAACGTTCCCTTCAAGGGGGGCGCGCCGGCGATGATCGCCGTCGTTGCCGGCAATGCGCAAATCGCGATCGGCACGGTCGTACAGATGCTGCCGCTCGTTCGTTCCGGGAAACTGCGCGCACTCGCAACCGGTGGCAAGAAGCGTAGCGCCGTGCTGCCCGATCTGCCGACGCTCGATGAGGCCGGTGTGAAAGGCTACGAGGGCGCTAACTGGTGGGGCATGATGGTCCCGGCGAAAACCTCGCCCGCGATCGTTGACCGTCTCGACAAGGAGTTTGCAGCGATCCTGGCGCGCGACGAGGTGAAGAAGCAGTTCGTCACCATGGGCGCCGAGGTGGACTATGCCAGCAAGGGCGAGTTGACGCGCTATATCCAGACCGAAACCGAGAAGTGGGCCAAGGTCGCGAAGCAGGCCGGTATTCAGGCGCAGTAAGGCGGACTGCTGTTGACCGCAAATACTGCCTGGCATTAGAGTACTTCGCGTCCGGCACGCCGCGATGCTGCTGCGCACCGTTTCCACGGGAAGGTGAACGGTCGCTGCCTCGTGCAGCTGCATGGGCCTGGTCATGAAACCTTCCAACCTCCTGATCGTCATGTCCGACGAGCACAACCCCAAGATCATGGGGTGCTCGGGTCACCGCATCGTGCGTACGCCGAACATCGATCGGCTGGCCGCTGAGGGCACGATGTTCGCCAGCGCCTACACCACGTCGCCCGTGTGCGTGCCGGCCCGCGCGGCGTTCGCCATGGGAAAGTACGTGCACCAGATCGGCTACTGGGACAACGCGGACGCATACGACGGCGCCGTCGCGAGTTGGCACCACCGGCTGCGCGAGCGGGGGCATTACGTCGCCGCGATCGGCAAGCTGCATTTCCGTGGAGACGAGAGCGACGACTACGGCTTCGACGACACGCAGATTCCCATGCAGATCATCGAGGGCATCAGCAACTGGTTCGCCTACTTCGTGCCGGCCGGCACACCAGGCGCTGTCATCGACCGGCTCAACCGCGAGGTCAATCACGGATTGCAGTTCCAGGACGTCAAGGACAAGCTCGCCAGCGTGGGT
>WYBJ01000167.1 GCA_011525945.1 Burkholderiaceae bacterium | reverse complement strand
GTCCGCGACCAGAGCCAATCTACCCAACGGGCAGTTGAACGCACCAAAGGAATTGACGGCCACGCTGCTCGTGGCAAGACTCCGCAACGCCCACAATACCCCGGTTCAAGGTCCATATGCAGTTTCGGCCGAAACAGGCGGCTACCCAGGAACCTGCCCGCCGCGCGGGCACACAACGCTCCCCTCTCCCAACGGGAGAGGGGTTGGGGGTGAGGGAAGAGGCGCCACGCGAGGTTCCAGGGCGCAAGTCGTGATGCGCCATCGTGGCGTCTCTCCCAGGGGGAACGGGGCGCGCTGCGTACCCGCTAGAGTGGCTGGGTAGGAGGGGGTGAGGGAGCGCTCTCGTGCGCGGTTTGACGCTGGCATGATCTTGTGACGATCGAAATGTATCTACCCGACTACAACGGCGGCAGTCTGCTCAATCTGATCGCATCGCTTGCCGCTGCGCGCGGCGTTCGCACTCGCCATCCGACGCTGAGCGCCTTGCCGCCCGATCGGCTTGCGCGGGCGCGCAACCTCGTCTTCTTCCTCGTCGACGGCCTGGGCTACAACTATCTCGCCGACATGGGGCGAGGCGGCGCGCTGTGCGAGCACCTGACCGGCAAGCTGACATCGGTCTTTCCATCGACGACGGCAAGTGCGATCACCACCTCGTTCACGGGGCTGAGTCCGCACGAGCATGGCCTCACCGGCTGGTTCACCTGGTTCTCCGCGGTGGACACGATTGCAGCACCCCTGCCGTTCCAGCGCCGCGGCGATGACAAACCGCTCACCGATTTGGGGATTCGGCCGGAGGATCTGTTCGACACGCCGAGCCTGCTCGACGCGATGGCTTGCCGGCGCATCGTCGTCTCGCAGCGCCGCATCGTCGATTCGGACTACAGCCGCTACTTCGGCGGCGGTTCGCAACGCCACAGCTACGACCATCTCACCGAGCTGGTGGACGAAGTGGTGGCGGCGGTACGCTCGGGATCGGAGCGAAAGTACATCTATGCCTACTATCCGGGCTTCGATTCGATCGCGCACAAGCACGGTGTGGGAAGCCCTCAGGCCGCGCAACGATTGCAGGCGATCGATGCGGCGTTCGCCGAGCTGTTGCGCCGCCTCTCGGGAACGGACACGGCGCTGGTTGTCAGCGCCGATCACGGCTTCATCGATACGCCGGCAGCCGAGGCGCTCGAGGTCGAGGGCTACCCCGAGCTCGCCGCGATGCTCGCGCGGCCGCTGAGCGGCGAGCCGCGCGTCGCATTCTGCCACCTGCGTGGCGGTACCCAGGGTGCCTTCATGGTACGCGCGCGCGCTATGTTGGGCGAATACGCCGACGTGCTCCCGAGCAGCCAGCTCATCGAGCAACGCTGGTTCGGCCCGGGCGTGGCGCATCCCTGCCTTGCCGAGCGCGTAGGTGACGTGGCGCTGGTGATGAAACGCCATGCCATCATCAAGGATCATCTGCCGGGCGAAAAGCGCCACACGCTCATCGGCAACCACGGCGGCGTGACCGAGGACGAGATGCTCATCCCGCTCGTCTATGCCCGGCTCTGAAATGCGGGCGTGAGATCGGAACGGTCCCGATGTCGCAGCGCGGCGGCAAGCTACATCGATGGAGCAGAATCGCTCAGGACGCTGCACGGCTGCAGCACCGACAGCGGCTCGGACATCTCGTACACGCTGCGGATGGCGAGCTCGCGATTGCACGGCACGCGCTCGCGCGCGGCCCGGGCTTCAAGCCCCGCGCGATGCACGTCGAGCACGTCGCGTGGCAGCGGCAACGCGCCCGGATCGAGAATGCGCAGGTAGCCGTCGGCGTCACGCGCGGGCAGCACGCGGCTTTTGACGTGACGATTGGGTGACCACGGCACGTCCAGCACGCCCGCCTCGAACGCGCGGATCGTTGCGATGGCGGCGTCGCCATCGCCCATCTCCAGCACCTTGTCGACGATGGCGCGGACCTCGCGCGCGATCAGCGCCTTCTCGTCCTCGTACTGCGCGAGCCCATCGAGGCGCAATCCGCGCGCGAGATAGATCGCCATGCGCGTGATGCGCAGGCCCTCGGCATTGGCTTGCGGTGTGGGAATGCCGTCCGCCTCGTGCGTGCTCTTGGTCGTCACGCTGACCGCACCGGCGATTGCCGCCAGCGTGCCGCCGTAGCTCACCAGGGTCGCCGCCTGCGCCTCGTCGTGCGGCCAGGCGCCCATCCAGTGCAGCGAGGTGACGGGCGTGAACACGTCGTGATAGCCCTTGCGTGCGAGGTATTCCTGCACCAGCGACTCGCACGCGGCAATGGCTGCCGCGTCCTGTACGAGATGCAGCGTCTGCCCGAGCTCGAGGCCGTAGTTGCGCACCCCCTGCGCGGCCGCGAGCAGGCAGTCGAGCACTGCGATCGCGATCGCGATGCAAGGCGGAATATTGGTGCCGGTGAGAAACCCTGGCTGGCGACGGTGCAGCTCTACGCCGTGCGCGGCGTAGAGCGCCGCGAGACGATCGAGGTACTGGTAGTTGCGGATGCCCTGCGCGATCGACATCTCCTTGGTATACGACGTCGTATAGGCAATGCCGGAGCCGAGGTAACCGGTGTAGCCGGCGGCAAAGCCGATCTCGCCGGTGAGCTTCGGCATCGAGGTGCCGGTGAGCATGATCGCGGGCTTGTCGATCGCCTCGATGAGCGAGCGGCAGGCGGCGACGCCATTGTTGACGATCGGAAAGCCGTTGAGCAGCGAGCGTCCGAGGCGCTCGGACTCCTCGGCGCCGGCCTGTGCCGCGGCGAACTGCTCGTTGCGCGTGTAGCTGTCGGTGGTCGTGGGGACGATATCGGCGAGACCGTCACGGTCGAGCGTTACCATCAGCGCCTTGTGCATCGCCAGGGTCGCGAATCCGCCGCGCGGCTGCGTGAGGCAGCGGCGCTCGGCGCGCGCCGCGCGCATCGCCTCGGTCAGTCGCTTGTGCCGCGGCATCGCCCGGTGATACGCCACCGCCTCGTCGAGGTCGACGCCGGCGCCGGTCGGCCAGCGCGCGAGGTTGAGTGCACGCATGCGGGCGAACGCATCGGCCGGGATGGCGGCCTCGGACAGCGGCGGCTCCAACTCCGCCTTGGCGGCGCTCTCGTTCATGCCATGGCTCCTTTTCCCGGCGGCACGCACGCGACGCGAGGCGCGCGCTCACAGCCGGGCGAGGCGCGCGCGCGCGAGGCGCAGCGCCGCCACCGCGTCGACCTGCGCGAGCAGGCCGACGGCGTACAGCACGTAGTCGCGGTCGAGCGCCAGCGCCGGTGCGCGCGGCCGCAGCGACTGCGGCGCCAGCGGGTCCGACAACGCGGCTCGCAGCAGGCCGGTCGGATCGGCGGCATGCACCAGCGCACCACCGGTGCCGATCAGCATGGTGACCTCGCGCAAGTCCTTGCCGCGCTGCACCTCGACCGGCCCCTGCACAGTGTAGACGGTCTCGCGGCTACCCGCGTGGCGGGAAAGCGCGATGCGGATGGCGGCACGAGCCAGCGCGGCATCGAAGCGGCGTTCGGCGTCGGTCCGAGGCAGCCGGCCGACATCGGCGGCAATCTTATCGAGCATGGCCTGCGCGGCGGAACTGGCAATACCGGCATCCTCGGCCAACGCGTCCAGACCCGCGGCGGCCGCGATCGTGACGGCGTTATGGCGCATGCCGAGGTCGCCTTCGACCGTGCGCTTGGCGTGCGGCTCGGGCAGGCCCTGGCGGATCACGCCGGGTTCGTGGGCACCCTCGCCGATCGAGTGCACGTCGGTGGTCGCGCCCCCGGGGTCGACCACCACGAGCGCGCCCGCGCCCGGGTCGCTGCCGGCGCCATCGGCGACGAGCCGGGCGCCTTCGAGGACGGCCGCGGGTGTAGGCATCAACACGGCGTCGAACCTTGCCGCCGCACGGTCGATGCCCTTGGCGTGGACGATGTGCGCGAGAAAGAGATCGCGGATGGCCGCGCGCGCCGGCTCGATGTTGAGCACGCCGAGTTCGGGCATCACGTTATCCGCGACGACGACGTTGCGGGCCGGCCCCCGCTGAGCGCCGTCACTTGCGCCGCTGCTCGAAACCCCGGCAGCGCCACGCAGCAGCGCGCCACACTCGTCGGCCACCTCCCGATTACCCGCGACCACCACGGCGCAGGCAAGCGACGAGCGCGCGAGCATGCCGGCGTTGTGTACGAGCACCGCCGTATTGCCGCCGTCGGTGCCCCCGCACACGAGCACGATGTCGGGGTCGAGCTCGACGACGCGCGCGACATCGCCGGGCGTGAGACGGTACGCGAAGCTTGCCACGAGGCGCGCCCCGGCACCGAGCGCCGCCTGGCGCGCGGCCTCCGCGGTCAACTCGCGCACGAGCCCCACCGTGACCATGCGCAGGCCGCCCGCCGCACTGCTCGACGCGAGCCGGCAGGCGAAGCGCGGCAAGGCGCCGAGCGAGCGCGCGAGCGCCGCGAGCGCGGCATCGAGACCGATATTGATGTCGCGCGCGAGCGTCGAAGGACCCTGCGCGGTCGCGAGCAGCTCGCCCGAGTCGAGGTCGAGCGCGCGCAGCTTGGTGTAGGTGCTGCCGAAGTCGATGAAAAGCCCGGCGCTCACGCTGCAGGGCCCGATCCGCGCAGCACGAGGTCGGCGGCGAGCTGGGTGAGCGCCGCCTCGACGCGTGTGCCCGGAGGAAACGCGCGATCGAAGCCCATGTCGAGGAAGCGCTGCTCGACCTCGGGCCACGGCTGCTTCCCCACCACGAGGTTGCCGCCGATGTACAGCAGGATTTCATCGAGGCCCGCCTCGATACACAGATCGCGGAAACCGCGACAGTCGAGCTCACCCTGCCCGTAGAGCGACGAGACGAGAATCGCGTCGGCGGCGGTCTCGACGGCGGCACGGATGAAATCCGCCGCTGGCGTCAGCGCGCCGAGCGCTACGACCCGGTAGCCGGCGTCTTCGAGTGCGATCGACAGGATGCGGTTGCCGACGATGTGCGTATCGGCGCCGATGACGCCCGTTACGATCGTGGCGCGGCGCATGGGCTGGCGATGTCGGGCTGCGCGATTTCGGCGACGGTATACATGGCGAGCGCGGCAGGGTCGATCGCGGGGCGCGCGCTGGGCAGCACGATCGCACCCTGGTCGCATTCGAGCGCGTCGGTGAAGAGCATGCGCGCAGCCTTGAGGAAACCGTTCATCTCGCCGGCCGTATCGACGTGGCGCGCCGCCACGCTGGCCTCCATCCAGCATGATAGATCACACGCCACGCCATTGCCGAGAATCGGAACCATGCCGGCCGCACGGATGCGCTCGATCGCCGCCGTGAGCGCATCGAGCCCAGGAAACTTCATGAGCTTCACCTTCAGGTAGCGGCACGCGTGCTCGGCGGCGGCGCGCTCGATGTCGGCCAGGCCATAGATCGACTCGTCGAGCATCAACGCTAGGCCGGTCGCGCGCGCGGCGCGGGCAGCGGCCGCATGCGCTGTCCAGTCACCCGCGGCACACGGCTGCTCGAACAGCTCGATGCCCGCGGGATCGATCGCGCCGATGAAGCGCGCCGCGGCGGGCGCATCGTAGCCCTGATTGGCGTCGATGCGGATGCGCGCGCGGGCGCCCACCACGCGCTGCACCGTTGCGACGTGGTGCGCGTCGGCGCTCGGATCGAAGCCTACCTTGACCTTTACGGTGCGATAGCCGCCCGCGTGCAGGCGCTCGAACTCGGCGCGCAGCGCATCCTCGCCCTCGCCCTGCAGCAGCCCCAGCAGCGGCACGCGCATGCCGGCTTGGGGGTCGAGCAAGGCATGTCCGCGCGCCCATTCGAGCGCGCTGGCGATGGCGCTCGCGACGAACGGCGCGCGCACGGCGAGCGCTCGCAATTGCGCCATGGTGTCCGTAACGCTGGCACCCGAGAAGCCGGAAGCAAGCTCGCACGCGAGCCGCCAGCTCGCGTCGATTGTCTCCTCGGTATAGCCCGTGAGCAGCGTCGCTTCGCCCCAACCTTCGCGACCATCGTCAAGCGTGACGCGCACGAGGATGGTGTCGTAGTGCGTGACCGCCCCGAACGCGAGCTTGTAGGGCCGGGCGAGCGGGATGCGCAGGCGATGCGCGCCGAAGCGCTCGATGCTTCCGGCCGTCACGTCGCTTTCGCATCCGCATCGGCGCCGAGCTCGCGCAGCTTGCGTGCGGCGCGGCGCCGGTAGAGCTGCTGCACGGCGGGGAACGCGAGCGCCAGCACCGAGAGCAGCATCACGGTGCCGCTCACCGGACGGGTGAAGAAGATCGTCCAGTCGTTCTGGAAACTGATCATGCTGGTCATGAAGGCCTGCTCGGCGAGCGGCCCGAGGATCACGCCGAGCACCATCGGGGCGATGGGAAAACGGAAACGCTCGAACAGGTAGCCCAGAACGCCGAAGATCATGATCAGCCACAGATCGGTGATGGTGTTGCGCGCCGAATAGGCGCCGATCACGCAGAACAGGATGACGAATGCTGCGGTGATCGACTCGGGCAGATACAGCACCTTGATCAGCAGCTTGATGGCGAAAAAGCCGAGCAGGCACATGCCGATTACGCTCAGGAACATCGAGGCGAAGATGGCGTAGACCATCTCGCTTTCCTTCTGGAACACGAGCGGCCCGGGCTGCAGGCCGTGCAGCAGGAACGCGCCGAGGATGACCGCCGTGGCGCCGCTGCCGGGGATGCCGAGTGTGAGCAGCGGCACCATGTGACCGCCGACCGTGGCCGTGGAAGCGACCTGCGGCGCCACGATCCCCTCCGGGATGCCGCTGCCGAGCTCCTTGCGTCGCTTGCCGTACTGGCTCTCGACGCCGTAGGCGACAAAAGAAGCGATGGTCGCCCCTGCGCCCGGCACGATGCCGCACAGCACGCCCACCAGGGAGCTGCGCCCGAACGTGCTGCGCAATTGCCACAGCTCGCGCGGCGCCGGCACTTGGGTCTCGATCTTGCCGCCGGCGGCCTGCAAGGGCGAGGTCGCAAATCCGAGTTCGAGCCGACTCAGAACCTCGCCCACGCCGTAGGCGCCCACCATCACGGTCAGGTACTCGATGCCGTCGCGCAGGATCGGCACGTCGAACGTGAAGCGATCCACGCCCCAGACCGCGTCCACACCCACGGTGGCGAGCAGCACGCCGACGAACAGGCTGATGAGCGCGTTGACGAGCGACTCGCCCCCCAGCGCTACCACGCTCGTAAACCCGAACAGCACCACGGCGAAGTACTCGGGCGAATCGAAGCGCAGAGCGAACTGCGCGAACGGCACCGCGAGGCTCACTGCCACGATGCAGGTGATGAGGCCGCCGGTCAATGCCGCGAACAGCGTCCAGCCCAGCGCCTTCGCCGGCTCGCCCCGGCGCGCCATGGGGAAACCGTCCCACAAGAGCGGCACATCGATCGGTTCGCCGGGAATGTGGAACAGGATCGAGGTGAACGCGCCGCCATACGTGCCGGAGATGTACATCGCGGTGAGCAGGATGATCGAGGTCGTGAGGTCCATGCCGTATGTAAACGGTAGGGCCAGTACGACGCCCATCACCAGCGTGAGGCCGGGCAGCACCGCCACCAGCATGCCCACGACCAGACCCACCAGCAAAGCGATGAAGTGATATCCGGAAAAGACGTGGACGAAACCCGTGCCCAGATTGGAAAGGACGTCGAGCATGAAGGCGCGTCAGCGGATGCCGAAAAGCCGCATGAGCAGCAGCGAGACGTGCGAGAACGGTGGCGCCCCGATGGGCAGCGCCACGTAGACGATCTTCATGAACACGAACATGAACACGAGCGAGCCGGCGAGGCAAGTTGCGATGGCGATGCCGATACGACGGTAGCGCCCGACCAGGATGAATGCCAGCATGAAGAGGAACGTATCGAGAAAGAAGCCCAGGGTTTCGAACAGCAGCACGTAGGCGAGGCACAGAACGACGCCCACCAGCAGCAGCCACGGGTAGCGCTGCGATGGCTCGTGTTCGTCCGCTGCCGGCGTGCCTTCGATCAGCGGTAGCGGGGAATGATCGCGGCTTCCCGCCATCGCCTTGAGGATGCCGGCCACACACGTAGCCATCATCAGGATCAGCGTCGCCTTGGGCCAGAAATCGGGTCCGAGCTGATCACCGGTGCCGGGCGCCGCGATGTCCATCGCGACGCTATACAGATAGGCGGAGACCGCCAGCGTCACCCAGTACGGCAGGCTGTCCCTGAGCTTGGCGGGCATGCGCGAGTCTCGACGAATGCGATGAGCGCGATGATGCTGCAGACCGGCCGCGGCGCTGCGCGCGAGTGCCCGCCGCGCCGCGCTTCGCAGTGGCGGCGGTTGGCTACTTCTCCTGCTTCATGCCGGTCAGCTTCATGATCTGTCGCGCGTCCTTGAGCCAGCCATCGAGGAACTTGAACGCCTGGTCGCCGGGCATGTAGCTCGCCGGGTCGCCAAACTGCGTCTTGAGAAACTCCTGCCACTTCTCACTCGTCCCCACCTTCGTGATCGCGTTTTCGAGGACCTTCACCCGCTTCGGATCGGTGCCCTTCTTCGCCACGAAGATGCGCACCTGCGGCAGGGTGACATCGAGTCCGAGTTCGCCGCTCACGGGGGTATTGGGGAACGGCGCGAATTTCTTGTCGTAGAAGAAAATGACCGGACGGATCTGGTTGTTGGCGAGGAAGCTCTTGACGTCTCCCGGCTGCTCATAGAGCAGATCCGTATGGCCCGCGATCACCGCGGTGTAGCGCTCGCTCGGCTTGTAGGGCACCGCCTGCAGCTTGAGGCCGCGATGCTTGAAGAAGTTGATGATGAGATCATCGGGGCTGCCGAAACCCGTGATCGCAACCTTGAGCGTGCGCTCCTTGGCGGCCTTCTCGACATCTTGCCAGGTCTTCCAGGGCGAGTCGTTCTTCACGTAGAAGCCCGACGGCGTCTTGATCATGACTGCCAGCGGAATCAGGTCGTCGAACTTGAACTTGGGCTGCCGGGTCGCGAGCAGCGCGACGGTTTCCCCGGTCATGATCTGGATGGTGTAACCGTCCGCGGGCGAGGCGAGGAATTTCGCCATGCCGCTCTGGCCGGTGCCGCCGGGAACGTTGACCACGGGTAGCGACACGCCGAGGATCGGTTCGAGCTGTTGGGCCGCGGCGCGCGCGGTCTGGTCGGCGCCGCCGCCCGCGCCCCACGGGACGATGAAGTTGATCGGGCGCGACGGATACTTTTCCTGGGCGCCGACAAGCGGTACTCCCAAGGTGAGTGATGCCAGGAGCGATGCAACCGCGTACCGCCAGACGAGCGTAAGCATGATCTCTCCTCCTAACGACAACGATTCGACCTGCTGCTGTCGACGCAGCTCCGGGGCAGTATCCGGGATCGGCAGCCGACGCGTCAAGCCGCAGCAGTAGCGCGATCGACTCACCCGGTGCCGGGCGTACGGATAAAGACGTTCGGGAGGTTCGCGGTGCCGCGGCGCGAATCGTGCGCAAACCGCCGCCCGCTTGGACGTACGCCGTATGAGTAAACTATGGCCGACATGGACGGTACGAGCCGACCACCGTCAGAGCGAAGCGGCTTTTGCGCGCCATTGCCTTGCCGCGCGCAGTCGCCGCCGAGTATCGAAACGCATCGCAGGAGCACGTTGCCGCAACACCCGCGGCTTCCCCTCGTTTGCCATCGCGGCAGGCAGAAAGAGCACGCTATGAGTCACTGGTTCGAGTATTTCCCCGGCAACCACATGTGGTCGCAGGGCATGATGTTCGGCATCGAGATGGCAGTGCAGGGCGCCGCGGCGCTGGGCGAGATCGATCAGATCGGCCAGCAGCTCAAGGCGCACGTCGGCGACAACGAAAGGTGGTGGCAGGAGTGGACTGCCATGGCGCGGCGCGTGGAGGGGTTCGGCGAAGCTGAGGAAAAAGCCGGGCACGAGCTCTCGGCAGGCAGCTACTACCTGCGTGCTGCCATCTATTACTTCTGCGGCGAGCGCTTTATCGCGCCCTCGGAGCGCAAGTGGGATAGCTATCGCAGTTGCCTGCGATGTTTCCGCAAGGGCATCGCACAGCGCTATCCCGCGATCGAGCGAGTCGAGGTGCCGTACGAGGATACGACGCTGCCGGCGTGGTTTCTCAGGGCGAGCATCAAGGGGCCCGCGCCGGCCGTGGTCATGTTCGATGGCCTCGACAATGCCAAGGAAATGAGCGTGCTCTTCGGCGGCGTGGAGATCGCGCGACGCGGCATCCACACGCTCGCGATCGACGGGCCGGGACAGGGCGAGGCGCTGCGCCTGCAGGGCATCCCCAGCCGCTATGATTACGAGGTGCCGGCGCGCGCCGCCTACGACGCACTGGCGAAGCGCCCGGACGTCGATCCGAAGCGCATCGCCGTCATGGGGTTCAGCATGGGCGGTTACTACGCGCCGCGCGCCGCCGCCATGGAGCCGCGTTTCGCCGCGTGCGTCGCCTGGGGCGGCCATTTCGATTATCACGAGGCATGGGTGCGCCGGCGCAAAGTCGTGGCCGCAGGCGGAACGAAGGTGTCCGCACCGCCATTCCAGTTGCCCTGGGTACTGGGCATGCCGGATATGGAAGCATGCATGAAAAAGCTGGAGGACTACCGCCTTACCGGTGTGGCGGAGAAAATCCGCTGCCCGTTCTATTGCATTCACGGCGAGAACGACAACATCGTTCCGCTCGAATTCGCGCAGCGCCTGTACCAGGCGGTCGGCTCGGCAGACAAGACGCTCAAGATACTGACGGCGCGCGACGGCGGCAGCGACCACTGCCAGGAAGACAACCGCCAGGTAGGCGCCAATCTGGTTGCCGATTGGCTGGCCGAGCGCCTGGGCGGGCAGCTCGACGGGCGGGGCGGCTGAGGCCGGAGTCGGCCTGCCTCTGCGGGGCACGAGCGTGCATTCTTGCGCGCCCGGGTACGGGCGCGATGTTCGCGCGCTTCAGCGCGGCTGGAAGCCGATTTCGCGCACGAGCTTGCCAAACTTGGCGTGATCGCGCCGGATGGTCTCGGCAAAGAATTCCGGCGGCTGGGTTACGACATCGAGCCCGGCGAGCGTCATCTGTGCGCGCACCGACGGCGCCGTCATGGCCTGATTGATCTGCTTGTTGAGCAGCGCGACGATCTCGTGTGGCGTGCCCGCCGGAGCCAGAAAACCGAACCAGCCTAAAAACTCGTAGCCGGGCACCGCTTCGGCAATCGCAGGCACGTCGGGAAGCAGGGTGGAGCGCGTGGGGTTGCTGATGCCGAGCAGGCGCAGCTTGCCGGCCCGCACATACGGGGCGAGCCCGGTATAGCCGTCGAACGCGGCATCGACCTGCCCGCCGAGCAGCTCGCTCACGATCTGCCCCGACCCCTTGTACGGCACGTGCAGATAGGTGAAGCCCGCCTGCGTGCGCAGCAGCTCCATCGCCAGGTGGGGGAAACCGCCCTCGCCGTTGGAAGCGAAACTCAGTTTGCCGGGATGCGCCTTGGCATAGGCGATGAAATCCTTCATCGACCTGAACGGCACGCTTGGGTGTACGGCGAGCGCGAGGTAATTCGTCGCCAGTTGCGCGACGGGAACGAAATCTCTGAGCGTGTCGTAGGGTAGCTTCTTGTACGTGTGCGGCGCCACCGCGATATTGCCGCCCTGTCCTATCGTAATCGTGTAGCCGTCCGGCGCAGCCTTTGCCGCGAGCAGCAGGCCGATCTGTCCGCTTGCACCCGGCCGGTTATCGACGATGAACTGCTGTCCCAGGCGCTCCGAGAGCTGTTGGCCGATCAGCCGGCCGAGAATGTCGGCCGTATTGCCAGGCGGGAACGGCGCGACGATGCGCACCGGCCTCGCGGGATACGACTGAGCCGGCGCGGCGGCGGAGAAGACGAACGCAAGCCCGGACAGCAGCAGGCGGAGAACAACGCGCTTCATCGGGCCCCCTCTTGATCGGGCTGGCGGCGGCAAATGCCGGTGTGGCGGCCGCCGATTATAGTCCGCGCATCGCGCGCGTGCCGTCTGCGCCGCCACGATCATCCGACCCCGACCCGGGGGCTTCGTCGATCGGGTCGGGATTTACGCTCGCGAACGCGCTCTCAGGTCGAGTGCGAGGAGAACCGCACCGTGGTCGCGCGCGCCTGGTCGTCGGTCTTGACGTTGACCAGAGCGACCATGCCTTCGTCGACCTTCTTCTGGGCGCGCGTGAGCGCCGGGCCGATACCCTCCGGCTTCTCGACATACTCGCCGTAGCAGCCCAGACCTTCGGCCATCTTGTCGTAACGGGTGAAGCCGAGGTCGCGCCCGGTCTTTTCCTTCTTCGGGTCGGCCGTCCAGCCGCCGTTCAGGCTGATCACCACCAGGATCGGGATCTTGTGGCGTACGGCGGTGTCGAGCTCCATTGCGTTCAACCCGAACGAGCCGTCACCGTGTACGACGATCACCTGTTTGTCGGGGCAGGCGACCTTGGCGCCGACGCCGAACGGCAGCCCCACGCCCATCATGCCGAACGGCCCGGAGTTCAAGCGATGCGCGGGCACGAACGTCGGCATCGACTGGCGGCCGTAGTTGAGGATCTCCTGCCCGTCGACGACGAGTATGGCATCGCGGCGCATGAAGTTCTTCACCTCCTCGCACAGGCGCAGCGGGTGGATCGGGGTGGCGTTCATCGCCATGCCGCCGCTGGTCTCCTTGCGCTTGCTGATCTCGCCCTCGGCGAGGAGCTTGCGCCAGCCGGCGAAGCGGCCTTCGCTGACGCGCCCGGGCATCGCGGCGAGCAGCTGCTGCAGCACCGCCTTGCAGTCGCCGACGACGCCGATGTCGACCTTGCGCGGTGAGGACGCGATTTCGTCGGCGTCGATGTCGATGCGTGCGATCTTCGCACCGGCGGCGAAACGCGGCGGCGCCGCATGGCCGATAACGTAGTTCATGCGCGTGCCGCAGATGATGATCAGATCGGCCTCACGGAACGCCGACGAGCGCATGCTCAGGAACGAGAGCGCATGGTCGTCGGGCAGCACGCCGCGGCCCTGTGGTGTGGTGTAGAACGGGATCCCCGCCTTCTCGACGAACTGGGTGAGCTCAGGCCAGGCCTGCGACCAGATCACGCCGCTGCCCGTGAGGATGATCGGACGCTCGGCCTTCGCCAGCGCGTCGACCAGCTCGTCGACGCGCGCCGGATCGCCTTGCGGTCGGGCGCGCAACAGTGGCCGGCCGCTGAGCTTCCAGTCGATCGCTTCCTCGGGCATCTTCTCGTAGAGGACGTCGGCCGGGAAGTCGAGGTAGACCGGCCCGGGTTTGCCGCTCATCGCCCGCTGGAAGGCGGTGTTCACCATCTCGGGAATGCGACGGATATCGATCACGCGATCGGCCCACTTGGTGCAGGGCTTGAGCAGCGCCACTTGGTCGATTTCCTGAAACACCTGGCGGCCGTAATGCGCGATCGCGCTCGAGCCGCCGATCGCGACGACCGGCGCGCAGTCGATAAGCGCGTTGGCGACCCCGGTCGTCAGGTTGATCACGCCGGGGCCGCTCGCCGCCATGCACACGGCCGGTTTCTGCTGCAGCCGGCTGTACGCCTGCGCCATCAGCGCCGCCGCTTGTTCGTGGCGCACGTCGATCATGCGTATGCCTTCTTTCGCGCACGCGGTTTCCGCGTGCATCATCGGCCCCCCCATGATGAAGAACAAATCCTTCGCGCCCTCGTTCTTCAGCGCACGTCCCAGAATCTCGTTGCCCGTGATTTCCGCCATCGCCTTGCCTCCTGCGTTCCAGAATGTCTCAACCCGTGACCCGGGCGCGAAGGAGGGCGCGCGCGTGGCGCGCCGCTCCCGAAAACTGCCGCGGCTCGACTAGATCACCTTCTCCGCGCGCAACGCCGCGACCTGCTCCTCGCTCATGCCGAGCCAATCCATGAGCGCCTCTGCGCTGTGCTGGCCGAGCAGCGGGGCGGGCTTCACCACCGGCGGCTTGCCGTCGAAGCGCACCGGCCAGCCGGCCATCTTGAACGGTCCGTTGGTCGGGTGCTGGATCTTCTGGATGATGCCGCGCTCCTCGAAATTCGGGTCGTTCAGCAGCTCAACCGTATCGCGCACCGCCCCTGCCGGCACCGCCGCCCCGATGATGCGCATGCACTCGTACTTGTCGCGCTTGCTGGTGAATTCCGAGATGATCCGGTCGATCTCCTTCTCGTTTTCGATGCGCGCCTCGCGCGTCTCGAAACGCGGATCGCCGATCAGATCCTGACGCCCGATCGCCTCGAGCAGGCGCGGCCAATGCTGCGGGTTGGCGCGGCTCGTGTAGATGTAGACGTAATCGTTCGGCCCGCCCGGCGCGCACGGGTAGATGTCGCACGGCGGGTTGTTGGATTCGAGCAGTTTCGCGCCAGCCCTGCGCGGCGGCTTCTCCGTCTTGGTCGTGATCGCGAAAGCGTTGCGG
Organism: Burkholderiaceae bacterium; assembly: GCA_011525945.1. Lineage (GTDB taxonomy): Bacteria > Pseudomonadota > Gammaproteobacteria > Burkholderiales > WYBJ01 > WYBJ01. The sequence goes on along the minus strand of WYBJ01000167.1, from coordinate 7,950 downwards.
ATGTAGTGCAGCATCGAATCCTGCATCGCAACTTGCAGGTGTACGCCCTTGCCCGTCTCCCGGCGCTTGTGCAGCGAGGCGAGGATGCTGATCAGCATCAACATGCCGGTGCCGGTGTCACCAAGCGTCGCGCCGGGTTTCGCAGGCGGACCGTCGGGCTGCCCGGTCACACTCATGATGCCGCCGCAGGCTTGCGCGATCATGTCGAAGGCGAGATTGTTTTCGTACGGCGTGCCTTTGCCGAAACCCTTGACCTGACCGTAGATGATGCCGGGATTGAGCTTGCTCAGGACATCGTACCCCAGGCCCAGGCGCTCGATTGCACCGGGCGCGAAGTTTTCCATGAACACGTCGGCCTTCTTCGCCAGCGCCTTGATGATCTCCAACCCCTTCGGCGCCTTCAGGTTGATCGCGACCGAGCGCTTGTTTGCGTTGTAGTTGAGGAAGTACGGATCGTCGCGGTGCGGGTTGGTCGCGCCGGTGCGCCGCCCGGGATCGCCGCCGGCCGGGTTCTCGATCTTCACCACGTCGGCGCCGAGCCACGCCATGACCTGAGTGCAGGACGTGCCGGCCTCGAATTGGGTGAAGTCCAATACGCGGACGCCGGTCAGGCAATTCGGTGCTTCGGGCGTTACAGCCATCGTCGTCTCCAATGATCAGGGATGAACCGAGTGAGAACCGGGGAGCACTTCCCGTGCGATAGTCGGCGCGATCTTCCAGCGGGGATATGCGGTGCGTCCAGATCATCCGCCATGCGACCGAGATGGTCAATCGGGCGTGCCGCGCCCGGGCGCTTCGCGCGCTCGCGTACCAATTGGTGGACAAAGCGCGAGAGCCGGGGGCCGGCTGTCGCGCTATACTGGCCAGCCGCGCTGCTCGACGCTCACCCACATGAGGCCCGCCATGCTTCGTATTCGCGACTTGTTGCCTCTGCTCGCCACCATCGCTGTGTCCGGCGCCGCTTTCGCGCAGTCCTGGCCGGCCAAGCCCGTGCGTTTCGTCGTCGGCTACGCGCCCGGGGGCAGTGTGGACGTAACCGCGCGTATCTTTGCCCGGCGGCTGACCCAGACGCTGGGGCAGCAGGTGCTCGTCGACAACCGCCCGGGGGCCGCGAGTAACATCGCGGCCGAGCTCGTGGCGAAGGCGCCACCCGACGGCTACACGCTTTTCTACAGCAGCGGAACCGGGCTCGGCACCAACCTCGCGATGTACCGGCGCATGCCCTACAACCCGCTTAAGGATTTCGCCCCGATCGTGCTGCTCTGCTACCAGGGCAATATCCTGATCGTCAATCCGTCGGTGCCGGTGAAGACGGTGAAGGACTTGATCGCGCTCGCGACGGCGCGCCCGGGCGTGCTCAACTACGGCACGGCCGGCAACGGCACCTCGCAGCACATGTCGGCGGCGCTCTTCAGCGTGCTCACCGGAGTCAAGATGGTGCAGGTGCCCTACAAGGGCGGGGCACCGGCGCTGGCCGACCTGCTTGGTGGTCAGATCGATCTCATGTTCCAGACGCTACCCGAGGCGATTCCGCACCTTGGCAAGGGGCGGGTACGCCCGATCGCCGTGACCGGCTTGAAGCGCTCGGCGGTGCTGCCGGAAGTGCCGACGATCGCCGAGTCCGGCGTACCCGGATTCGAATTTCAGGGCTTCCTCGGTATCGCCGGGCCGGCGGCGCTGCCGCGCGAAATCGTTGCGCGCCTGAACGCCGAGGCGAACAAGGCGCTCGCCTCGCCCGAAGTCAAAGCGCGCCTGGTCGAACTCGGACTCGATCTGGTCGGCAGCACGCCCGAGCAGCTCGGTGAGCACATGCGCGTTGAGAGCGAGAAGCAGGTCCGGCTCGCGAAACGCGTCGGTTTGACGCCGGTCGACTAAGCGGGGTCGCGGCGGCCGTTGCGCCAGACGGCCCCTGCTCGCTTTGCCCGTCGCAGACGCGTGTTCACTGCGCCGCGAGAATAGCGCGCGCATCCGCGACGGTGTAACCGCCCGCGTGCGCGATCACCGGGTTGAGATCGATCTCGGCGATTTCGGGGTGCGCGGCCGCCAGTGCGGACACCTTCACGAGCAATAGCGCGATCGCATCGCGGTCGACCGCGGGCAGCGCGCGCACGCCGTCGAGCAGCGCCTTGAAGGCGATGCCGCCGACCATCTCGTGTGCATCCTCGAGTGCGATCGGCACCGAGCGGAACACGACGTCGCGGATCGCCTCGACGAAGATCCCGCCCAGCCCGAACATCACGACCGGCCCGAACTGGGGATCGCGCGTTACGCCGACGATCAGCTCGACGCCGCGTGGCGCCATCGGCGTCGCGAGTACGCCTTCGATCAGCGCGCCGGGAACGTGCGCGAGCACCGAGTCGTGGATGGCGCGCACGCCGTCGGCGATCGCCGTCTCGCCACGCACCCCGAGGCGCACGGCACCCGCCTCCGACTTGTGCAGCACGTCCTTCGATACGACCTTGAGCGCGATGGGCTGCCCGCCGAAGAGCTGCGCCGCGCGGGCGGCATCCTCGGGGGAGCGCAGCAGCAGGTTCGCCGGCATTGGCACACCCGCCGCCACGAGCGTCGCTCGCGCTTCGGTTTCCAGCAACGCGCTGCGTCCCGCCGCGCGTGCCCGCGCGACGATCTCGCGCACGGCCGGCAGCGCGGCAGGGTGCGTCGCGCACGATGCCACGATGCGCCGCCGAGACGCGTGGTATTGGGCGGCGGCAGCGAGGCAGTGCACCGCGATCTCGATGTGACGCTGGAAGGGCACTCCGCCCTTCCTCAGGATGTCGAGCGCTTCAGTCCGGTAATCGGCGTAATGCGACTGCACCATCACCGGTTTGCCGTGCGCGCGCATCAGCTCGCCGAGCTCGACCGCCACTTGCTTCTCGACCGCGGCCTCCTCGTCGCCGTAGCGCCGGCCGTAGCCGCCGAAGAAACCCACCAGCAGCAGGGCGTCGATGTTCGGGTCTTCCAGGATCGCGCGCGAGATCGATCCGTAGTAGGTTGCGCGCGGGTCGGTACCGCCGCCGGCGTCGACCGGGTTCGAGATCGCCGAGGCCGCGGGCACGATCGCGTGGATCCGCGCCTGCGTGCGCGAATCGAGCGTGGCGAGCTCCATGCCGCGCGCAGCAAGCGCTTCGGCCGCGATGGTGATGACGCCGCCGCCTTCGGAGAGCACGGCGACGCGCTTGCCCCGCATCGGCGGGAAGAGGCTCAGCGCCTCGGCGACCGGGAACAACTGCTGCGCCTCGGTAACGAGCGTCACTCCGGCCTGGACGAGCGTGCCGCTGCCGACCGCGTAGTCTCCGGCAAGTGAGCCGCTGTGCGAGCGCGCGGCGCGCTTGCCCTCGGCGCTGCGCCCGGAAAGGAACATCACGATCGGCTTCTCGGGCGTGATCCGGCGGGCTGCCGCGAGGAAGGCCGGAGCGTTCTTGAAGCCCTCGACGTAGCAGACCACCACACCCGTTCCGGGATCGGCCGCGAAGGCGTCGAGGTACTCGTGGAACTGGATATCGGTCTGGTTGCCGACCGAGAGGATCGTGCTGAGACCGAAGTACCCGTGATGCTGCGCCTCAACGACGATGGAGAGGATCACGTTGGCCGAATTTGCCAGCAGCGCGAGCGGTCCGCGCGGGATGTCGAACCACGCGATCGCATTGCAGTCGAGGCGCGCACTGAACAGGCCGTTGGTGTTCGGGCCAATGAGGCGCACGCCGTATCGGCGCGCGACCTCCAGCGTGCGTTCCTCGAGCACCCGCCCGGCCTCGCTCGCTTCGCTGAAGCCGCCGGCGAGAAGGAGCGCGCCGAGCACGCCCTTGCGGCCGCAGCCCTCGATCACCTCCGGCGCTGCTGCGGCGGGCGTGCACACGATCGCGAGGTCGATCTCGCCCGGCGCGGCCTCGATCGTCGAATACGAGCGTAACCCGAGGATCTCGGGCGCTCTCGGATTGATCGGCAGGATCTCGCCGCGATAGCGATCCGCGAGCAGCGTTTTAATCGCGCGGTAGCCGCGCTTGAGCGGATCGTTTGATGCGCCGATCACGGCGAGCCGGCGTGGGTTCAGGATGCGGTCGATCGTGTTGCCCATCGTGTGCGCCCTTGCGTGTTGTATGTCCGAATGTTCGCCCCGGTCGGGTCCTGGCCGCAACCCAACTGAGCCCCAGCGCTTGGGCGTGCGCGCCGGCTTCGGCAAGGCAGCCTGGGCCGAACGTCATCTGCGGCAGCTCGATGGTGAAGCTCGGGACAGCGCCTGCGCTCACGAGATAGTATTGGCAGCAGTGCATGGCGCTCTCCTTGGTTGCGTCGCGTCGCCCCTCGCGACATTCGCTAGACTGACTGGTACAACGACACAGCCAGCGTGCGCACGGGCGTCAGCAGCAGATCGATGAGGAGCAGGTCGGGGTTTTCTTGCTGCCGGAAGTCCGGTGAAGCCCGCAGTTGGCGCGCTTGGTCAACGCTCGCGGTACGCTGCATGTGGTTGTCGCGCAAGCCCGAGTCGGGCACTTGCTCCTGCCCGCGGATCGCTGCGCAACGAGGTGACGGATGACTGCGCGCAACCTGCACTTCTTGCTACGGCCGCGGTCGGTCGCTGTGATCGGCGCCTCCGATTCACCGAGAACGGCGGGCGGCGTGGCGCTGCGCAATCTCGTCGAGGGCGGTTTTCGGGGCCGCTTGATGACCGTACCGGGAACGAACGCGGTTGCGGGCGTGCCCGGCTGGCGTCACGTATCCGAGCTTCCCGAGGCGCCGGATCTCGCGTTGCTCTGCACCGCGCCGGATGTCCTGCCGAGAAGCGTCGACGAGCTCGGCACGCGCGGCACGCGGGCGGCAGCGATTCTCACAGACGCTGCGGATGCGCCAGGCGCGGCCGACCGGCTTGCTCTACATCAGTCGGTATTGAACGCTGCGAAGCCCCACCTGCTGCGAGTGCTCGGCCCGGATAGCATCGGGTTGCTCGTACCGCAGATCAACCTCAACGCGAGCATTGCACCCGTCTCGGCGCAATTGGGGAGAATCGCCTTGATCTCGCAATCGGGTGCGCTGACCGCCGCGGCGCTCGACTGGGCTGCCGCACGCGAAATCGGCTTCTCCTGTGTCGTCTCGCTCGGCGATGGTGCCGACGTAGACGCAGCCGACCTGATCGAATACCTCGGGGGAGACACCGACACTCGCGCTATCCTACTTTATATCGAGTCGATCCGCGCAGCGCGGAAGTTCCTGTCCGCAGCGCGCGCAGCTTCGCATGCGAAGCCGATCATCGTATTGAAATCCGGGCGCACCGCTCACGGTGCGCAGGCGGCGCTGCGCCATACCGGCGCCGACCCGGGTAATGACCGGGTTTTCGACGCCGCGCTGCGCCGGGCCGGAGCGCTGCGCGTGAAGACGATCGCCGAATTGTTCGCGGCCGCGGAGACGCTGGGTCGCGCGCCCTGCACGCACTGCGATCGGCTCATGATCCTCACTAACGCGGGCGGCCCGGGTGTCATCGCAACCGACGCGGTCGTTGCGGGTGGCGGCGAGCTCGCCGCGCTCGCGCCGGAGTCGACGAGCGCGCTCCGCCAGGTCTTGCCTGCGGCGGTATCTCTGGCAAACCCGATCGATCTCGGCGCCGGCGCCGATGCGGCCCGCTACGCCGCCGCGATCGAGGCGTTGCAGTCCGAGCCGGAACGCAATGCACTGCTCCTGATCAATACACCCAGCTACGTCGCGAGCGCCCGGACGGTCGCCGGCGCATGTGCGCTCGCCGTGCGCGCGCGCCGGCGGGCCGTGCTCGCGTGCTGGATGGGGAGTGGGCGGGCGCGCGATGCTGCACGAGTCTTGCAGGCTGCCGGTGTTCCTCTCTACGAAACCCCGGAGGCGGCGGTGCAGGCATTCCTCTATGCAGCCGAGTACCTGCGCAATCGGGAGTCGTTGCAGGAAACGCCAGCGTCGACGCTACTCGACTTCACACCGGATAGCGCCTTCGTGGTGGGATTGCTGCAACGGACGATCGCAGCGAATCGCCTCGAGCTGAGCGACCCGGAGGGGAAAGCGCTACTCGCCGCCTACGGTATCCCGGTCGTCGAGACGTATTTTGCTACCAGCGTGGACGCGGCGGTGAGCCTTGCCGGCGAAATCGGCTATCCGGTTGCACTGAAGGTGGTTTCTCCCGAGCTCGAGCACCGCGCCGACGTAGGCGGCGTGATGCTCGATCTGGAGGACGCTGGCGAGGTACGTCGCGCGGCCCTCGATATTTCAGATCGGCTTGCCGGGTTTCGTCCCGGAGCGACTCTGGAGGGCTTTACCGTTCAGCCGATGATGCGCGGGCAGGGCGCCGTGCACCATCGTCATGGTGCGCGCGAGATCAGCATCAGCGCGGTCGAGGATGCCATCTTCGGGCCGGTCATACATCTCGGCGTGACGGCGGATGCGTGCGCAGTGGGTCTGGTGCCGCTGAATACGTCTCTCGCGCGCGACATGCTCCTGCGGTGCGGTCTTGTTCCGACGACCGGAGGTGCTTCTCGTTTCGCCATCGATCTCGATGCGGCCGCCGTGGCGATAAGCCGGGTATCCCAGCTCTTGACCGATCACCCGCAGATCGTGTCGCTCGCGATCGAACCCTTGCTCGCCGACGAGAATGGCGTCATGGCGCTCGAGGTGCGCACGCGCACTGCGGTTCCGAAGATTCCCGGAAATGGTCGTTTGGCGATCCTGCCTTATCCGAGGCATCTCGAGCAGCAACTGGAGCTTGCGGCCGGCAGCTTCCTCTTGCGCCCCATTCGTCCTGAAGATGCCCGTGCCTATTGCGCTTTCATCGCGCGCATCGACGAGCCGGATCTGCGCCGCAGGTTCGCTCGATCGAGCGGTCCTCTCCCGGACCGCGACATCGCGCGCTATACGCAGATCGATTACGACCGCGATATGGCGTTCGTCGCGGTAAGGCAAACCGGCTCTGGTGACTCGGAGATCGTGGGTGAGGTACGGGCCCACCGCTATCCCGAAGGACCGAGCGCCGAATTTGGAATCATCGTTCGCAGCGACCTGAAGCGCCTCGGCCTGGGTCGTGCTCTCATGCAGAAGATGATCGGATACTGCCGGCGGAATGGGATCGAATTGATCGGGCAGATCCATCCGGAGAACGACGCGATGCTCGCGCTGGCCGCCCGGGCCGGCATGCAAGTCGAACGTCCACCAGGAGCCCAGATCGCGATCGCTCACCTCGCCGGGCGCTGAATCGCGCCGGGCCGCTTCGACGTGCGCCGCGCAAGCCTCGCCCAGATCGAGCCCACACCGAAATACGGGGGACGTAATCGCAAGCGATAAGCTGCGCGTAGCGCATTCAATCGATTCGGCCTGGCGTAATCCTTCAACGCAGTCGCCTGCTCTTGAGCGCTCGCGCGCCACGGAGTTGCAGAGAACGTCGCACCGCGCGCTCGATGCGAGTGAGCGCGCGGTCGATCGCGGGCTGCACGTCCGGGCGCTGCTCCTCGATCATCACGCTCGGCAGCCCACTGAGCACGACCTTGATGCGACAGCGCTTGTCGAGACCGCCGCGTGGCCCGTTGACGTCCTCGATGCGCACGCTGACGCGCTCGATCGAAGGTGCGAACTTGCCGAGCCTCCTGCCGAGCTTGCGCCTCAGATACGCGCGATCGCCGTCGTCGAGCTCGGTGCCCACCGCGCGGATGAACGCGGGCGTCTGCGCCGCCTCGGAACGACCGGATTGCGCCTTGAGCGGCCGTGGAACGCTCGCTGCCATCGGCTCGCGCCGGGCGCTGTCGGGAGTGTAGGTGCGCTCGCCCCGCAGTCGCGGGGCGTTGCTGTCGGTGACCGCGGGCGCGCGCACTGCAGCAGACTCGTTGCCCATGTCCGCCATGTCGGCAGACTCCTTCGATCGCGCGCGCGTCTTCTTGCCGCGCTCGGCGCTCGCACGGGACTCTCGTGCGAGCGCCGAGCGTGCACTCGCCGGAGCTAGTCGCATGC
>WYBJ01000166.1 GCA_011525945.1 Burkholderiaceae bacterium | reverse complement strand
GCTTTGGTGCACGCGTGGATTGCAACGAGCATGCGGCCCGCGCCCGAGCAAAGCCCAAGAGCGCGCGCGCGCCGCGCCCGAATGGACCGAGGCGGTCACGCGCATCGCCGACGGTGGCATATCGGACGAAGTCTACGAGCGCGCTCGGCGGCAGTTCAGCGAGAAGGAACTCGTCGACCTCACGCTCGCGGTCATTGCGATCCATGGCTGGAACCGACTCACGATCGCCTTTCACGCCACTGTCGGCGACTACCAGATGGCACAGCGATGAGCAGAGCGCGATGGCCCGACTCTTGTCGGTGAATGTCGGCCTACCGCGCGATATCGCGTGGCAGGGGCGCACGGTCCACACCGGCATCTGGAAGGAGCCGGTGCGCGGCCGTTGTCGGGTCGGTCGATTGAATCTCGCGGGCGACGGACAAGGCGACCTCGCCGGGCACGGTGGCGAGCAGCGCGCGGTTTTCGTGTACCAGATCGAATCGTATCGCTATTGGCAGGAGCAGTTGAAGCGGACCGATTTCGTTTATGGACAGTTCAGCGACAACCTGACCATCGAAGGGCTCGCCGATGACGTGGTGTGCATCGGCGACCGCTATCGGATCGGCAGCGCGCTATTCGAGGTCACCCAGCCTCGCGTGACCTGCTACCGCGTCGGCATACGCATGAATCATCCCCAGATGGCTGCGCTGCTGACTTCCAGCGGGCGGCCGGGTTTCTATTTCCGCGTTCTGCGCGAAGGCGAGGTCGGCGCGGGTGACGAAATCGTGAAGGTGGGCGAGGCGCAGGAGCGCATGACGGTCGCGGAGATCAACGCGCTCCTGTATTTCCCCGGGCATGCTCACGAGCGAGTGCGTCGGGCGCTGCGCATCGAGGCGCTCTCACCCGGGTGGCGAGCGTCGTTCGAGGCGTTGTTGCGAAGCCAAACAACAGCGGGTAGCGGCAACGCGGGGCTCATGCCGGCAGCGGCCGCGCATCCGGCCAGACCCGGATTCCGCCCGCTCGTGGTGACGCGAACCGAGCGCGAGTCCGCCGACGTCGTGTCGCTGACGATGCGAAGCGCGGACGATCAGCCGCTGCTCGCGGCCTTGCCCGGTCAGTACGTGGTGCTGCGCCTGCAACGCACACCCGGCGAGCCGGCGCTGTTTCGCAGCTACTCGCTCTCGGGCCCGCCGTCGGCGCAGTGGTATCGAATCAGCGTGAAGGTCGAGCCGAACGGCGCCGGCGGAAACTACCTGCGCGATCATGTGCACATCGGCGATGCGCTCGACGTGAGCGCGCCGCGCGGCAGCTTCATTTTGCAGCCCGCGAATCGACCGGTCGTGCTGGTGAGCGCGGGCATCGGGGCGACCCCGGTGCTTGCGATGTTGCACGAGCTGGCTGCTACGCGCTCGCCACGACGAGTCTTTTGGCTGTACGGGGCGCGCGATGGACGGCATCATCCCTTCTCCACAGAGGCCAGCCGCCTCGTGCGTACGCTGGAGAACGGCCGCAGCTATGTTTGCTACAGCAGGCTGGGTGCATGCGACCGGATGCCTGACCAATTCGACGCTCCCGGCCATCTGTCGCAGTCCGTCTTCACCGAGCTAGGCGTGCCGCGCGAGGCCGAGGTGTATCTGTGCGGGCCGACTCGCTTCATGCACGACATGAAGGCGGCTCTCGCAGCCTCGGGGGTCGCATCGGAGCGGATTCACGTGGAGATTTTCAACGGCAGCGAGTCGTTGACCCCCGGTATCGTCGCTGCGGTGACGCGTTCTCCTCACATACCCGAGGACGATGCCGGCACCGGTCCGCTCGTGTCGTTCGCGCGCAGCGGCGTAGCTGCGCACTGGCAGGCGTCCGAGTATCAGAGCATTCTGGAGCTCGCCGAAGCTTGCGACGTCCCGGTTCGTTGGGCCTGTCGTGCCGGTGTGTGCCACACTTGTGAAAGCGGACTGGTTTCGGGAGCGATCGATTACGATCCCGAGCCGCTCGAGCCGCCCGCCGGCGGTAACGTGCTCGTGTGCTGCGCGCGACCCGCCGGCGATATTGTTGTCGATCTGTGACTCCGATCGTCCAGACGGTGCGGAGCGCCCCGCTTACGGTCGAAGCGGTCGAGCACGGCATCCGAGAGATACGCCAGACTGAATCTGATCCGGCTTGTTGATGTTCAGCCGGCGAGGTCCGCCGGGTATCGCACCTCATCAAGAGTAGTCGAAGCCGATCACTCGCCGCCGACTTTCTGCGCCGCGACCTTGAGCAGGTCGATCAGCCGGCGGGCAGCCGGGGAAAGATAGGCGTCCTCGCGATAACTCACGCCCACACGACGGCGCCAGGTCACCTCGCGAACGGGAAGCTCAGCGACGTTCAGGCGTTGCGCGATCCTTCGCAGATACCGGCGCGAGCTCAAGCCCAGTAGATACGAGGTCATCGATAAAGGCGAACTCCGCATCACGGTGGACACCAGTTGGGCCGAGGCGCACCGCGGAGCGAGGCGCGAACAAGCGCGCCTGGTCAGTATGGAAGGCGACCGGTTGATACTTCGCACCCCTCTGCAGGTCGGCGCGCGTGCTGTCACGCGCGGCGTCGAAACACCGCCTAGAAGCATGACCGAATTCGTATTCGAACGCGAGAAGTAGATCTGGCGACGTGTGTGCCTCGCGGCCGCATTTCGCTCGCGAGCGCGCCTGCCTGCGGGTCACGTAACCGAGCGGCATGCGTCGGAACCACCGCGTCGACACGTGGTGCTTTTAGCGTCCCTCGGGCCGGTCGCGCAGCCGCCACCGTTGTGCGACGAGCCCGGCGTGGCGGGCTTGCTTCTCCAGCGCCAGCAGTTCGACGATCAAGCGTCCCGCCCTCTCAGGCGGTGTCGAGTCCCTCCCGGTGATAGCGGTCTTCGATCATCCACGTCGGCGGCAACGGAATCCGCCGCCACGAGGGGATCGTTATGACACATACCTCGGCGGCTTCCCGATCCGCACCTCGAAGAAACAGCAATCCTGATGTGCTAAGGCACGTCGACCCGGTGCAAGCGTGATCTCCATTGCATGCGAGGCGCCGGCGATGTCGGTCTTCAACGCACGCGCCCCGAAAAAGCTTACACTGATCCTACTTGTCTTATCCATTCGACCAACCCATCGAGTGATACGCGAGATCTCGACATGACCGACACACCTCGATACACGCCGCCGGAAGTCTGGGTCTGGGAGAAGGGCGACAGTCCGAATTGGCGCTATGGCAACATCAATCGTCCTGTCGCGGGTGCGACGCACGAGAAGGCGTTGCCGCGCGGAAGGCACCCGCTTCAGCTCTATTCGTTAGGGACGCCCAACGGCGTCAAGGTCACGATCATGCTGGAGGAGTTGCTGGCGGCTGGTCATAGCGGGGCGGAGTATGACGCGTGGCTGATCCGGATCGGCGAGGGCGACCAGTTCGGTAGCGGTTTTGTCGGAGTCAATCCGAATTCCAAGATCCCGGCGCTCATGGACTACGGCGAGCAGCCACCGCGACGCGTGTTCGAGTCCGGCGCAATCCTGCTCTACCTGGCGGAAAAATTCAGCGCCTTCCTACCAAAGGATCGCGGCAAGCGCACTGAGGCGCTGAACTGGCTGTTCTGGCAGATGGGCTCAACGCCCTATGTCGGCGGCGGCTTCGGACATTTCTATGCCTATGCTCCGGTGAAGATCAAATACGCCATTGACCGATTCGCAATGGAGGTGAAACGCCTGCTCGACGTGCTCGACCGGCAGCTTGCGGACAATCAATTCATCGCCGGTGACGAATACACGATCGCCGATATGGCGATCTGGCCGTGGTACGGCAATGGCATGTTGAACGGCGCCTCCTATAACGATCCGCGCAAGTTCCTGCAGACGCACGAATACAAGAACGTGGCGCGCTGGACGAAAGAAGTCGGCGAGCGCCCGGCTGTCAAGCGCGGGCGCATGGTCAACCGCACTAGCGGGCCGCCGGAGGAACAATTGCACGAGCGGCACGACGCCAGCGACTTCACGACGAAAACGCAAGACCGTGCCGGATCTGCGTCGAAAACCCGCTGACCTCGCTTGATGCTGTCGACGGCGCGAGGTATGGCGTCGCTGACTGCGCGCGCGAGGCCGCGCCTATCGCGCACACGTGGGCGGCCGTCGGCCGGCCAGCGTCCTCAGGACCAGCGATGAATCGGGGCGGCACGGCACTTTGTCAATCACGACCAGCCCCTCCAAAACCTTCGGGCGCCCGAAGAGATTCGGAGAGCTGCGAAAGGTGGGCTCTTCCGGATCGAAGTAACGCGTGTCGTCGTTGCGGGCCAGCGCGTGGCGAGTATCGTCTTGCAGGCCAATCTACGCTAGGAGGAGTCCCTACGGTCAATGCGAGCCCTCGGCGCCACCCTCACGCCGCGCCGCGTTTTCTTCGATCCGCCGGCGCACGCGTTCGATCTCGGCGCGCCGGGCGGCGGGAGTGCCCCAAGGCGCAGGGGGTGGCTCGGGAGGCGGCGGCGCGGTTGCATCCGGTTTGGCGTCGCCGTCGGCCTCGGCCTCTCGCAGCATCGCCTCGTACTGCGCACGCTCATCGGCCATCTGCCGCATGAGTCGTTCGCCGCCAATGGGGGCGCCCGGCGCAGGCAGGCCTGCCATGCCGAGCAGCGTCTCGATACGCGGCCAGTGCCGCGGGCTCGCGCCTTCGAGGACGAAGCGGAGGTTGAGCGCCTCGAACACCGGCACCCAGGTCTCGCCGGAAGCATCGCGCCGGCGCACGGACAGCGCCGGATTGAATTGATACGAGCCGTGCGCCACGCGCAGGAAGAGGCGGCGATTGTAGGCGTAGTCGCGCTGCACCTCGTTGCGGGCGAGTACCCCGGAGACAAACGGGCGCTTATTGCGTTCTGGGGGCAGTACACGACGGGGGAGGCTCTTCCAGGCGTCGAGTATCGCGCCCGTCTCGATGCCACCGCGATCGCGCCAGTTCCTTCCGTGAAAGCGGGACTTGAAGAGGGTCCACAGTGTCTGGAACAGGAAGTATTCGGAAAGATGCCGGTCCAAGCGGACCAGGCGCTCATCGGTCTTCACGTCTACGGCCGCAGGCGCGATGAGGTCGTAGAGCGTCGGAAAAGGTCCCTTGGCGAAAGCGGGATCGCGAAACGCTTCCGCCATGGCCCAATGCAGGGCGCTGCGGCCCACATGATCGGTCAACTCGGGATTGGCGCCGCGTTCGAGCAGTGCTTCCACGAGCGCGATATTGCCCGCCGCCGCGGCGGCCATGAGCGGCGTCTGGTTCATCGGCGTGCGATGATCCGTGCCGTGACGGTCGCACTGCTGGAGGATGTCCTTGAAGCGGGGCGAGAAGTACGTAACGAAGTGCTTGCGACCGAGCGTCCCGCGTTGCTGCCGGAAGCCGCGGGCGGCGGGGAAGTCCGCCTCGGCTGCGAGCCGTTCGGCGAGCACCGGTTCGTCGTAGCAGGTCGCGTATTCGTAGATTTGCTGGCGCGGCTTGCCGCCCGGCGCGTGGTCGCGAAACACTCGGGTCAGGAGGTCGCGCACGAGCGTTTCGTCGAAGACCGGCCACGGCACCGCAACCTGCTTCAATATCGTCCGCCGGATAGCGTCCGCCTGCTCCTGCCTGCCCTGGAGCTCGAGCTTGCGTGCCTCCTTCTGCCATTGGTCGAGGCTCGAAGCCGCGGTCTCGATCTGGGCGCGCTCGGTGGTCCGACCCAGTCCGAGGAGAACGATGAGCGGATGGCTGGTATCGGACTCGACTAGATACACACTGCGGATCGCTCGCGTCAGCGCGACATATAGCGCGTTCACGTAGAACTTATAGATTTCGAGCGAGTGGTCGGTTTTATCGTGAGCCCTTCGGTAGTCCAGCTCATCCGCCTCCAGGTCTGCCGCGCAGACGCCCTCGACGATCTCGGCGAAGCGCGCGCGATTGCCGGAGACGAACCGGTAGAGCACGATGTTTTCGTACTCGAGTCCCTTCGCCTCGTGGATGGAGAAGATGAGGGGTGTCTGGAAATGCGCCCGGGCCGCGGCCTTGTCCTCGTCGCGCATCACCAGCACGGCGAACCGCGTCGATTGCCGCGTCTTCTGGTTAAGGTCGCGTGTGACGGCGTCCTTGTCCGGCAGTACAGTCACTGTCCCATCCTCGGCGCCTACTGCCTCGACCAGGAAATTGCTTTCGCGGTCGATCGAACCGAAGCGCCGGTGTTTGATCTTGAGCAGCATGTTCGCCGCCCCGGTCGCCTCTCGCGCGTTGCGGAAGTTGGCACGCAGCACCGAGACCTGGTGCCGCGCGGCGAGCGTCTCGTCGCCCCAGAAGAGCCGCTTCACCTTGCTCCAGGAAAAGAAGTTCGGGTGCACGATCTGGTTGGAATCGCCGCACAGCACGAACTGTTCGGGTTTGCGCAGCGTCGCCAGCACCAGTGCGAGTTGAGCGTTGGTAAGGTCCTGGACCTCGTCAACGACGACAAAGTCGTAGCGCGGCGCGGCGTGCGCCCGCCAGGCATGGGCGATCAGGTTGACGTCGTAGAGCCCGGCCTCGGCGAGCCAACCCCGGTAGCTCTCGAACAGGTCGTAAACCCGCTCGCGCTCGGACTGCGCGAAAATGGACTGCCGCACGCCGAGCGCGAGATAGTTCGCTCGTCCAAGCGGCCCCGTAGCCTCGGCTGTGATGACACCGCGAATTTCCTCGAACGCCTGGTGCGCGTCGATCCCCTTGAACGTCTGCTGCCGGCGGGCGAACCACGCGGCAAAATCGCGCCACAGCGCCTCCCGTCCGGGCGGTACGCGCAGACTCTCGACGAACTCCCTGAAGGAAAGGAACACCGCCTCCTGGCCGGGGTGCTCGAATCCGTTTCCGTAATAAAGATCGCGCGCACATTGGGCCAGGTACGCCGAGTGCGTGACGTAGAGCGCCTCGCCCTCGGCGTGCTTCAATTTCTCTAGCGTAAGCGCGGTCTTGCCGCTACCGGCGCTTCCCACCACGATGACAGGCGACGGCAGGCGATAAACAAGCTCCTGCGCGTCGTCGAAGGAAAGCGGCTTGTCAAGCAGGTGAATCTCGCGCCGCTGCGGGTGCACGTAGCGGATCGCTTGCGCCTCGGCCGCGGCGGCCGGCGCGTCGAGAGAGGGAATTTTTGCGTCGTCGATCACCGCGCCGCGTAGGAAACGCGACTTGTCGTAGGCGTGCTGGTCGATGACCTCCAGCATCAGGGCATAGGTGCGATCCTCGTGCTTCAGCAACGTGAATAAGAGCCGGTTGGAGTAGTCGAGCTTGGCGCGGTAGAACTTGCCGTGATCGACGCCAGTGAGTTTCTTGACTTCCGCCTGGCGGAAGTCATCGCGTTTGATGGCATCGCAGACTTTCCCGTACTGCGCTTTGACGCGGGAGACGTCGAGGCCGACATATTCAAGAATTCTCAAGATTTCGACTCCGGTGCCTTGTGCGCGATTCTATCGTCCGCGCCGCAATTGTGCCGTGAATCGAATCTGTTCGATCGCTCCGCGCTATCCCAACCACGCTGTCGCTGCTGCAGTGGACTTTTGATGTCAGCGTAGCGCAGCAAGCGGCGTAGGAGATGAGAGATCGAGAATCAGGAAATCAGCTTGCGGCGGGAGCGCGCATTTGGCCTGCGCCGCCCGATCGGCTTTGTCGGGCGGGCCAGACCGACGGCCCTCCGCGACCGGCTGACGCGAATCACTCCGAATCAAACCGCGGGGCGGCCCGGGTTCGTGCTGACTTCCAGCAACGCCT
>WYBJ01000165.1 GCA_011525945.1 Burkholderiaceae bacterium | reverse complement strand
GAGGCGAACGAAGCGGCGATCAAGCTGGCGCGCCTCTACGGCCACAAGAAGGGCATCGAGGTGCCGACGATCATCGTGACCGAGGGCAGCTTTCATGGCCGCACCATGGCGACGTTGACCGCTACCGGCAGCCGTAAGGCGCAGGCGGGTTTCGAGCCGCTGCTCGCCGGCTTCGCGCGCGTGCCCTACGACGATACGGCGGCAGTGCGCCAGGTCGCAGCCAACAACAAGAGCGTGGTGGCGATGCTGGTGGAGCCGATCACCGGCGAAGGGGGTGTGAATATTCCAGCGCAGGGCTACCTGCGCGAGCTGCGCACGATCTGCGACCAGAACGGCTGGCTCTTGATGCTCGACGAGGTCCAGACCGGGATCGGGCGTACCGGGAAGTGGTTCGGCTTTCAGCACGACGGCGTACGCCCGGACGTGATGCCGTTGGCGAAGGGGCTGGGCGGTGGCGTGCCGATCGGCGCCTGCCTGGCGGCGGGACCGGCGGCGCAGCTTTTTCAGCCCGGCAAGCACGGCTCGACGTTCGGCGGCAATCCGCTCGCGTGCGCGGCGGCCCTGGCGGTACTCGATATCATGGCCGACGAAGGCTTAGTGGATAACGCGGCCAGGACCGGCGGCTACCTGGTTGCGCGCCTGAAGGAGGAACTCGCCGGCGTGCCGGGTGTGCGCCAGATCCGCGGCCGCGGGCTCATGATCGGCATCGAACTCGACCGTCCGTGCGGGGAGCTCGTCGGCATCGCCCTCGAACACGGGCTCATCATCAACGTCACATCGGACAACGTGATACGCCTGGTGCCGCCGCTCATCTTCAACATCGAGCACGCCGACCTGCTGGCATCGACCCTGGTGCCGCTGTTGCGCAACCTCATCACCGGAACGCCGACCCGCAGCGCGGCCTAGAATCGATCGTGACCGTGCGTCATTTTCTGCAGTTCAGCGATTTCTCGCGTGAAGAGATCGAGTATCTCTTCGTGCGCGCGCACTGGATCAAGCAGCGCTTCAAGCGCTACGAGCCGTATCGGCCGCTAACCGACCGTACGCTCGCGATGGTGTTCGAGAAGCACTCCACGCGCACGCGCGTTTCGTTCGAAGCCGGCATGATGCAGCTCGGCGGCAACGCCATCAATCTGGCCACCCGCGACACGCAGCTCGGTCGCGGCGAGCCGATCGAGGACGTGGCGCGCGTGATCACGCGCATGGTCGACATCGTCATGATCCGCACTTTCGAGCAGTCGATCATCGATCGATTCGCCGAGAATTCGCGCGTGCCGGTCATCAACGGACTCACCGACGAATACCATCCGTGTCAGATCCTCGGCGATATCTTCACCTATGTGGAGCATCGAGGCAGTATCGGCGGTCGCACGGTCGCCTGGGTGGGCGACTCGAACAACGTTTGCAACACATGGCTGCAGGCGGCCGAGCTGCTTGACTTTCGCCTGCACGTGGCCTCGCCCGAAGGCTACGAGATCGAAGCCGCACGGGCGCAGTGCGCGGGCGTTCATCTGCAGCGATTCACCGATCCGAACGACGCCGTACGCGGCGCCGATCTGGTGACCACGGACGTCTGGACCAGCATGGGGTTCGAGTCCGAAACCGAGGAGCGCAAACACGACTTCGCCGATTTCCAGGTCGACGCCGAAATGATGGCGCTGGCGCGGCCTGATGCACTGTTCATGCACTGCCTTCCGGCGCATCGCGGCGAAGAGGTCACCTCCGAGGTGATCGATGGCCCCCACAGCGTGGTGTGGGACGAAGCCGAAAACCGACTGCACGCGCAAAAGGCGCTGCTGGAATACCTCTTGATCGGCCGCGTGAACCCCGCTTAGAGCAAGCCTGCGCGAATAGTGCGCGGCTGCGAGCGACCGGTGGTCCCGAAACTGCCTCGCGGCGCAGCTTCGCGTAGCCGCGCTCGAGCAACCACTCGTACACAAGGACGGACATGAAGCAGAAGAAGACAAGCAAGGTCGTTCTCGCCTATTCGGGCGGGCTGGACACGTCGGTCATTCTCAAGTGGCTGCAGGACCGCTACGGCTGCGAGGTGGTGACCTTCACCGCCGACATCGGCCAGCGCGAGGAGCTCGCCCCGGCGCGGCGCAAAGCGCGCCAGCTTGGTGTGAAGCAGATTTTCGTCGAAGACTTGCGCGAAGAGTTCGTGCGCGACTTCGTCTTCCCGATGTTTCGCGCCAACGCCGTTTACGAAGGCGAATACCTGCTCGGGACCTCGATCGCCCGGCCGCTCATCGCCAAGCGCCTGGTCGAGATCGCGCGCGCAACGGGTGCGGATGCAATCTCCCACGGCGCGACCGGCAAGGGAAACGACCAGGTGCGATTCGAATTGGGCGCCTACGCGCTCATGCCCGATGTGCGGATCATCGCGCCGTGGCGCGAATGGGATCTATTGTCGCGCGAGAAACTGCTCGCGTATGCCGATTCTCACGGCATAGCGGTGGATTTCAAGAAGCGCACAGGCGGCGCACCCTACTCGATGGACGCCAACCTGCTGCACATTTCCTACGAAGGCGGCATGCTGGAAGATCCCGATTTCGAGCCCGAGGAGTCGATGTGGCGCATGACGGTGCCGCCGCACAAGGCGCCGAACCGCGCCGAGACTCTGGAACTGGAATACCGGTGCGGCGACATCGTCGCCGTCAACGGACGCAAGCTTACGCCCGCCAAGGTGCTCGCTACATTGAACCGCATCGGTGGCAAGCACGCGATCGGGCGCCTGGACATGGTCGAGAACCGTTACGTGGGCATGAAGTCGCGCGGCTGCTACGAAACCCCGGGCGGGACCATCATGCTGCGCGCGCACCGCGCGATGGAGTCGATCACGCTCGATCGCGAGGTGGTGGCATTGAAGGACGATCTCATGCCGCGCTACGCGCGCATGGTGTACAACGGCTACTGGTTCAGCCCCGAGCGCCGGTTGCTGCAGTCCCTGATCGACATCTCGCAGACGCCGGTGAACGGCCAGGTGCGTCTGAAACTGTACAAGGGCACGATCGTCGTGACCGGACGCAAATCGCCGCGCGACTCGTTGTTCGACCCACGAATCGCTACTTTCGACGACGACGCGGGCGCGTACAACCAGGCCGACGCCGACGGCTTCATCCGGCTCAATGCGCTGCGCTTGCGTATCGCAGCCAAATTGCACGGCCGCGAACGCTGATGCGGCCAGATTGCGCGAGCGCGGCCGATGACGCGCCTGACCGGCGCGGGTGCGAACACTGACGCAGCCGCGTTTCCCGCTTTCATTCGGAGCAGCCCATGCCGTCGTTCGATATCGTCTCTGAAGTCAACCAAGTCGAGGTTCGCAACGCCGTCGACCAGTGCAACAAGGAAGTCGCCAACCGCTTCGACTTCAAGGGCTCGGACGCGCGCGTCGAGATGAACGAAAAGGTGTTGACCGTATTTGCCGACGACGACTTCAAGCTCGGGCAGGTGCGTGACGTTCTGACCGGAAAGCTGAGCAAGCGCGGCGTCGATGTGCGTTGTCTGGATCCGGGCTCGCCGGAGAAGATCTCGGGCAACAAGGTGAAGCAGCCGGTCACGGTGCGCGCCGGTATCGAGCAGGAGCTTGCCAAGAAGATCGTGCGCCTGGTCAAGGACAGCAAGCTGAAGGTGCAGGCGAGCATCCAGGGTGATGCGGTTCGCGTCTCCGGTGCAAAGAAGGATGTGCTGCAGGAAGCGATCACGCTGGTGCGCAAGTCGGTCACCGACTTCCCGCTGCAGTACAAGAATTTTCGCGACTAGGGCGTATGCAGCCAACGCCACGATAGGCGTGCTCGCGGACGCGTGTCGGATTTCCTTACAAGGGGGTCTGATACCGCAGCATTTGCGTAGCAAGTGATTGAATCATCAGCGACATTGGCGTCGGCATCGTTCCTGCTTGGGCGCTTCGCTCGTGCCTCCCGACCCGCCATGCGCGTGAGCCCCAGCCCCCCGGTGTTCGTCGCCTTGCTGCTGTGGTTCGTATGCAGCAGCGCCATTGCGACGCCGCTGCCCGCCACAGGCGAGACGACCGAATCGTCCCCCGCCCCCGTCTGGGCGCAGCCCACCCCCGAGCAGCTTCTGCGCTCCGATCCCGCGGTCGATCCGCGCTCGGACGAATTCATACTCGGCACGTCTGCTTCGCTGCAAGGTGCGCTGCCACAGCCGGCGCAATGGGACCTTCGGACCGACCCCAGCGAACGCGGCGCGCGCATGACCGGGCAAGGCGTGGTCGAGCAATTGCGCCACCTCGTGAACGTCGAATCGGACGCCGTGGCCGCTTCCGCCACGGGACGGAGCGACAATCGCGGCGCGCGCAATCCCGCGGCCGTTGCTGCTTTCGACGTGGGCGAAGCAGCCGATCAGTGGCTGCGCGAGACGGTCCAGACGCTTGTTGACGCAACCTTGCGCCTGGACGTAAACGAGCGCGGCCGCACGACGTTTTCGGTGCTGGGGCTGGGCGATTTCAGCTTGAGCGTTTCACCGGATCGCTCCCAAATCGCGTTGTCCGAGGGCGACGATGCGCTGTTCACCGTCGATCGAGCACGGCCTGCGAACGCCGGCGATAGGGGACCGCAGGCGCCGTTCGGGCCTGACCGCGGCGCACGCGATGGCGCCGGGCAATCGGCGATCGCGCAGATGCTGGAATTGGCGTCCGAAGTAGCGACCCATCCGGTCAGCGTGTTGGTGTACTGCATCGTCATCGCCTACCTGATACTTTGGAGCGTTCTTTCGCGCCAGCGCGATAAAGTGCGCGCGCGTGCGCGCAAGCGCGCGGCCATACCGCCCACAGCCGTCGCGCGTGAGCGGACCGGATCTCGCCGTCGATCGCGCCGCGTGAGGCGCACGCGCAAAACCGTTCGATCGGGCGCGTAATCGATTTCCCCGCGCGCACCCGAGTGTCTTCGCTCGCGGCGCAACGGCACCGGTCGGGTCCGCCGAGGCGCGTACTCGGGTCGCCCTGCCGCTGCCTCGCGGCAAAGCGAATCCGGATTGCACCGGCGGGCGCTGGGGAACCGTCACGCCGACGGTCTCAGGCGCCCAGTCCCTGCACCCAGCGACCGTAAATCCGATCCGCCAGCGCGTGTAGCGCCGCCAGGCGCGGCGCGAGGTCGCTCTGCATCGCTTCTGACGATTGCACGCCCGGTCCCGGGCTGAGCGCGATCTCCTCCATGCCAGAATGGCACCACGCTTCGATCAATTCCGCTGTCATTTCCACGTGGCACTGCATCGCGAAGTGCTTGCCGAGCGCGAACGCCTGGTTGTCGCACAACACACTCGACATCACGCGCACGGCCCCCGGCGGCAGGCTGAAAGTTTCGCCGTGCCAGTGAAACACGCTATGTCTGCGTCCCTCTCCGAGCCAGTCGCGCGCCTCCTGCACCGGGGCCACCTGGACCTCGCCCCAACCGATTTCCTTGGTGCGGTTCGCGCTCACGCGCCCGCCGAGCGCCTTGGCGATCAACTGTCCGCCCAGACAGTGACCAAGGACGGGTACGCCCTTATTGACACAGTCGCGCACCAGCGCGCACGCGGGTTCGATCCACGGCAGATCGTCGTTCACGCTCATGGGGCCGCCCATGAATACCAGGCCGCCAATCGCCGCTGCGCTCCCCGGCAACGACTCGCCCGCATCGACTCGTACCAGACGCCAGGGCAGGCCGCAGCGTTCGAGGTATATGGCAAAATAGCCCGGCCCTTCGGTGCGGTAGTGGCGAACGATAGCTACCGGTTTCATCGCTGAATCCTCGTGCGCATTCGTCCTGCGGATCTTAGCCTGGCGTTGCTGCTCGTGCCATGGTCGCTCCATGCTGCGCAGGTGCAGGTAATCGCCCTCACCGAGGGAAAAGCGACACTGGTGATCGACAATGCCAAGCCGCGCACGCTTGCCGCAGGTCAGGTCTCCCCCGAGGGGGTGAGGCTGATCGCCGCGACGCCCGAATCGGCCATCGTGGAAATCGACGGCAAGCGCAGCACGCTCGTGCTCGGTGCGCACTATCGGATGGCGCCCGGGTCCGCCGCCTCGAGCCCGGTTGGCCGGGTCGTGATTGCGGCGGACGCGCAAGGCCACTTCCTCGTGAGCGGAACCATCAACGGCGCTGCATCGGTGCGTTTCCTCGTCGACACCGGAGCCACCCTGGTTTCGATCGACGCGAACGACGCCCGCCGTGCGGGCGTGAACTATCTTGCCGGAAAGCGCAGCCACACGCAGACGGCCAATGGCATCGCACCGGTTTATCGCGTGAAGCTCGATACTCTGAAGGTGGGCGACATCACGCTCTACAACGTCGATGCGGTAGTGCACGTGGGTGGCCATCTGCCGATCGGCCTGCTCGGCATGAGCTTTCTCAACCGCATGGAAATGAAGCGTGACGGCGCGGCGCTTACCTTGACTCGCCGCTTCTGAGCACGAGCGCGTCGATTACTGCCTGCCGGCTTGCGCGCCCTCGCCAGCTACTGGGCGTTCTTGGGAGGGATTTCAGCGCCGTTGTCGCGGCCCTCATCGAGCGAAAGCAGATGTCCGAACCTCGCCCGCTTGGTGCGCAGATAAGCGCGGTTCGGTGCACGCGGCGACACCTCCAGTGCAACGCGCTCGACCACATCGATGCCATACTGCTTCAGGCTTCGCACCTTATCGGGATTGTTCGTTAGCAGCCGCACGCAACGCACACCGAGGTCGAACAGGATGTGTGCACCCGCGCTGTAGTCGCGCAGGTCGGCCGCGAAGCCGAGCTCGTGGTTGGCCTCGATCGTATCGTGCCCCTGGTCCTGCAACGCATAGGCGCGAATCTTGTTGAGCAGGCCGATGCCGCGCCCCTCGTCGAACGTGTAGATCACCACGCCCTCGCCCGCACGCGCGATCATGTCGAGCGCAAGCTCGAGCTGCTCACCGCAGTCGCAGCGCTCGGAACCGAAGACGTCGCCCGTCAGGCACTGCGAATGCAGCCGCACCAGCACCGGTCGATCGGCCTTGGGCTCGCCCTTCACCAGCGCCACATACGGGACCGTCTCGAGCTCGTCGCTATAGACGTGCAGATGAAATTGCCCTGCGTGCCGTGTCGGCAGCAACGTCTGCGAACGACGCCGTATGCGGCGTTCGTTGCGCCGGTATTCGATCAGGTCGGCGATGCGCAGGATGCTGATGCCGTGGCGCTGCGCGAAGCGCTCGAGCTCGCCCATGCGAGCCATGGTTCCGTCCGCATTCATGATCTCGCAGATCACCCCGGCAGGCTTGAGCCCCGCCAGACGCGCGAGATCAACGGCAGCCTCGGTATGGCCGCGGCGGGCGAGCACGCCACCGTCCACCGCGCGTAATGTCAGCAGCCGCCCGGGTCGGATCAGATCCGCAGGACGCGTCTCGTCGGCGATCGCCACCGCGATGCTGCGCGCCCGATCGTGCGCCGACATGCCCGAGCCCACACCCTGGCGCGCATCGATCGGGGTCGCGAACGCGGTACCGAAGCGCGTGGTGTTGCCGGTGTCGTCGGTGATGAGCCCGAGTCCCAGCGCCCGCATGCGCTGCTCGGTAAGCGCAAGCGATACCAGGCCGCGGGCCTCGGTCGCCATGAAGTTGATCGCCTCGGGGGTTGCGCGATCGGCTGCGACGAACAGATCGCCCTCGTTCTCCCGGTCTTCGTCGTCGACCAGGATCACCATTCTGCCCTTGCGCACGTCGGGCAGGATCGCCTCGACGATCTGCTCGCTGCTACGTCCCGTTTGCCCGGTCCGAGTCACGCCGAAGCCCCTAGCCGATCAGGCGCATGAATTCCGCGCGCGTCTTTTCGTGCTCGAACTCGCCGGTGAACGCGGAAGTGGCGGCGATCGAGTGCTGCTTCTGCACCCCACGCATGATCATGCAAAGATGCTGGGCCTCGATGACGACGGCGACTCCGAGCGGCTGCAGCGTATCCTGAATGCAATCGCGGATCTCGGTGGTCAATCGCTCCTGGACCTGCAGCCGGCGGGCGAATGCGTCCACAACGCGCGCGATCTTCGACAAGCCGACGATGTGGCCGTTCGGAATGTAGGCCACATGCGCCTTGCCGAAGAACGGCAGCACATGATGCTCGCACATCGAGTAGATCTCGATGTCGCGCACGATCACCATCTGCTGGTACTCTTCTCGGAACATGGCCGAGCGCAGGATACGTGCCGGATCGAGGTCGTGTCCGTGGGTGAGATACTGCAGCGCCTTGGCAAAGCGCTCGGGCGTCTTGAGCAAACCCTCGCGCCGGGGGTCCTCGCCGATTTCGCCGAGGATGGCGCGAAACGACGCCGCGATGCGCTCGACCGAGCCCTCGTTGTATTTATCGAGTTTCTGGTAGCCGAAGTCGGCGCCTTCGGCGATGTCGGCCTGATCGTCCATGGTCGGAAGGCTCCGGGAAATCGCTTCGCGGCGGGCGCCGCGCGCCACCTTTCATTCTAACCCGCGAGCAACTCCTGCACCCGCGCAACGATGCCGTCGGCGTTCAGGCCGCATTCGGCCAGCAGCAGCGACGGATCGCCGTGCTCGATGAAGGCGTCGGGCAACCCCAGTTGCAATACCGGTATCGTCAGCCGGCTCGCATGCAAACACTCGAGCACGGCGCTGCCCGCGCCGCCCATGATCACGTTTTCCTCCACGCACACCAGCAGATCGTGCGACGCGGCGAGATTGCGTACCATTGCCGCGTCCAGCGGCTTGACGAAACGCATGTTCACAACCGTGCCATCGAGCGCCTCGGCAGCGTGTAAGCACGGGCGCAGCATCGAGCCGAACGCGAGCAGCGCGACACGCCGGCCGGTCTTCACGCCCGCGCCGCAATGCCTACGGATCTCGGCCTCGCCGAGCGGGATCGACGTCATCGTGCTTTGCACCGCCACACCCGGACCGGTTCCCCGCGGGTAACGCACGGCCGCGGGGGTGCCGAGCGTGAACGCGGTGTACAACATCTGCCGGCACTCGTTCTCGTCGGCGGGAACCATGACCGTCATGTTCGGAATGGCGCGCAAGTACGACAGATCGAACGCGCCGTGGTGAGTCGGTCCGTCCGCGCCCACGACGCCGCCTCGGTCGAGCGCGAACACCACCGGCAGGTTCTGGATCGCGACATCGTGGATGAGCTGATCGTAGGCCCGTTGCAGGAAGGTCGAGTAGATCGCGACTACCGGCTTCATGCCATCGCAGGCAAGCCCAGCGGCAAACGTGACCGCGTGCTGCTCCGCGATACCGACATCGAAGTAGCGATCGGGATAAAGCTCGGCGAAGCTCACCAGGCCCGATCCTTCGCGCATGGCAGGTGTGATGGCAAGCAAGCGCGCATCTTCGCGCGCCATGTCGCAGAGCCAATCGCCGAATATCTGAGTATAGGTCGGCTTGGCGCCGGCCTTGACCCCGACGATGCCGGCATCGGGCTTGAACGTCGAGACGCCGTGATAAAGCACAGGATCGGCTTCGGCGAGCTTGTAGCCCTGACCCTTGCGCGTGATGACGTGCAGGAACTGCGGTCCGCGCATGGCGCGGATGTTTTTCAGCGTCGGGATCAGGATATCGAGATCGTGGCCGTCGATCGGACCGATGTAGTTGAAGCCGAACTCCTCGAACATGGTGCCGGGTGTGACCATACCCTTGACATGCTCTTCTGCCCGGTCGGCCAAATCGCCGAGCACCTTGCGCCCCGCACGCCTGGCCGCGGTGTAGAAGCGTCCCGACATGAGCCGCGCCAGGTAGTGGTTTAACGCGCCCACGGCAGGCGAGATCGACATCTCGTTGTCGTTCAGCACCACCAATAGGTCGGCATCCATGGCACCCGCATTGTTGAGGGCTTCGAAGGCCATCCCGGCCGACATCGCGCCATCGCCGATGATCGCAACCACCTTGCGCGCTATGCCCTGCCGCGCCGCCGCCACCGCCATTCCGAGTGCAGCGCTGATCGAGGTGCTGGAATGCGCGGTGCCGAAGGTGTCATATTCGCTCTCGTCCCGACGCGGAAAACCGGCGATGCCGTGGCGCATGCGCAGCCGCTGCATGCCTTCGCGCCGGCCGGTGAGCACCTTGTGCGCGTAGGTCTGGTGGCCCACGTCCCATACCAGGCGGTCGTTGGGCGTGTCGTAAACGTAGTGCAAGGCGAGCGTCAGCTCGACCGTGCCGAGGTTGGACGACAAGTGACCGCCGGTCTGGCTGACCGACTCCAGCAAAAACTCGCGCAATTCGCGTGCGAGCTGCCTCAGCGCGCGCCGGTCGAGCACGCGCAGTTCGTGTGGCCAGTTGATCGTTTCGAGTAGCTCGCTCATTGCAATGCCGCGCGACGCGGCTTGACCTGCGTTCGGGCGCGCGCCTAGAACTCCCGCGTCACGATGAAATCGGCGAGCTGCCGCAGGCGCAACGCCCGTTTGCCGAAGGGCTCGATGGCGCTCATCGCATCCTCGCGCAGCTCCGCGGCCAGCGTCTTGGCGGCCGCCAGCCCCAACGCGCTGACATAGGTAGGCTTGTCCATGCGGGCGTCCTTGCCAGCGGTTTTGCCCAGGGTGGCCGTATCCGACTCGGCGTCGAGGACATCATCCACAACTTGAAAGGCGAGACCGATGCATTTCGCGAAGTGGTCGATGCGTTGCAGGTCGTCCGCATCCAGCCGGCGCCCGCAGCGCACGCCGAGCTGCAGGGCGGCCCGGATGACGGCGCCGGTCTTGTGTATGTGCATGAACTCGAGCTCGGGAACACTCAACGTTGCGCCAACCGCCGCCAGATCGATCGCTTGCCCGCCCGCCATACCGCGCGAGCCCGCGGCGACCGCCAGTATGCGGGTCATCTCGATCTGCACGGCGGGATCGTCGCTCAGGCGGTAATCCGCCAGCACCTGGAACGCCAGGCTCTGCAATGCATCGCCGACCAGCAGCGCCGTTGCCTCGTCGAACTCGACATGACAGGTCGGCTTGCCGCGCCGCAGGACATCGTCGTCCATGCACGGCAGATCGTCGTGGACCAGCGAATAGGCATGGATCAACTCGACCGCCGCGCCCGCAATCAACGTGCGCTCGAGCGCCGCCTGCGCCAGCTCGCCGCAGGCGCAGGTGAGCAGGGGTCGAATACGCTTGCCGCCGCCGAGCACGGCATAACGCATGGCGGCGTGCAAGCGCACCGGCGCGATCTCGGGCGCGGGCAATAGCTCCTGCAGCCTCGACTCGATCAGTCCCTGGCGTTCGCGCGACCACGCCAGGAAGTCATTCGGCACGGTCGGCAACCGCCGGCTCCCCGTCGATCGAGAAGTCCTTCAGCACGCCCGCCTCGAGCAGCTTGACCTGCTGGCTCGCCTCTTTCAGCGCGCTCTGGCAGTACCGCAGAAGCTCGGCCCCCCGCCGATAAGCGGCAATCGACTGGTCGAGCGGCAATTGGCCCACCTCCATCGTCTCGACGATTTTCTCCAGCTCGGCGAGCGCGTGCTCAAAGCTCTTGGGGGACTGCTGCGGACTCGGCTTGGACATGCGGGGGCAGAAAAGGCAAACGGGAAAAATAACCTATCCCGTTCGCCGGGGTCAAACGCCGGCGAGTATGCGCGCGCGGGCACCCGGGACGACACGTGGCTGCGGCCGGTTCGCGCTCGGCGACGAGTCCGCGCAGTGGCGCTACGCGCAAGGGGCTGCGCGTGAAAGTTGGACCCGTGCGCTGCGACTCAGTCCGGCACACGCACGCGAGGGCGGGTAATTGCGCTATCGTATGGCCGGCAGCAAACGCGTGCGCACGATGCGGCAAGGTGCCGCAAGCGATGCAGCCGTACCCGAGTTTCGGAGATCGAACGATGCATTCGACCTTGGCGCGCCTGGCGACGGGCGATTTTCCCGCGCTCGTGCGCAAGCGCCTGGACACCCTGCAGGTGAATCTCGGTTACCGCTGCAACCAGGCCTGCCTGCACTGTCATGTCAATGCCGGACCGACCCGGACCGAGATGATGAGCGAGCAGACGCTCGACACCGTACTCGCCTTCCTGCAGGCGACCCGGCTGCCCACGCTCGATGTCACCGGGGGCGCGCCCGAGTTGCACCCCGGATTCGGGCGCCTGGTAAGCGCGGCGCGAGCGCTAGGCGTGCGGGTGATCGATCGCTGCAACCTGACCGTCCTGGAACAGCCGGGGCAGGAGAATCTGGCCCGGTTCCTGGCGTCGTTGCAGGTGGAGATCACGGCTTCGCTACCGTGCTACCTCGAACGAAACGTGGATGCGCAGCGCGGTGCCGGCGTATTCGCGGCGAGCATCCGGGCACTGCGCCGATTGAACGCCTTGGGCTACGGGCGCAGCGACGGGCCGCTCGTTCTGAATCTCGTCTTCAACCCGCAAGGCCCTGCGCTGCCGCCGGCGCAAGGCGAGCTCGAAACCGCATACCGCAACACGCTGCGCGATCGCTACGGCGTCGAGTTCACCCGCTTGTTGACGCTCGCCAATATGCCGATCCAGCGCTTCGGCAGCACGCTGGTGAGCAAGCGACAGTTCGATCCATACATGCGCCTTCTGCGCGCGAGCTTTCGCGCGCAAAATCTCGAGACGGTAATGTGCCGCAGCCTCATCTCGGTCGATTGGCAAGGTTTCGTCTACGACTGTGACTTCAACCAGATGCTCGCCGTCCCGCTCGCCTACGGCCCGAAGCCGCGCGTGCGTCTGGCCGATCTGATCGGCACGGACCTGACCGGCAACCCGATCGCCGTCCTCGATCACTGCTTCGGCTGTACCGCCGGGCAGGGATCGAGTTGCGGCGGGGCGTTGACGAACTGACATACACGTGCCTGGAGACAACTCGCCCGGCGCCGCGCACCGCACTGACGCTGCGTCGGACGCACGGCCCGGCATGAGCGATTCTTGCGGTGTCCGCCCCCGGGCGAGCGCGGCCGGCGGGCGCCGGCCGTGAAGCGGGTACTCGTGGCGGCGTTGCTTGTCGCGCTGGCGGCCGCATTCTTCGTTCTCGACCTGGACCGCTTTCTCAGTCTCGCATTCGTCAAGTCGCAGCAAGCCGCAGTGACGGATTACTACCACGCTCATCCCGTGCGTTCGATGGTCGTGTTTTTCCTGTTCTACGTGTGTATCACCGCCTTGTCGCTACCTGGCGCCACGGCGCTGACGCTCGCAGGCGGCGCGATCTTCGGTCTCGCGCTCGGCACGTTGCTGGTTTCTTTCGCGTCGAGCATCGGCGCCTTGGCGGCATTCCTGGTGGTCCGCTTTCTGGCGCGCGACGTCGTTCAACGTCGCTTCGGCGCGAAGCTTCGCGCCGTAAACGCGGGCATGGCGCGCGACGGCGCGTTCTATCTCTTCGCCCTTCGCCTGGTGCCGGCGGTACCGTTTTTCGTCGTCAATCTGGCCATGCCGCTGACACCGATCCGGCCCTGGACCTTCTACTGGGTAAGTCAGATCGGGATGCTCGCGGGTACGCTGGTCTATGTCAACGCGGGCACCCAGCTTGCTCGTATCGAGGCCATTGGCGATGTGTTGTCAGCACCGCTTATCGCCTCCTTCGCCCTGCTCGCCGTGTTTCCGTTCCTTGCCCGAGCCGCGCTCGACGCGTTGCGAACCCGCAAGCGACTCGCCCCCTATCCGAAGCCTGCTCGGTTCGAGCGTAACCTCATCGTCATCGGCGCCGGTGCGGCAGGACTCGTTTGCGCGTACATCGCCGCCACGGTCAAGGCTAAAGTGACCTTGGTGGAGCGAAGTCGCATGGGCGGAGACTGCCTCAATACCGGTTGCATTCCATCCAAGACGCTGATCCGATCGGCCAACCTTCTGTCGCAGATCCGCCGCGCGCGCGAGTTCGGCGTGGCGGATGCGAACGCGACGCACGAATTCACGGACATGATGGCGCGCGTGCGGCGTGTGATCGCCAAGGTGGCGCCGAACGATTCGATCGAACGATATACGGCGCTCGGCGTGGAATGCATCCAGGGCGAAGCGACGATCACCTCGCCCTATCGGGTCGACATCCGCACCGCCGGGGGCGTGCGCTCGCTCACCGCGCGCGCTATCGTGATCGCCACCGGCGCAAATCCCATCGTCCCGCCGCTCGCGGGCTTCGACACATCGTCCTGCCTCACCTCCGAAACCGTCTGGGACATGCAGGAGCTGCCGCGGCGCATGCTGGTGCTGGGCGGCGGTCCGGTCGGCTGCGAGCTCGCGCAGTGCTTTGCGCGCCTGGGCTCGCAAGTGACGCTGGTCGAAATGCAGTCGCGAGTGCTTTTCAGGGAAGACCCCGAAGTCTCCAGCCTCATCACGGAGCGCTTCGTGCAGGAGGGAATACGCGTGTTGACGAATCATGCGGCCAAGCGAGTGGTTCGCCGTGATGGCGCCGCTGCCGTGGTGTGCACGCACGAGGGCGAGGAGGTCAGGATCGAGTGCGACCAAGTACTGTGCGCCCTGGGACGCAAGCCTCGCACGGAAAATCTCGGCCTCGAAGCGCTCGGCATCGGCCTCACGCGCACAGGCGCGGTCGAGGTCGACGATTACGGACGCACCCGCATTCCCACCATTTTCGCCTGCGGCGACGTCACGGGGGGCTTGCAGTTCACGCATACGGCGGCACACGCCGCTTGGTATGCAACCGTGAATGCGTTGTTCGGGAGCCTGTGCCGTTTTCGCATCGACACGCGCGCGATTGCGTGGTGCACTTTCACCGATCCCGAGGTCGCGCGCGCAGGCTTGAGCGAGACCGAAGCGATCGAGCGCGGGATCGCGCACGAGATCACGCGCTATCACCTCGATGAGCTCGACCGCGCACTCACGGATGAGGCCGCCGTCGGCTTCGTCAAGGTCATCACGGTCCCGGGCAAGGATCGCATTCTGGGCGTTACGATCGTAGCCGAACACGCCGGGGAGCTGATCGCGGAGTATGTTCTCGCCATGAAGCATGACATCGGGCTCAATCGCATCCTAGGCACCATGCACGTCTATCCGACGTTCGCCGAGGCGAACAAATACGCCGCCGGGCAATGGAGGAAAGCGCATGCGCCAAAGCGCCTGTTGCACCTGGTCGAGCGGTTTCATGCCTGGAAGCGTGCCTGATGTCCGTAATCTCCGCGCCCAGCGCGATGGCGCACCGCGCCGCCGGACCCGGAACGCGCCGGGCACGAGGCCGCCAGGCGTGAGTCGCCGCTTGTCGGTGATCGTGCCTGCGCTCAACGAGGCGCTGAAAATCAGAGCGACGCTCGCCGCGCTGGCACCGGCGCGGGCACGTGGCGCGGAAGTGCTCGTCGTCGACGGCGCCAGCAACGACCAGACCGTCCGCGTTGCCGAGCCCCTCGCCGACCGGGTGCTACGCTCGGCGTGCGGGCGCGCCGTGCAACTCAATGCAGGCGCGGCCGCCGCGCGAGGCGAGATCCTGCTTTTCCTGCACGCCGATTCGCTCGTACCGGGCGAATTCGATCGCAGCATCGAAACGGCCATCGCAATGCGCGCGCACGCCTGGGGCTGGTTCGATGTGCGCATCGACGCCGGCTCCGGCTCGCTAG
Organism: Burkholderiaceae bacterium; assembly: GCA_011525945.1. Classification (GTDB taxonomy): domain Bacteria; phylum Pseudomonadota; class Gammaproteobacteria; order Burkholderiales; family WYBJ01; genus WYBJ01. The sequence goes on along the minus strand of WYBJ01000165.1, from coordinate 2,559 downwards.
CTGTCATCGCGCGTATGATGAACCTGCGCTCGCGTCTGACCGGCATCGCGACCGGAGATCAGGCGCTGTTCGTCACGCGCGCGCTGTTCGAGCGCACCGGCGGCTTTCCCGTGCAAGCACTGATGGAGGACATCGCGTTCTGCCGCAATGCCAGGCGCATCGCTGCGCCGGTTCGTTTGCGCGGGCCGGTGGTGACGTCGGGTCGGCGCTGGGCGCGTCACGGCGTCATGCGTACCGTCCTGCTCATGTGGCGGCTTCGCCTTGCCTACTTCTTCGGTGCCGATCCGGCCCGGCTCGCCGAGCGCTACCGCGATGTGCGCTGACGCCGGTCTCGCTCTGCTCGTCTTTGCGCGTGCGCCCATCGCCGGCACCGCCAAGTCGCGCCTCATCCCCTGCCTCGGTGCCGAGGGCGCGGCGCGGTTACAGGAACGAATGACCCGACACGTGCTCGCAAACGCCAGCGCGGCCGGCGTGGGCGCCGTCACCCTCTGCTGCACGCCGTCGCTGGATCATCCGTTCTTCGCCGCCTGTGGCGGGGCATACGGCGTGAGCTTGCGCCTACAGCACGGCACGGATCTCGGTGAACGCCTGCTGCACGCACACGACTGGGCTTTCCGCTCGTACGCCCGGCTGCTTGTGATAGGCACCGACTGCCCCATCTTGGGGCGGGCGGATCTGCACGCGGCCGCAGCGGCACTGCGGCGCAGCGACGCCGTGCTGATCCCCGCGCACGACGGCGGCTACGTCCTGCTCGGGCTGGCGCGTCCCTGCCGCGCAGTATTCCGCGACATCGATTGGGGGAGCACGCGGGTGTTCGATCAGACGCTCGCACGCTTGCGTGAGAGTGGCCTTTCTTGTCTTGCGTTGCCGCCGCTATGGGATGTCGATCGCCCACAGGATCTGATACGGCTCGCCGCGCATCTGCCCGAGATGATCGCAGACCTCCCGGACACTGCGTGAGCCGTGCGCTCGGGTCGGCATGCCAACCATTTTTCGGCTTGCGCGTTAGGAACCAACTGGCACAATACCCGTGTCAACCTTGGAGAGGATCGCTCTTTATGTCCGATTTGGCCGCTGTCCAGGCCTCGCAACAATCCCAGGCGCAATTGCCGGTGCAATGGTACTTCGACGAGCGCATCGCCGCACTGGAACAGCGTCTGCTGTTTGAAGCGGGGCCAGGGTACGTCGGACATGAACTGATGGTGCCGGAGAGCGGCGACTTCCACAGTCTCGATTGGTCGGGCGATTCGCACGCGCTCGTACGCGACCAGAATGGCGTCGAATTGTTGAGCAACGTCTGCCGGCACCGCCAGTCGACCATCCTTAAAGGACGGGGCAACGCTCGGGCATTGGTGTGTCCGCTGCATCGCTGGACCTACGGTCTGGACGGAAAGCTGCTCGGGGCGCCGCATTTTGCGCCCCGCCCCTGTCTGGATCTTGCGCGCGTCCGGATCCGGCGCTGGAACGGCTTGTTGTTTCGTGGCCAGCGCGACCCCGCGCAAGATTTGGCCCACATGCGCTTCGAAGAGAAGCTGCGCTTCGACGGATTCGTGTTCGACCGCGTTGAAACGACCGAATACCGGTTCAACTGGAAGACGTTCATCGAGGTCTACCTGGAGGACTACCACGTCGAGCCGTTTCATCCCGGTCTGAGCAATTTCGTCGACTGTAATCGGCTCGAATGGGATCTCGGCGACTGGTACAGCGTCCAGGTAGTCGGGGTCAAGCGAGCGCTGGAGCGGCCGGGCACGCCGGTCTACCGCCGGTGGCACGAGCAGGTGCTCAAGCAAGGCAATGGCGACGTTCCCGCGACCGGGGCTGTCTGGATGGTGTACTACCCGAATATCATGATTGAGTGGTATCCCCACGTGCTGGTCGTGAGCACTGTGCTGCCTCGGGGCCCGCAAGCATGCACCAACGTGGTCGAGTTCTACTTTCCGGAAGAGATCGCGCTGTTCGATCGCGACTTCATCGAGGCCGAGCGCGCTGCCTATCTCGAAACCGCGGCCGAAGACGAGATCATCTGCGATCGGATGACCGAAGGTCGGCGCGCGTTGTTCGTGCAGGGGCTGAGCGACGCGGGCCCGTACCAGTCGCCGATGGAAGACGGTATGCGCCACTTTCACGAGTTTCTACGGCGTGAGCTGTCGCCCCACCTGTAGAATCCCTCTCGGTAAGCGGCGCCCGCGTGCAGGCGCCGCTTGTGAGGCTGCATGTATACGACACTGATAAGCTGTTCGCAGCTGGCGGACCGGTTGCATGAGCCGGGCTGGCTTGTCTTCGACTGCCGCAATGAACTGACGGATCATGAAGCCGGCCGTCGTGCCTACGATGCCGGCCACGTACCGGGCGCGCATTACGTGCACCTGGAACGAGATCTCTCGGGTCCGATCACGGGTCGAAGCGGCCGGCATCCGTTACCGCAGCCGGACATTTTCGGCGCACGCATGCGCGCGCTCGGGCTGAGTCCCGGGATGCAGGTCGTGGCTTACGACGCGACGGGCGCAGTCATGGCAGCGCGCCTGTGGTGGATGCTGCGCTGGCTGGGGCACGAGTCAG
>WYBJ01000164.1 GCA_011525945.1 Burkholderiaceae bacterium | reverse complement strand
GGCCGCACGGCGTCTGAACGAGGCGCGTACCGCTCTGTTCAGAACAATCTTCAACCGATCGAAAGCCGCCGCCTGAACCACCTCTGAGCCACTCAGTTCAGACTCATACCTGGATTAGAAACGACTAGCGGATCGACCCCTTGTCGTCCGGGCTCGATGGACAACCGCTTCACTTCTTTCAGGCGTTCAACCGCTTGTCGGCGCACAGAGGTGATCATCCCGGTGCGGAAAAGAATTGCTGGTCCGATCCTTGCGTCGCACGGTGCCGATCGACGCGGGCAACGATCCCGCGCCGACGAACAATGAGCACCAGGAGAACCGCATGGCTTGGGTAGGTCATTCAGGGCGCCGCTTCGGTGGCGCCATCGTAGTTTGCGCCACGATGTTGGCAATGGTGGCGTCGCCGGCTCGTGCCGACATCGATGTGACAGTGGACGTGTCGTATCTCGATTCCGATTCGTTCGGCGTGAATTCCTGGAACGGCGCCTTCACGTTCGATGTCGTCGGCCGCGGAACCTACGCCAGCGTGAGTCCAACCAGTTCATTAAGCAGCACCTACACACTGCAGCAATGGCAGAACGGTTCCTGGCCGAGCGACGAGCAGACAGCGTTCATCGACGGGCCGGTCGGCTGCACCTTCGGCGCATGTACCTTCTCGTCCGAAGGCGCGATCTACGGAGTTGCCGATTCGGCGTTCCCCGAGTCCCTCTCTGCCTCCGTCTACGGCATGCTGCCGGCCGGCCACTCCGGCGGTGCCGGCGCGATGCTCGATGTCGATCTCACGCTACAGCCCGGCGTGCAGGTCGAAGTCGAGCTTGGAGGCGGGGATGGCACCATCTCCATCCTGGCGCAGCCGGGCGATCACGGCTTCGCCTTCGGTTCGATCAGCCTTTACGATCGTACGCTACAGGACTTGAACGCATTCGGCGCGGTGAACAATCCGTACTCGCGCGATTCGGTCGCGCTGGATGCAGCGCAGACCGACGAAGCGTTCAGCGATCTCGGCGTGGCGTACCAGTTCACGAATGCTACCGATGCGGCAGTAACCTACCAACTGAGACTCGACGCACGGGCGTCGATGTTTGTGCCTGCGGTGCCCGAGCCCGAAACCTACGCGATGCTGCTGGCCGGCCTGGGCTTGCTCGGCTGGCGCCTGCGTGCTCGCAGCCGCAGTCTTCGTTGAGGTTGTCGGGCGGCGAAGGATCGCGCCCGCCCGACCTGCCCTGTGCCGACGGCGATCGCGTGTCCGACGACAATGATCGCGACGGTTCGACGACAGCTATCTTGACCCGGTTGAACGCACGCGGCCGGGGTGCATTTTCCTGGGAGTGTCTGCGTTGTCGCGTGCCGTCTGAATTATGCCGCACCGCGAAGCGGCGTCGGCTCAACTGCAAGACGCACGCAATCGCCCGCTACTCGAGAATTCGGGCTCGTTCGCGTTCGTTGATGCACAGACGCCATCGCCACGAATTCCGCTCAGATCTTCGGGCTTCGCGAGTGACATTGCGCATCAAGGCCGACGTCCGTCGCGACCTGTTCGAGGTCGTTGACGCCTAGACCCGATGCGTCGCGGACGAGAAGCGCGGCAAGCGTGTCGGGGTACTGAGAGAGAACGCGGTCAGGCCTTCATTTGTCGCGAACTCAACGCACGTATGTCGCGATTCGCTTTCTCGCAAGCAACGAATGCCGGCGCTTGGTGTACGCTTCGTACGTGTAGTCAAGCCAGCGCCGTAAGCTCTCCCGCAAGCTCCCGCAAACCGATGGCCTCGATGTCCTTGGCCAGCGGAAAGCGCTCCTCGCCGTCGTAAACGACGAATACGTGCGATGGATCGAGATCGGACTTTGCGTTATGCAATCCTATTTCCAGGCGGCTCGCCAGGCTGCGCTTCACTTCGATGGCCCAGGTACCGCGCCGCCCGGGCAGTTGCAACACCAAGTCCATCTCCGCACCGGCTGCCGTGCGATAGAAGCTTGCCACCGTGCGTTGAGGGGCGGCGGCAAGCAGATTTTCGATCACGAAGCCTTCCCAAGAGGGTCCGATGACCGGATGTCCGGCCAGGCCCTCGTAGGTTTCGATGTCAAGCAACGCGTGCAGCAGCCCGCTGTCGCGCACGTAAATCTTCGGTGACTTCACCAGGCGCTTGCCGACGTTGCCGCCTCCTTCCTAAGTACCCAGTTTCATGAATATGGCGAGAGCGAAATACGACGAGAGCGAAGCGACTCGGACCCCACCGAACGGCTCAGGAAAATTGACGCTCACCGCTCAAGATAGTTGACGCCGGCCACGCGCGAGAACGCTCGCTTGCGCGCGCGCTCCATGGTGGCTGAACTGACAGTCGTCGAGTTACACAATGCCTCCGATGTGTCACAAGAGGATTTGCCAGGGCGCTCAATGTCGATGGGGCGAAGCTCTGCGCAATCGACCACCGCGAGGTCATGCCGCTCGACACACTTGCCACCTACGTGCAGGCGATGAGCGGTGATCTCGATATCGGTAGATGAAAGCGGGTGTTTCGTCTGCGAGGCAGCCTGCGCGCCAGCAAGCCCCGCAGAAAGCTTACTCGGCCTTAATGCCCGCGGTCCTGATCACCTTGGTCCACTCTGCGCGCTCTGCGGCGATATACGCACCGAAATCCTCCGGACCCAGCAGCGCGGGCGTGGCACCCTGCGCACGAATGAATGCTTGGATGTCGGCCATATCGAGAATCGTTGCGATCTCCTCGTACAGGCGGTGCACGATCTGCGGCGGCGTCGCCGCTGGCGCGACCAATCCCGACCACGATTCAACCGCAAACGCAGGCAAGCCGGCCTCGGCCGATGTCGGTACGGCCGGCAAGGACGGCACCCGTTCACGGCCGGCCACGACGATCGGGCGCAACTTTCCTGCCTTGATCAGCGGTGTCACCGAACCGGCCGCCTGACAGACGACGTGCGACTCGCCCACCGCGAGCGACGTAATAGCCGCGCCGGCAGACTTGTACGGCACGTGCACCATGTCCGTGCGGGTGATGACCTTGAACAGCTCTCCGGCCAGGTGTCCGGTGGAGCCGATGCCTGAGGTTGCGTAGTTGACATCGCCAGGCTTGGCGCGCACGAGCGCGATGAACTCCTTCAGCGAGCGTACCGGCACCACGGGGCGCACCACCAGCATGAGCGGCTGGCTGGTCAGCTTCGTTATGGGAGCGAAATCCTTGACCGGGTCGTAGGCCAGCTTCTTGTGTATGTGCGGCGTGATCACCAGCGAGGTGATGCCGCCGAGAAACAGCGTGTAGCCGTCGGGCGCGGCGCGCGCGGCGAGCTGTGCACCGATCGTGCCGGCGCCGCCGGGGCGATTGTCGACGATGAACTGTTGGCCGAGCGATTCGGACAACCGCTTGGCGATGAGCCTGGTCAGGATATCGGTCGGACCGCTGGGGGAGAACGAGATGACGATACGCGCGGGGCGCACCGGGTACTGCGCTTGTGTGCTTCCGATCGCCAGCGCGGGCAGGACGGCGGCCGCGAGAGCGGCGCGTCGCAAGATCGATGTCAGCATCATGTTCTTCCGGCATCAGTGGGCGCGATGCGCGCGCTTCCCACGCTCCCGGCCGCGCTCGCGCGGCGGGCTTGTGTGAGCATTCAAGCTGTCGTGAACGAGACTTTGCGTTGCATTGAAATGTCCGTTCAGCAGCGCCACCGCTTTGTCAGCGTCGCGAGCCAGCACCGCTTCCATGATCGAACGGTGCTCGTCGCGCTTGAGCTTGCGTGCCCGGCTCGTTGCCCGCGACAGGTGCCGGTAGCGGTCGGCCGCGTCGAACAACTGCTCGCAGAATCCGAGCAGCCAGCGCGATCCGCAGGCGGCAATCAAGCTGGAATGAAAAGCCCGATGCGCGCTCTCCCAGGCCGGATCGTACGAGACCGACTCCTGCCCCGAGGGGTGGCGCGGCGTTCGCTGCAGCCGGTGATAGGCGAGCACGATGGCTTCTTCCCACGCCTCGTCGCCGCGCCCGATCGATTCGCGGATCGCCACTTCGTTGAGCCAGCAACGGGTTCTGGTGAGCTCGGCGAGGTGATCCTGGTCCAGCGGCATCACCCAGAAACCGCGTTGATCGGTCCTCCCGACCAGGCCGTCGCGCGAGAGTCGGTTGAGCGCCTCGCGCATGGGGCTCAAGCCCACGCCGTAGCGTTCACAGAGCGAGCGGATATGAAGCTTTGCACCCGGCGCGTATTGCGCGCGAATGATGTCGCGACGAAGCGCTTCGCAAGCGCGGCTGGCGAGCGTGCCATACGCGCTCAGCTCGAGTACGTTCGACGGCTCAGCCGATGCATTCGGGGTTACGCCGGAGCTCTTCTTCATCGCGTGGTAAAAATCGATTTTCCATTGACAGTATCCTGGAAAATCGACTACCTTGCAAACATCCATCGCTGCGGCGTGGCGCTCGCCCGATTTTTTCTCGGAGGCACAGCGCGTCGTGGGCGCTGCCGATCGCACGACCAAGAGGAGGAGCAACCGTGCCGAGGATTCCCGTCATCACCGAGAACGACGAGCTCACGCCCGCACAGCGCCGGGTGGTCGACGGCATACTGGGGCGCCGCGGCGGGCGCATCCCCGGCCCCTATCGCCTCTCGCTGCACTGCCCCGAGGTTACCGAGGCGTGGCACCCCCTGGGCGAAGTGTTGCGCTTGAAGAGCACCTTCCCGCTGCGCTTGAGCGAGCTCACCATGATCGTCGCCGCGCGTGCGATGGATTGCGATTATGTCTTCAACGCGCATGCCCCGACAGCGATCAAGGCCGGGCTGGCGGAATCGGTCGTGGATGCTCTGGTTCGAGGCGATCGGCCGAAGTTCGAGCAGGCCGACGAGGAAGCGATCTATGATTTTTGCATGCAACTGCACGCGCAGCACGCCGTGTCGGATGCGGCTTACGCCCGCGCCCAGAAGCTTTTCGGCACGCCCGGCGTGGTGGAGCTGACGGCGTTGTTCGGCTACTACGTCATGGTTGCCATGACGCTTCTCGCTCACGAGATGCCGCTGCAGCAGGACGCCAGGTACCGCTTGAGCCGAAAAGCGTGAGCATGCGAAGCCCCGCCTCGTCCATGAAGCGTGCGCCGAACGGCACCATGTCTTGCAGGGGCCTGCTCGCCGCGCTCGGCCTCGTCTTCGCCGCGACCGGCGTACAGGCGCAAGACTGGAAGCCGACGCGGCACGTCGAGTTCCTCTCGGGCTCCGGCGCGGGCAGCAACTCCGACGGTGTCATTCGAACCGTGGAGCGCTTGCTGCAGGCGCACAAGCTGATCGAAGTGACCTCGTCGGTCGTCAACAAGCCCGGCGCCGGAGGCAACATCGCCTGGATGTGGCTCAACCAGCAGCCCGGCGACGGTTACAACATCACGCTCATCACCGGCAACCTGATCAGCAACTACATCAGCGGTCGCAGCACGCTGCACCCCACCGATTTGGCCTGCACCGCGCAGTTGTTCAGCGAGTACACCGCAGTCGGGGTGCGTGCCGATTCGCCGATCAAGGACGCCAAGGACCTGATGGCGCGCTGGCGCACCGACCCGGCGGCATTGAGCGTATCGGTCGGCACCGCGTTCGGCGGCTCCGGGCACATTGCGCTCGCGCTTGCCATGAAGGATGCCGGCGCCGATCCGAAGAAGATGAAGGCGGTCGTATTCAAAGCCTTCTCCCAGGGGCTGGCCGCGCTGTACGGCGGGCACGTCGACATGGTCGCCAATCCGCATTCGAGCTTTCTCGCTCCGCTGCGGGAAGGAAAGATGCGCGTTCTTGCCATCGCCGCGCCGCAGCGGCTTGGCGGTGACCTCGCAACGATTCCGACCTGGAAGGAGCTCGGCGTCGATGCCGAGATCGAGGCGTTCCGGGCGATGGCGGGTCCCAAGACGTTGGGCAAACCTCAGATCGCGTTCTGGGAATCGGCGCTGAAGCGGATGGTGCAAACGCAGGAATGGAAGGAGATGCTCGAGAAGCGGGCATGGGTGGATCGATTTTCGGGAGCACAGGGCTGCCAGGGCGGCTTGAAGCGGCAGTACGAGCAGATGCATGCGGGGCTGGCCGCGCTCGGCTTGGCGAAGAACTGAGGCCGAAGTGTCTGGATAGGACGGATAGGACGATGAGTTACCAGTTATATGTATCGCTACAAGGCGACAATCGCATTGCCCGTTTTGAAATGGATGCGGCGAGCGGCAAACTGGCGCCGCGCGGCGGCATCGATGTCGTCGGCGGTCCCGGTCCGATGACGCTGAGCCCCGACAAAAAGACGATCTATGTCGGCTATCGCGGCGCGCCCGAGGCGACATGGTGGACACTGAATCAGTCGGGAGACGGCATCCCGCGGCCGGAGTTCGGTCTCGAGAGTTTCGCCATCGATCCGAAGACGAAGGATCTCAAGCCCAAGGGCCGGCGTGTCCAGACGCTCGGCGAGCCCTGCTATCTGAAGACCGACAAACACGGCAAGTTCCTCGCCAGCTCGTATTTCCAGGTCGGCCGCGTCGCCATCCATCCCATCGACGCATCCGGTGCGGTCACGGCTGACATCATCGAATATATCGAGACCAATTCCGGTGCGCATTCTGTGCAGTTCGATCTGTCGAACCGCTATCTGTTCGTGCCTCACATCGGTCTCGGCAATCGCGGTCTGACGAGGCTTCCTCCGGCCCGGCAGGCGCCCGCGAATGCGATCTTCCAGTTCAAATTCGATGAGAAGACCGGCAAGCTGACCCCGAACGATCCGTCTCGTGTCGGCCCCGTGGAGCAACTCGGTCCGAGGCACTTCTGCCTCCACCCGACCAGGCCCTGGATGTATGTCTGCAACGAGCAGGTCCCCAGCGTCACGATGTACACGCTCGATCCGGAGCGCGGCACGCTCACGATCGGCAAGACCGTGAGCAACCTCCCCAACGATGGATTCAAGGAACGCAACACCTGCGCAGATATCCAGATTCACAAGAGCGGGCGTTTCGTCTACGCACCGAACCGCGGCCACAATTCCATCGCCTGCTACCAGGTCGATGATCGCAGCGGCGAGCTCACTGCGACCGGATGGGCAAGGGCGGAGCCGAGGCCGCGCGCTTTCATGCTGGATCCGACCGGACAGTTCCTTTTCGCGGGCGGCAACGAGAGCAGAAAGATCGCCGCCTACCGTATCAACCAGCAGGACGGCACGCTGACCGAGCTGGAAACCTATCACGTCGGAGAGGTTCCGATGTGGCTGTTGATCGTCGAAACGCCGGACGTGTGAACTTGGGTTTGAATTTCGAGCCTGGGACGTTTCGCGATGACATTCAGCGCAAGACCGAGCACTGGCGGAACGTGGTGAAGACGCCAAGGGTTGCATCGGAGGAGAACCAATGCCACCAACCATCGTGAACACGGTGCGCGCATTCGCGTTCGCCGCATTGCTGCTGTCAGCGACCGGGGCATGGCCCGGCGCGGCGGACGACTTCCCGAATCGTCCCGTCCGGCTCGTCGTCCCCTATCAGGCAGGCGGTAATCCTGACGCGATTGCCAGAATGCTTGCAGGTCAGCTCGAGCGCCAGCTCGGGCGCAACATCGTCATCGACAATCGCCCTGGAGCAAGCGGCCTGATCGGCATGGAGGTCACCTCCCGTGCGAATCCGGACGGCTATACGATGCTGTTCGTAACCAGCTCGCTCGCCGTGAACCAGGCGGTACGGGAAAAGCCGCCCTACGACCTCGATCGCGACCTGGCGCCGGTGAGTTGCGTCGCGAAAAGCGAGGGCTACCTGCTGGTGGTGCATCCCGCGGTGCCCGCACAGACGCTGAAGGAGTTCGTCGCGCTCGGCCGCAATCGCGACAAGCGCATGGCCTACGCAACGTCCGGCGCTGCCAACGTCTCGCACCTGGTGGGTGAGCTGTTCAACCTGCGCGCCGGAACGCATCTGCTGCACGTGCCGTACAAGGGCTCGGGGCCGGCCCTGAACGCCGTGATGTCGGGCGAGGTGCAGGCGTACTTCGTCGCCCCCACCCTCGGCGTTCCGGCAGTGCAAAGCGGCAAGGTGCGGGCGTTGGGATTCACCGGTGCGACACGCTGGAATGCGATGCCGAAAATCCCCGTCATTTCCGAGGCGGTGCCGGGGTTTCATATGGATGCAGGGTGGATGGGCTGGCTCGCGCCGGCCAAGACGCCCGAGGCCATCGTCGCCAAGGTTGGGCGTGAGATCGCGCAAGCATTGCAGGAGCCCAAGGTGCGTAGTTACGTGCTGGCGAGCGGATACGAGCCGTGCGCAAGCTCGCCGGAAGCGTTCCAGCGTTTCGTTCGTGACGAGCTCGCGCGATTCGCCGAGATCGCGCGCATGACCAACATCAAGTTGCACTAGCAGCAGCCCGCCCATCGCACGAGATACCGCCCATGAAAGCGATTTCGAGCACGCAGGCATTGGCAGCGCGCAAGAAACTGGTCAACCCGAACTCGGGCGCGCCGCGCTGGCGCACGCCTTTCCTCGGTATTCCCGTGCGTACCGATGAGGAAGTTCGAGATTCACCGCTCGCCTTCCTGGTCAAGATGACGCCCGAGTCGGTGCTGCCGCCGCACTTCCATCCGGTTGATCAGTACCAGGTGTTCGTCTCGGGCAGCGGCTTGCTCGGCAGGCATCGCGCCAACCCGCTGGCCGTTCATTATGCCGATCGCCATACGGCCTACGGACCGATCACGGCAGGGCGACACGGTGTAGCCTACTTCACGCTGCGCGGCCGCAACGACGGCCGCGGCATGTTCCTGCACAAACCCGGGGCGCGCGAGCAGTTGCAGCCCTCGAAGCGCCGCTTTCGCATGGTCGGCGACATCGCGTTGGCGGTTCCACCCGTGCTCGCGGAGCTCGCCGAGCCCACGTCGGAAGCCTTGTTCGAGCAGCATGAGGACGACGGCCTGGCTTGCTACATGTTGCGGCTCGGTGCGGGCGCGTCGATGCGCGGTCCCGATCCCGCCGGCTGCGGCGGCCAGTTCTATCTCGTCCTCAGCGGATCGCTGCATCATGGCGCAACGGATTTGCCGCCATGGTCGGTGGGGTTCGCTGCAGCGAGTGAACCTGCGCCGATCCTCAACGCGGGCGCGGCGGGGGCCGAAGTGATGGTGCTGCAGTTTCCGCAGCCGACATAGGGCGGGAGAATGTTGCGAGCCACGATGCCGGCTCGGAAACCTATAGACGCCACGAGGCGAGAGGCAAACGATGATCGTTGACACGCACGTCCACGTATTCACCGACGACCGGAAGAACTATCCGCAGATTCGAGACACCGCGCGCGCCGGCACGATACCCTCGATCACGCAGATCGGGCAGACGGAATGGCCGCTCACGACGGCCGAGATCCTGCTGCAGGCCATGGACGAGGCCGGCGTCGACAAGGCGACGCTGGTACAGGCCTACTTCGTCTACGAATACGACAACCGCTACACGATCGATGCGGCACTCGCCCACCAGGACCGCTTCACCGCCGTGGTCGTGCTCGATCCGATGGACCCGAAATCGCCGGACACGCTATCGGTGATGGCCGAGAAACAGAAAGTGACCGGCATCCGCTTCATGCGCGGTCGCCTGCCGGAAAGCTCGCTCGGCAATCCCACGACCTTCCCGCTGTGGGAGCGCATTCAGGCGCTCCGGATTCCGGTCGCCGTCGGCGATCGCATCGGCGATATCGGCAAGATTCGCCCGGCGATGGAGAAGTATCCCGGCGTCAAGGTCGCCTTCGAGCACGCCTGGGGCCACAAGGTCGGCCTGCCGCCGTACAGCGTGCTCGATCCGCTGTTCGCGCTGGCCGACAACCCCAACGTCTATATCAAAACCGCCATCAACAACATCGCGGCCGCGCGCGACGCCGCCGGCAAGCCCGAGGCCCTCTACGAGAAGCTGGTCGAGGTGTTCGGCGCAAAGCGCATCATGTGGAGCTCGAACTATCCCGCGCACCCACGCTTCGGCGGCATCAAGGCGCGGCTGGAGGAATCGAAGCGCGCGCTGGCGACGCTCTCCAAGGAGGATCAGGAATGGATCCTGGGGCGCACGGCGCTGTCGTTCTATTCGGCGCTACGCTGACTCAACGCCCGGTCTGCCTCGCTATTGCGGCCGTGTCGAGAGATCTGCCGGCGTTGCACCCGCAGCGGAGCGACGGCAGCGCACCATTGCGCTAACGCGTCATTCGATCTTGATGTTGGCTGCGCGCGCGACCTCGACGAAGCGCTTGTGCTCGGCTGCGAGCTTCGTCCGGAACTCCTCGGGCGTGCTCGCCACCAGCGTATAGCCCAGCCCCACAAACAGCTCGCGCAGTTTCGGCGAGTTCGCGGCCTTCCGAATCTCGGTACTCACGCGTTGCACGATCTCGGGTGGTGTCTTGGGGGGCAGAAACCAGCCGTGCCAGCCGGGCTCGGGCTTGAACTCCGGTACACCCGCTTCCGCCACCGTGGGCAGATCGGGCATGAGAGGCCAGCGCGACGGCGCCGCGAATGCGATCGGAAGCACCCGCCCATCCTTGACGAAGCCGATCGACGCGGTCGGCGGAATGAACAGCACGTCGATCTCGCGCGACAGTAACGCGTTGATCTGCTGCGGTATGCCTTTGTACGGCACGTGCAGGAGGTTCGTCCCGGCCATCTGGTTGAACATCTCACCGGCGATATGCTGCCCGTTACCCACGCCCGGCGTGCCGTAGGTGAGCGGCTTGTTGCTGCGCGACTTGGCCAACGCGATCAGCTCTTTGATCGACTTTACCCCGAGCGCCGGACTCACCAGCACGAAGTACCCGGCGCCGCTCGCCACCAGCGATAGCGGATCGAGATCGCGGAACACATCGAGCGGAAACCGCGGATTGATGGCCTGACTGATGACGATGGAAGTCGTGGTCCACAGCATCGTGTAGCCGTCGGGTGCGGCATTCGCGACGAGTTCCGCGCCGACCAGGCCGTTCGCACCCGAGCGGTTGTCGATAACCACGGTACGCCCGAGCTGAGCTTCGACCTGGCGCGCAAAGGGTCGCGCCAGCGTATCGGTCGTGCCGCCCGCGGGAAACGGCACGATGAGGCGGATGGGGCGGGCGGGGTACGACTGCGCCCATGCCGCCGCCCCCGCAACCAGAGCCGCGATCAGTACAACGACGCGTGCACAGCGGATCATGACGGTTCTCCTGCGTTGCCCGTGAACAGATCCGGAAACTTCTGCGGAACGCTCTTCCGCAGTTCCCATTGCTTGGCGAGGTATCCCGGATAGTCGCGGCGGACGTGATCGGTGGTATCGCCCGCGAACTCGCAGTACAGCATCTGAATGGTGAAGAAAAGATTCTCGGCGCCGCGCAGCGTCTTGTACGGCCCCAGATTGCGCAGTATGTCCTCGGTTGCCGCCTCCACCGCCATCCCCGCGTCATAGCGCCGGCGCGCCTCCTCTTGCATGAACTGCAGATAGGCCTTGATGTCGCGCAAGTCCTTCACGTCGAGTAGCGGACCGTGGCCGGGAATGTAGACCGCAGCATCCCAGGAGAGCATCAGGTCCACCAGTTCGAGCAGGTTGCGCATGAACGGAAACTGCAATCCGACGTGCCTTCCGGCCGAGATCAGGTCGCCGCTATGCACGACGCCTTCTGTGGGTATATGGACGATACTGTCGCTGCGGGTATGGCAGGGCTTACCCTCGATCACCTTTACTGCGCAGCCGCCCGTCTCGAACTGGGTGCTGTTTTCATAGATATCGGTCGGTGGAACGTAGTCGAGACCGGCGAAATCGAACTTGTTGCCGATCAGATGATCCATCTGGCGCTTGGCATCGCCTTCGAGCGAACCGATCGCTTCCAACCAACGCTTGGGCGGCAGATTCGCCATCCAGTCGGCACAGATGCGCGAGGCGTGGATGCGGCTCGCGCGCAATCGAGGCGCGTTGATGCCGTGCACGTGATCGACATGCCAGTGCGTCAACACCACGTTTGCGACCTGATTCGCGGCGGGCTCCGCTTGCGCCATCGCGGCCAGCATGCGATCGGTAAGCGGTATGTCGCAACCCGTATCCATCATCAGGGTCTCGCCGCCGCTGACGAGAAAGGCGGTGTTGTTGAGCCCCCAGTTTCCGGGCGGTTGCATGTAGGCGTAGCACTTGTCGCTTACCCGGTGCAGACCCGTGGTGAAGCGATCCCAATCCGGCATGCGCGTCTCCTGCGATTGTCGTGCGCGATTGCCGCCTCGACAGGCGACAACGCGAGCTGGCGATCAGCCTCGGACACTAACGATAATGCTTGTCAGAGTCAACTTTTATCGATAAAACTTGGCTCGCGAGCCCGCCGTTCCTGCAAATGCGTACGTTCATTCGCACGCGGGGTGCGCCATGGTCGATATCATGCACGACCACGACATCCCGTCTCAATTGGCTGCCAACAGGGGTCCGGCGATGAAACGCGATGCAAGCGCCGAGCGGGCAGTGCCCGCGGAGAATACGAGTAGCGAAACGTTGGCGTCGATGGCGTATCAGCGCCTGCGCCGGGACATCATCAACGCCAGGCTCGAGCCGGGCGGGAAGCTGCGCGTACAGGAGCTTGCCGGGCGCTACGGCGTCGGCCCCAGCCCGATTCGCGAAGCGTTGAACCGCTTGTCGCGCGATGGGCTCGTCATGCTCAGCGACCGGCGCGGTTTTTCCGTTACTTCGGTCAGCCGCGAGCATCTCGACGAGCTGACCAAGACGCGCTGCTGGTTGAACGAGCTGGCGCTGCGCCAATCGATCGCCAACGGCGACGCGGCATGGGAGGAGGGTGCCGTGCTCGCTTATCACCGCTTGACCCGTCTGCCGCGCACCATCGGCGCCGGGCCGGATGCCACGAGCTACAACCCGCAATGGGAGCTTGCCCATCGTGCGTTTCACTCGGCGCTGATCGCCGCGTGCGGATCGCGCTGGCTGGCGGGGTTCTGCGAGCAGCTCTTCGACGCGGGCGATTGCTACCGGCACCTGTCACGGGTGTCCAGCATGAAGCGCGCGCAGCGCCGGGACGAGCATCGGCAGTTGCTCGATGCGATTGTCGCGCGCGACGCGGACCGCGCGGTGGCTCTGCTCACGCGTCACGTGATGCGCACCGCCGAGCTGGTGCGCGAGCGGCTCGAGGCGTAGCGCGCACGGCCGAAGCCGGCCGGATTCTGCAGCGAAAGATCCGACATGAGCGGATCACTTTCGGTGTACACGAGAGGGACGCAGGCGCGGCTGCCGGCCGCTGCCCGCCGGTCGCACGGGAAGCCCCGAAGCGTCCGAGCGCCTTCGATAGGCTTCACGGTGGCGCCATACGCAATTGCCGCGGTTGTGGCGGCCGCCACCAACTTCGATGCGCAAGGCCAAGCGTATCCGCAACGTCCCATCCGCGTCATCGTGGCCAAGCTCTCCACAATCGAAGGGTCGGCTTCGTCTGTTCGCTTTCGATCGCTACGGACTGCGGGCTCACCCAAGCACGAAGGTCTTCTCTCTACTCAATGAAGAGTTGGACGAGTTTCAGCGCCGCAGCGTGGGCGTGCGCGCGGTCGCTCGCGACATCCACGGGCTGCGGGAAGGCGTGAATCTTCAGGCTATCTGCGCCGAGCGTGCGTGCGAGCGCGCGCGCGGCCTTCGCGAAAACATCGTGCACCACGACAACGGTCGGATGCCCGCTCGAGGCCAGTGTGATTGCGTCGCGCACGGCGGCGGAGGTACACGAGCCTCAGGCGCCGACCCCCACGACCGCGTAGTCGGTCCGCAACGCAAGCCGCTGCAGGTCGGCGAGCGGCGCCGTAACCGAGTGCGCTGGCTTGTAGATGCGATGGACCTGAGCGGGCGCGTGCGCTTCCTCGACCGCTTTCTCGAACGCTTCCCAAAAGGCGAGCGCCGAAACATGCTGATTGAATACGAAGCCCACTTTGCGCCCGGCGAGCGTTTCCAGGCACCGCGCGCTGCCGATGCTGCTCCTGGCGATCTCGCCGACCACCTCTTGCGGATCGCGGCCGAGGTACGCGAGCGCGCGCTCGACAGGCGGGCGTGTCGCGGGTATCACCGGCAGCCCGTCGGTCCAGCGCTGCGCGTAGCAGTACTCGACGGCGGCGTCGAGGTCCTCAGCGCTTTGGATGCGCGCAAGCAGTTCCATCGCCATGTCACTCCGGCTTGATGTGTGCGGCCTCGATGACGCGCGTCCACTTCTCGAGATCGTCGCGAATCACGGTCGCGAACTGCTGCGGCGTGCCAGGCCACGTCGTCGCGCCGAGTGACGCGAAGCGCTCCTGGGTCTGCTTGAGCGCGAGCGTCGAAGCAAGCGCGGCAGTGAGCTTCACGACGATGTCGGGCGGCGTTCCCGCGGGTGCGAGCAAGCCCGAATAGGTACTTGCGTTGGCGCCCTTGACGCCGGATTCCTCGAGCATCGGAATTTCCGGAAACCGCCGCGTGCGCTTCGGGGTCATGACCGCCAGCGCACGAACCTTGCCGGAACGGATGTGCGGCGCGGCCGACGATAGCTGGTCGAACATCGAGTGGACGTGACCGCCCAGGAGGTCGCGCACGGCGGCTGCTCCACCCTTGTACGAGACGATGATCATGTCGGTCTTCGTCTGGATCTTGAAGAGTATGCCCGCGAGGCTGATGCCGGCGCGGGGAACCGTGACCTGGCCGGGTTTCGCGCGGGCGAGCGCGATGAGCTCTGTCACGTTCTTCACGGGCAGCGACGGATGAACCACCAGCACCACCGGTACGTCGGCCACGGTTCCGATCGGGACGAAATCCTTCAGAGGCTCGTATGGCGTCTTCGGGTACAGCGCGGGCGCGAGCGTCAGCAGCCCCGTCGAGCCGAGCAGCAGCGTGTAGCCGTCTGGCGCGCTACGCGCCACATGCTCCGCCCCGATCGTGCCACCGGCGCCGCCGCGGTTATCGTAGACCACCGGCTGGCCCAAGGCCTGCGACAGGCCCGGGCCGATCGTGCGCGCCGTGATGTCCATGTTTCCGCCGGGAACGAATGGAATGACGAGGCGAACCGGCTTCTCGGGATAGTCGGCTGCGAGGCCGCTCGCCGCTGCCGCCAGGCCCGCCAGCAGCGCGAACGCGGCGCGTGTACATTTCTTTTTCCCGTTCTGGTGGGAAAGCATCACTCGATCCTTATCTGGGCGCATTTCGCGGCATGCTTACGTCATCACCATGACGCTGTGCCGTACGTGATGGGAGATTGCTCGCCAGCGGAAAATCGATCTATCGTTGACAGTCTGTTGAACAATCGACTACGTTGCACGCAGTCGAGAGGCCGACTTCATGTCCAGCCTGAGCATCGACAAGTACGGTCCGCACAGGACGCTTTCGATAAAGCGCGCTCGATGGGCTGCGAATTGAAGTTGCCCGTGGTTGTCGGATACCAACCGTCACAACAACTCGCCGCTTCAAGCCGCGCACGGAGCAAGGGCATGGACGAAAGATCGAACAAGTGTCGCAGGCGAGGGCGACTGGCCGAGGCCATCGCCGTCAGCCTTCTCGCAGGATTCGCGTTCAACTCGCTCGACGCGCCTGCGCAGGGCTATCCCGATAGAAATGTGCGGATCGTGGTTCCGAGTTCAGCCGGCGGCAACCTCACGATCGTGGCGCGGGCGATCGGGCAGAAGCTGAGCGAAGCGTTCGGCCATCAGGTGATCGTCGACAATCGGCCGGGAGGCAATGGCGCGATCGGAAGCGAGATCGTCGCACACGCTCCGCCCGATGGATACACCGTGCTTCTTGGCGCCAACACCTTCGTCTCGACACCGGTGCTCCTGGCGAACATTGCGTACGATCCCGTCAAGGAATTCACCGGGGTGAGCCTGGTCGCAAAGTTGCCGCAAGTTCTGGTCGTGCACCCTTCGCTGCCGGTACATTCGGTGAAGGAGCTGATTGCCTTCGCCGGGAAACGGCCGAAAGAGCTGGTCAATGCCCTTCAAGGCGAGGGCTCGACCGGGCGTATCGCCACGGCGCTTTTCACCGACAAGACCAAAGCCACTTTCCTGGACGTGCCCTACAAAGGCGGCGGACCGGCCATGATCGCCCTGCTCGGCGGCGAGGCATCGCTTCTGTTCGCGACCGCAAGCACTGCGCTTCCGCAAATCAAAGGGGGTCGCATCCGTGCGCTCGGCGTCACCAGCCGTACACGCTCGCCCGCGTTCCCGGGTGTACCGACAATCGCGGAAGCTGGCGTGCCGGGGTACGAGTCGATCGTCTTCAACATGATCGTGGCGCCAGCCGGCACGCCACGCGACGTGCTGGTCAAGCTGCAAAGCGAGATTGCGCGCGTCGTGAAGATTCCCGAGCTGCGCGAGCAGTTCATCAAGCAGGCCGTGGAACTGACCGCCAGCGCTTCCCCTGAAGAGTGCACCGCGTTCATCAAGCACGAATACGACTTGTATAAGGAGTTGTTCAGCAGGCTCGGTCTGGCGCGTGGTAAGTGAGCGACGCTCGCACGAGCGCTCAACCGGCCCGCAGCGCCGCGGCCTTGGCCGCGCGCGCCCAGCCCCCGCAGTCGCTCCGAATGAACTTGCCGATTCTCCACCACCACGCAGTTTCATCCCGCGCTGCGCGATCATTCGAGGACGTTGATCCGCGCCTCGGTGGCCACCTTGCCGTCCTTGGCGAGACAGATCGCACGCCATTTCCCGTCGCGTTCATCCACCATGACCTCGAAGCTGTCGTCCCAGAAGATCGGGCGGCGAAAGAATACGTCGAGCTCCAGTACTTGCGGACGGAAATGGCGCCAGATCGTGGCGGTGAGGAAACGTACGCCCTGGCCGCCACCGATGATCGGGGCGCGAAACCCGCCGCGCTTCGCCGCCTCCGGGTCGAAGTGGATGGGATTGTGCGGCCCGGAATAGGCTTGTACCCCCTCGGGCGTGAGCGTGAAGCGCCCCATCGGGCGCAAGCGCGAACAATCGTCGATCACCGCGCCCGGCCGTTCGCCCGCGCCGCGCACGCCGGCCTTGGCGGCGTCCGGGCGCAGCGAGCTGCGACGCGAGCTGAACGCACGCCGCCCGTCCTTGCCGCTGAATAGCGTCTCGCTGGTCGCCACTCGGCCGCGTGGCACCTCCTCCACACTCACAATCTCACCGCTAACCACGAGCGGCTCGCCCAGGGCCGTCGGCCGGTCCTGGCGTATGCTGTTGATCATGTTGACCGTGCCATTGGCGTGGACGCGATTGCGCACCCCCTCCTGGATCGCCAGACTGATGAAGCCGGCCGGATCCATCGCGCCAGCGAAGAGCGCCGGATCGATGCCGCAAAGCGCGAGCAGCCGTTCCTGCTCACCCGCCTCCACGGTCATCTCGCGTGCCGCGAACTTGTAGCCCTCGTAGGGCTCGATCCATTGCGCGTCGCCAGACTCGCTCATCGCTCCTCCATCGCCTGCTAGATCACCTTGCGCTGCGCCAGCTCGGCGATCTCCTGCTCACCGTAACCGAGACCGGACAGCACCTCCTCGGTCTGCGCGCCCAGGCGCTGCGCGGGAAAGCTCGGACCGGGGCTGCCGTGCGCGAACTGGAACGGCGCGTTCAGGCTGCGCATCGGCGCACCTGTGCGCTCATCGTGCATCTCGACGACCAGGTTGCGGTGCGCGATTTGCGGCTGCGCCAGCGCATCCGCGAGCTCCAGCACGGGTGAGCACGGCACACCCGCACGGTCGAGCCTGCGCTTCCACTCGGCGCTCGTCGCCTTGATAAGCTCGGCCTGCACCAGCGGCTTGATGTAAGCGGTGTTGCGCACGCGCGCCGCGCGCGTCGCGCAGCGCGGATCGCCCGCGAGCTGATCGAGCCCCAGTTCGCGCGCCAGGATGGCGAAGTGCTCGTCGCGCATCACGGCGAGCATCACCGTGCCGTCCGCGGTCTGGAACGTATCCGACGTGGGCTCGTGGTTGAGCGAGAGATTCCCCCGCCGCTTCTGCACCACGCCGCCATTCAACCACCCCGAGGCGCTTTGCGACAGGAGCGAGATCGCGGCGTCCAGCATGGCGACATCGATGCGCTGGCCGCGGCCGGTGTGCGTGCGCTGGTAGAGCGCCGAGGCGATCGCCAATGCGGCCTGCACGCCGGCGCCGGTGTCGCCGATGCTGTATCCGGCCCGCACGGGTGCGCGCTCGGGCTCGCCGCTGATCGCCATCATGCCGCTCATCGCCTGGACGTTGCCGTCGAATGCCGGTGCCTGACTATCCGGACCGGATTGACCGAAGCCTGAGATCGAGCAATACACCAGGCGCGGATTCTCCCGCTCAAGCGCCTCGTACCCCAGACCGAGGCGCTGCATCACACCAACGCGGAAATTTTCGACCAGGACGTCGCTGTTGCGCACCAGTCGTGCCACGACTTCCCTGGCCGCGGTCTGCTTCAAGTCCAGCGTCATGGACTTCTTGCCGGCGTTGAACATGACGAAAATCGCAGCTAAGCCCTCGCCGGCGAGCGCGGGCTCGCCGGCGCCGCTGCGCGTGCTGTCCCCCTCGGTGCGATCCTCGATCTTGATGACCTCGGCGCCAAGCAGTGCCAGCAACTGGGTGCAATACGGACCCGACACCACGCGGGTGAAATCCAGGACGCGCACGCCTTCGAAAGGACGCATGGGCACTCGGCTTGATTGCGACAGAGCACTTGCATGATACGTCAATGAACCACGCATCACGGCTCGCTCGCGGTGAACGTCACCTTGTTCCGCAATCCCGGCTACGACCCGAAGGATTTCGTGCCCATCATCAACGGCGGCGTGATCCGCAACATCCTGTTCGCGCACCCCTCGCTCCCGGCCACCCACTTGCAGGGACTGATCAAACTCGGCAAGACCAAGAAGCTGCCCTACGCGTTTTTTGCTCCGCGCGGCACCCCGCGGGCGATCGTGGACAAGCTGAACACCGAGATCGCTAGCGCGCTGCAGGTGCCGGCGGTGAAGGAGCGCCTCTTCACGCTCGGCTTCACGTTCACCCCCAACACCGCCGCACAGTTCGCCGACTTCCCGCAGAAGGAGGTGGTGAAGTGGGGCAAGGTCGTCAAGGACCCGGGGGCCCGGGTCGATTGAACCGGCGCGCGGCCGGCGGATGCCAGCCGCGTTGGCGCGCTCGAATACGACGCGAGTTCGTTGACGCCGCGCGCCCGCATCGTGCGCTTGAGCCGCACGAGGCAACTCGGAGAGGGCTGCGGATGCATGGCGCATGCGGCCTGGAAAGCGGCGACCACGATCGAGCGCGACGCCGCCGGACCGCTCAGACGATTTTTTCCGGCGGCGCGTTCGCCTCGAGGGTGAACTGCCATCCCAGGTCCTCGAGCTTGGCGAGCATGGCGCGGCCGAACTTCTGCTCGATCAACTGCGCAGTCTCGGGGACGCGCCCGACATCGTCGAACTCTCCGGGCCGGCCCTGGATGATGACGAGCAGCGTCGCGTCCTTGTCCGACAAGTTGATGAACTGGCGTGTGACGCCGGGCGGCACCGCGATCAGGTCGAACGGCTCGATGGTCGTGCGTTCCTCGCCCTTGTCGCCCCAGCGGATCTCCCACTTGCCGGTGAGCGCGATGAACGTTTCGTGCGTCCTCCAGTGCACGTGCAGTCCAGGGCCGTTGCCGGGCGGACAGGTCGCGAATCCCAGCCGGAAGACGCCGGCGTCGCCACCGACAACCGGAGGATTGGGCGAGAGCTGCCCGCCCAGGTTCGCGGGCGACATGACGTTGAACGTGCTCTTCGCCGTGATCATCTCGAGCACTTCGGCGGGGATGCCCTTGCCCTCGGCGTGGCGGGCTTTGGTGGAGACAAGATCCTTGAAGCGGGCGATGCGCGTTCTCATCTCCGCCTGTGTGGGCTGCCAGGTTTTCGCTGCCATTGCTTTTCCTCGGGTTGGCGACCGTCCACGCATGTCAGATATGAGGTCGAGCACTGTCCATCGCCGATCGCGACGCGGTTTGCGGGGCGAGCACGCTGTGAAAGCCGATGAGATGCAGGCGCGTTCGGAGCACCGGCACAGCCAAGCGCCAACTGGTGCGCGAACGCGCGATTACTGCGGCTCGATGCCCACTGCTTTTACGATCTTGGCATAACTCTCGATTTCCGAGACGAGGAACTTGCGCGCTTCCTCGGGCGAGTTTGCGAGCGGATCATAGCCACCCGTAATCAGAATGTTGCTGATCTTCGGGTTGTGGCTCGCCGCGTGCGCAGCCTGCTGCAGCCTGCGCAGGATCGGCGCCGGCGTGCCCTTGGGGGCGAACCAGGCGTGCCACCCCCCTTTCCTGCTGAATCCGGGGAGTCCGGACTCGGCGATCGTCGGCACATCCGGAAGGAACGACCAGCGCGACTCGCCGGTGAATCCCAGAGCACGCACCTTGCCGCCCTTGATGTGGGACACCGCAATCGTGGGCGGGATGAACATGACCTGCACTTCGCCGCCCAGCACCGCGTTGATCGCGGGCGCCACGCCCTTGTACGCTACGTGCGTCAGCTTCACGCCGGCCGCCCGGCTGAACATCTCCGCCACGAGATGCGTGGAATTGCCGATCCCGGCGCTGCCATATGCCACCTTGCTTGCGGGCTTCTTGGCGAGCGCTATCAAGTCCTTGACCGACTCCGCGCCTAAGGAGAGGCTGCCGAGCAGCACGTAGCCCGCGCCCACCGCGATCATCGTTACCGGCTCGAGGTCTTTCAGCGTGTCGTATGGCAACGCCTTGTAGACGCTGGGATTGATCGCAATCGACGTCGTGGTTTGCAGCAACGTGTAGCCGTCGGGCGCCGCATTCACCACCATCTGCGTGCCGATGATGCCGTTCGCGCCGCCGCGATTATCGACGACGAAGGTCTGGTTGAGGGCCGGCTCCGCGCCATTGGCGATCGCCCGGGCGATGACTGTCGCCGTGCCTCCGGCATTGAATGGCACGATCATGCGTATCGGGCGATTCGGGTATTGCTCGGCGGCGAACGCCGCGCTCGATGTGAGCAATGGGAGCAGTACGAGAACGAAGGCGGCTGTGCAGTTCATACGGACTCCTTGCTCAGGTTGAGACCGTTGCGACCTCGGGTTCGCGAAGTGATCGGACGCCGACCGGCTGCGGGACGCTTTGCCGCGATTGCGTTGGATTCATGTACCAGCCGCGCGGTGCCGTCGAAATGTCGATTCAGGAGCGCCACGGCGCGGTCGGCATCGCGGGCCAGAACCGCGTCGACGATCGCACGATGCTCGTCGCGCTTCACTTTGCGCGCTCTGCTCATCACCCGCGAGAGATAGCGATACCGATCAGCCGAATCGAATAGCTGCTCGCAGAAGCCGATCAGCCAACGCGATTCGCAGGCTGCGATCAGGCTCGAATGGAAGGCCCTGTGGGCGCGTTCCCAAGCCGGGTTGTAAGTCTGCGACTCGTGTCCATCGGGATAGCGCGGCGTGCGCTGCAGCCGGTGATAGGCCAGCACAACGGATTCTTCCCACGCCTCGCGGCCGCGCCGGATCGACTCGCGAAGCGCCACCTCGTTGAGCCAGCAACGCGTGCGTGTGAGCTCCGCGAGGTGCTCCTGGTCCAGCGGCATTACCCAGAAGCCGCGTTGATCGCTCCTGCCGACCAGGCCGTCGCGCGATAGTCTGTTGAGCGCCTCGCGCATGGGGCTTGATCCGACGCCGTAACGCTCGCACAGCGCGCGGATCAGGAGCTTCGCGCCGGGCGCAAATTGCGCTCGAATGATGTCGCGACGTAGCGCTTCGCAGGCGCGGCTCGCGAGCGTGCCGTGCGTTCCGAGCTCGACCACATTCGACTGTGCGGGCAGGGCTGTCTTCATGAAGTTGAGAATATCGATTTTCCGTTGACAGTATCGAGGAAAATCGACTACCTTGCAACGACTCGCCGACCTGATCGGACTGCACCGCCGTTGCACGGCGAGCGCGGCTGCGCGCCTGAAAGCCCACAGGAGGAGTGCCATGGTGCACGAGCATGGCGTTGTTCCCACCGACGACCGCGTGCAGGATGAGATGCGCCTGCTTTCCACGACGATCGACGGGCCCGACGATGCCGGAGAGCTTTTCACCGACATGGTGAGGCGCGGGTATACCGACGGCCTGCCGGTCATACCTCCGACCGAGAAAGCCGTGCGGGCCATGATCGAGGGCAGCGGCTTGAGCCCGCAGGACGAGGTTGCCGTCATGCCGCCGGTCCAGGGTGCGGCCACCGTCGAAAAGCTGGCCATCAACAGTGTCATGGCCGGCTGTCTACCCGAGTACTTCCCTGTTGTCGTTGCGGCCGCGCGCGCCGTCATGCAGCCGCAGTTCAATCTGCTGACGGTACAGTGCACCACTTCCGCCGCAGGCCCGGTGCTGATGCTGAACGGCCCGATACGCCGGCAGATCGGCGTCAACTGCGGCCGCGGCTGCATGGGCCCGGGAAACCGCGCCAATGCGACCATCGGCCGCGCCATGCGACTGATCCTGATGAACATCGGCGGCGCCACGGTCGGCGACGTCGACAAAGCCGTGCATGGCTACCCGGGCAAGTATTCCTTCTGCTTCGGCGAACTGGAGGAGGAAAGTCCGTGGGAGCCGTTTCACGTCCAGCAAGGCTATGACGCAACGGACAGCACGGTCACCGTGGTGGCCGGCCAGTGCTGCCAGAGCATGATGGCCCTGTACCTCGCCCCGGAAGCGATGATCGATACGATTGCCGACGGCATGGCGGTGTACGGCCAGGGGTATCTGCGGGGCGTCGGCGGACCGGTCGTGGTCGTCACCCCCGGCCACGCCCGCATCTTTGAACAAGCCGGCTGGAGCAAGAAGGATGTCCGGCAGGCATTGTTCGAGGCGATCAGAATCCCGCTGTCACGCCGTCCCGAGGGTCGATCGACTCACCAGGTCATCTTCAACGACTGGGATCGCAGCCGCAGCATCGAGTTGTGCGAGACACCCGACGACATCATCCTGCTGGTGGCGGGCGGCGAAGAGCCCTACCAGGTGACCTACATCTGCAGCTTTTCCAACATCACCAAGGCCATGGAACGCATCTGACTGCGGTTACCAGGAGAACGGCATGCGTTATCTCGATCCCATCGCGGCAAGGCAAACCGATGCTCCATTGAGCGCCGCGAGACATTCGCGAACGGCACTCACATCCTTGAGCGGCAAGACCGTCGCCCTCATCAGCAACAACAACCCCAGCATGGCAAAGATTCACGCCCGGATCGCGCAGCGCCTGCAGTCCGAATTCGGCGTGTCCGTCATCCGGAGCTACCAGGTGCCCAGGAACTTCGCCCCGCCGGCGGGATCGCTGGAACAAATCGCCCGGGAGTGCGATGCCGCCGTATTCGGCCTCGCCAATTGAGGCTGCTGCACGTCGTGGAGTATCCACGACATCGCCAACTTGCATGCGGCCGGCCTTCCCGTCGCGGTGGTGGTGTTCGGGCATTTAATGACGCTGGCACGGCCGCTGATGAAGATGAAAGGCGTGCCCGAGACCGCGGCCGTCATCGTGCAGGAGAATCCCGACGCCTTGCCTGAGCAGTCTTTGCCTGGCCAGGCCGACCTTATTGTTCCCGATGCGGTAAAGGCGCTGCTCGCGTTCTGAATCGCCAGTCCGGGAAGCACGAGGAAGTCGACCATGAACAAGCTCACCGCATGCCTGCTCGCCGCCTGCGCCATCCTGAGCGCCGGATGGGCCCAGGCCCAGTATCCGCAGAAGGTCGTGAAGCTCATCATCCCCGGCGGTCCGGGCGGGCCGTCGGACATCATTGCGCGGATGACCGCGGATCACCTGTCCAAGATGTGGCCGCATCCGGTCATCGCCGAGAACCGGCCCGGCAAGGGGGTAATCGCCGCGGAGGCGGCAGCAAAATCACCGCCGGACGGATACACCTTGCTGCTGGTGAACGGCGCCACGGCCATCAACGCTTCCCTGGTGGCGAAGCTGCCCTATGACACCATCGCCGATCTGGCTCCCATCACCCAAATCAATTCCACTGCCTTTGCGCTGATCGTTCCCGGCGGCTCCCAACTCCGCTCCAGGAGCTCATCGCGCAGGCCAGGGCCAACCCCGGTGCACTGAACTACGCGTCCTCCGGGATCGGAAGCTCCTTGCATCTGTGCGGCGAACTGCTCGCACACATGGCCGGCCTGAAACTCACGCACATCCCCTACAAACGCGCCGCGCAGCCTTACGCCGATCTCGCCTCCGGTCGGATCGACTTCATGTTCCTCGGCACG
Source organism: Burkholderiaceae bacterium (assembly GCA_011525945.1). Taxonomy (GTDB): domain Bacteria; phylum Pseudomonadota; class Gammaproteobacteria; order Burkholderiales; family WYBJ01; genus WYBJ01. The sequence continues at coordinate 521 of WYBJ01000164.1, read as the reverse complement.
ACCGCCGTGGTCCCGCTGGTCAGCGCCAGCAAGGTGCGCGCTCTGGCCGTGACCAGTCCTCGCCGCTCCACGCCGCTTCCGGACGTGCCTTCGATGGAGGAGTTAGGCCTGCACTGCTACAAGGTCGTGGCATGGAACGGAATCAGCGCGCCCGCCAGAACGCCCAGGCCCATCCTGGAGAAGATCCACGCCGACCTGGTGAAGGTCATCGGCTCGGCCGACTTTGCGCAGTACCTGCGCAAGACCGGCTCCGACGCAGTGGCCAGCACGCCCGAGCAGTTCAGCGCGTTTTTCCGTAACGAAGTCGACAAGTGGGCGGCTGTGATCAAATCCGCGGGCATCAAGCCGGAGTAGCGCACCGCGGCGTGCAGGCTGAACCCATGCGCATCGGCGCACAATACCGCGGTATGTCTCTTTTGCTGACTGATCACCGTTCGCAGGCTCAGCACCTTTTGCCCCGCGCGCGGGCCAAGCGCGATGCGATAGGTGCATGAGGGCGCTTGCAATGACGCCAGCGGATT
>WYBJ01000163.1 GCA_011525945.1 Burkholderiaceae bacterium | reverse complement strand
GTGCGGGCGCTCGATCCGAGTGATCTCGTGCGCGGTCAGTTCGAAGGCTATCGTCTGGAGCCGGGTGTCGCGCCCGACTCGAAGGTCGAGACGTACACGGCGCTCAGGCTGCACATCGACTCCTGGCGCTGGTCCGGCGTTCCGTTCTTCATCCGTACCGGCAAATGCCTCGCGAGTACGGCAACCGAAGTGCGCGTGCTGCTGCACGAACCGCCCAAGGTGCTGTTCGAGGATGCGCCCGCAGCCGACTATTTCCGCTTCAGGCTCGGACCCGGTGCGGTGCAGATCGCGCTCGGCGCGCGCGTGAAAAGCCCGGGAAACCAAATGCGCGGACACGACGTGGAGTTGGAGTTCTGCAGCGCGCCTGACGACGAGACGCAGGCCTATGAGCGCCTGATCGGCGATGCCATCAAGGGCGATACGACGCTGTTCGCCCGCCAGGACACGATCGAGGCGCAGTGGCGCATTCTCGAACCGGTGCTCGGCGCCGACACCCCGCTACATGCGTACGCGCAGGGAAGCTGGGGGCCGAAGGACGCGGACGCCATGATCGCGCCCTTTGGCGGATGGATCGAGCCCGCCCAGGGGGATGCCGGTCGCAATTGATCCGTCGCGGCTTCGCGTCAGCCACCCCGAGGTACGGTCGCGAACTATTCGCGGAAGTATTCACATAGATGCAGTTCGCGGCCTTGATCGCAAGCGAGCGAACGCCGATACTGCCGGGGCTTGTCCGACAAAGCTCAGGGAGGAACGATGGGGCAATTCGTCGCAGCTTTGGTCGCCGCCGCAGCGGGCGCAATCTTGACAACGGCCGCGGCGAATGCCGCGGAAGAGCAGCCCAAGAGCGTAAAGGTCGGCATCCTGTTGCCGCTGACGGGCACCTTTGCCGCAGTCGCCGAAACGCAGAAGGAAGGCGCACTGCTCGCGGTGGACGTGGTCAACAGGCGCGGCGGGCTCGACATGCCGTGGGGCAAGGTCAAGGTCGAGGGTGTGGTCGCCGACGACGAGGCGAAGCTCGATGTCGGTGTGCGCCGCTACCGCTACATGGTGTCGGAGGGGGTGCGCGGCGTCGGCGGTCAGACCTGGGCGCCGCTCGCCTACGCGATCAACGCCGTCGTCAGCAAGGAGCCCATGCCCTACTTCCCGGTGTGCGTCATGGCGAAGGACGGGTTCATGAAGGGCAAGCTCGCGCCGACCACCTTCGCGACCGCGTACAGCCCCTGGACGGTCGGCTACATGGCCGGCCGTTCGGCCACCAAGGTACTCGGCAAGAAGCGCATTTTCTTCCTCGCGCGCGCGGATAGCTGGGGCTGGGACATGCGCGATGGCGTCTACGCCGCGGCCAAGGAGGCCGGCGCCGAGATTGCGGGTTACGCCGAGGTTTCGCTCGGCACCGCGGACTACACCACGATCCTGCAGAAGGTGCGCGCGGCCAAGCCCGATGTGTTCATCGCAGCGCAGTTCGGCGGCGACGCGATCGCGTTGCTCAAGCAGGCGCACCAGATGGGCCTCAACAAGGAGATGACGGTCTTTCCGGCGTTCATGACCAACGTGGTCGCCAAGGGCGTGCCGCCGGAGGCGCTCGAAGGCACCTATGCGATGCACTACTTCTACTACGACCTCGCCGGCTTCGAGGATAAGGCGGTCGCGAAAAGCGCGGCAGAGTTCACCGAGCTCTATCGCGCCAAGTACAACAGGCCGCCGGATTCCTACGCCACGATCGCGTACATCGCCTATAGCGAGATGTTCCACGGCTTCGAGGCGGCGAAATCCCTCGATCCGAAGAAAGTGGCGGCCGCACTCATGACCAACCAAGGCGCATTCGACACGGTGAAGGGTCCGGCGCACTGGCGTCAGGACCATGCGGCCGTGTACAAGCATGCCGCCTTCCTGGTGAAGGGCAAAGGCCCCAAGGAGCAGAAGCACGAGTGGGATCTGTTCACCGTGGTGGGTAGCCAGGGCGGCGATGCGGTAATGCCGTCGCTCAAGTCGCTCGGTTATTAGGCGTCAACGCAGGCATCGCGCAAGCGATGGCCGCGCGAGGCTGCGGCGTCGATCCTGAGCGCAGATGAGCGCCGCCACCGAGCCCATCGTGCGCGCCGACCGGGTGAGCAAGCGCTTCGGCGCACTCACCGCGGTCGACGGCGTGAACTTCGCGGTGCGGCGCAACGAAGTAACCGGTATCTTCGGCTCCAACGGCGCCGGCAAGACCACTTTCTTCAATCTCCTCACCGGCTATTTCGTGCCCGATGAAGGCACGATCCGATACAAGGGCCGGGACATCACGCACACCCCCGTGCGCGAACGCGTCGCAATGGGGATGATGCGCACCTTCCAGCTCACATCGACCTTCGACAACCTGAGCGTGGTCGACAATCTCGTGCTCGCGTTCTACCGCGCGCATCGCGGTCATTCATTGCTGCGCATGCTGCTCAGCACGTGCCGCCGCCACCGTGACGAGGACAAGGTCATGCAGGCGCTGGAAACCTTCGAGCTCGGAGCGCGGCGCGACATGGAGGTGCGCCACCTCAGCCTGGGCGAGAAGCGACGCCTCGAGATTGCCATGAGCATGCTGGCCGAACCCGAGGTCCTGCTGCTCGATGAACCGCTCGCAGGATTGGCCGAATCCGAGATCCGCTCCGTTCTGGATGTGCTGCGCCGCAATAGCGGCAGCCAGACCATCGTGATCGTCGAACACAAGATCTCGGCCGTGAAGGATTTCGTCCAGCGGCTCGTGGTCATGCACGAAGGCCGCATCATCGCCGAAGGCGGCTACGACGAGTGCATGCAGCATCCCGAGGTGCGCCGCAGCTACTGGCAGATCGAGACCGACACTGTCGCGGAAGGCCGGTCGTGAGCGTACCGGACAGGCTGCTCGAGGCATCCGGGCTCAACGTCGCCTACGGTGAAGCACGGGTGCTGTTCGACGTCGCGCTCACGGTCTCGGAGCGCGAGATCGTCACTTGCGTGGGACGTAACGGTGCGGGCAAGAGCACCTTGCTCAAGTGCATCGCGGGCTTCGTCAAGCCCACGTCGGGCACGGTGGCGCTGAACGGTGCGAGCCTCCTCGGTCTGCCCGCGCACGCGGTCGCACGCCGGGGGGTGAAATACATCCCGCAGGACAAGAAAGTGTTTTCCGATCTCACCGTGCGCGAGAACCTCGAACTCGGAGCCTACGCGACGCGCGACTACCGCTGGGATCGCGTGCTCGGCTATTTTCCCAAGCTCGGCACTCTGATGCAGCGCAAGGCGGGGCACTTGAGCGGGGGCGAGCGCCAGATGCTCATGATCGGCCGCGCGATTCTCGGCAATCCCGTGCTGCTGCTGATCGACGAGCCGACCGAAGGGCTCGCGCCGAGCATCGTGGCGCAGTTGAAGGAGGTTTTCAAGGACTTGAGCCGAACCACCGCACTCGTCATCGTCGAGCAGAATCTGCCGCTCGTGTGCGCGATCTCGGATCGGATCTACGCGCTGCGCGAGGGTCGCATCGTGACAGCACTCGAGGATCGTGCTTCGATCACCCCGCAGATGTGCGAACAGTATGTCTGAACGCCTCGTTCGTGGCGCACCCTGCGCGCAAGGCATGCCGTGATGACGGCCGCACTTCGCTGGTGGGGCGGGCCGATCGTGGCATTCTCGCTGCTGGCGCTGATGCGCCTCGTCCTGCCGCTGGCGTTCGTCATCGAGGTGCTGATTTTTTCCATCTACACGATCGGTTGCAGCTTTCTCCTCGGGCGCGTGGGCTTCATCTCGTTCGGCCAGCCCGCTTATCTTGCGATCGGCGCCTACGGGACGGGTTTCTATCTCTACTACTTCGGCGCCAACCCACTCATCGGCCTCGCCGTCGGCGTCGCGGCGGGCGCTGTGGCCGCCGGCATCGTCGGACCGCTCTTCGTGCGCCTACGCAGCGACTACTTCGCGCTCGTCAACTTGGCGCTCGCGGTGATCGTGTTCTATCTCATGCAGAAAGTACTGGCCGATATCACCAAGGGCGACAACGGGCTGTGGTTCCTCACCAACATCGCCTCGACACCGCTCATCGATATCGCCCGCCCTGAAGGGTTCTTCTTCTTCGCGCTGCTCGCTGGGCTCGCCGTATGGGCGCTTTACAAGTACATCGACGGTTCGGTGTTCGGCGCCTGTTGCCTGGCGGTGAAGGCGAATGACGACAAGCTGCGCTTTCTCGGCTACAGCAGTTTCTCGATTCGCCTGCTCGCGTTCGTGATCGCCAACACCACCACCGCGCTCGCGGGTGCGATGTACGCAGTCTACCTCGGGTTCGTCAGTCCCGAGATCACGAGTCCCGCCCGTGCGGCCGACCCCGTGGTGGTGACGATCCTCGGCGGGACCGGATCGCTCTATGGGCCGATCGTCGGCACGCTCGCGTATACCGGCATGAAGGACGCCATCAGCAAGCTGGTCGGAAACTGGGAGCTCTTCATCGGCTTCCTGCTCGTTTTCATCATGCTGGCAGGAGAAAAAGGCATCTGGGGGACGCTGCAGCCGCTCATGCAGAACGCTCTGACCCGCGCGCGCGCGCGCTGGAGGCGCGACCGATGAGCGCGCAACTCGTCTTCTCCGGCGTCGTGTTCGGCCTGAGTATCGGCAGTATTTTCTTCCTGATGGCGATCGGCCTGTCGCTGTGCTTCGGGCTCATGCGCGTCATCAGCCTCGACCAACTGCTCTACTACTCGATCGGCGCGTATGTCACCTATTCGATCGGCCTCGCCGCGGGCAGCGTCTGGCTTGGCATCGTCGCCGGCATGCTGGTGGGCGGTGCCGTGAGCTTCGCGGTCGAGCGACTCATCTTCCGGCGCGTTTACGAACACGACGTGGCGTTCAGCATGATCACCACATTCGGCATCCTGATCGGCGGCGTGGGCATCATCAAGGCGATCTGGGGCAACGTTCCGCGCCCTGTGGCCGACCCAGTGGCCACGCAGATGGATGTCCTGGGAACGGCTGTGCCGACCTATCGCCTGATCGTCATCGCGATCGCCGCGTTGGTGTACGGGCTCATCTGGCTGTTTCTGAACCGGACCATCGTCGGCAAGGCGATTCGCGCGGGAATCGAGGACGTCGAGCACGTCGAGGGACTGGGCATCGACGTCTATCGGTTGTTCACGCTCACCTTCATCATCGCCGGCACGCTCTCGGGTCTCGCGGGCGGATTGAATGCGCCGCTGGTCATGGTCGACCCGGTCATGGGACTGGAAGTGCTCGCCTTCGTCTTCATGGTGGTGATCATCGGCGGCCTGGGCAGCATCAAGGGCACGCTGGTGTCGGCAATTCTGGTCGGCCAGGTGATCTCGCTCGGCTCGCTCATCTACGCGCCCCTGGCGCAGATGGCGCCGTTCGCGATCATGCTGCTCATCCTGCTCGTGAAACCTACCGGCCTCTACGGCAGTCCATTGCTCAAGCGCTAGCAGCCTGTCGGACTTGATGCGTTTGACGCCGTTAGTAGCGATGCGGATGGCGCTTTCGGTGAACATCGCGGCGACAGACTGCTGATCAAAGTCACAATGTCGTTTTGATGGCGCTCAATGTGG
>WYBJ01000162.1 GCA_011525945.1 Burkholderiaceae bacterium | reverse complement strand
GCACGCGATAACCGGCGGCCGTCAGTCGGGCGGCGCGCTCGGAGCTCACGCGCCCCAGGGCCAGGACGTCGATCGTCATGAGTGGACTATCGGCGTTGCACCGCAGGCGGCCTGCGGCATCGCGCCAGGGACAGCGTTAGCAAAGCTTCAGCTCCCGCTCGAGTTGCCGCCGATGCGTCTTCGGGCTGCCGAGGCAATGGTAGAGCGTGCGTGACATCTTCGTGTGCAGCGTAAGCCCGTATTCGCGCACCACGCCGATTCCGGCATGAACCTCGTGTGCGAAATCACAGGCGCGCATATAGCTCTCGGAGGCTACCGACTTGGCCATGTGGACGCTGGCGGCAGCGTCGAGCCCGCTATCGACCTTGTAGAGCGCCTCATAGGTCGTCCAACGCGCCGAGTCGAGGTGGTTGACGATCTGGATCACGTGATCCTGAACGCGCTGGAAGCGCCCGATTGCCTGTCCGAATTGCGAGCGTTCGCGCGAATACTCGACCGACATGCCGAAAACCGCGCGACAGCCGCCCACCTTGTAGGCGCAAAGCACGGCAACCGCGCGCAGCAGCGCGCGCTGCATCGCATCCCACGCCGCACCGGGCTCGCCGACGATATCGTCTTTGCTCACACGCACGTCGTCAAACGCGACCTCGCTCACGGCACTGAGAAATCCGTCCAACGCGCGTATCGACACGCCCTTCGATCGGGCACCCACGCGCAGCAGGCTGTGCGCCGAAGCGCCGTCGATCCGAACCGGCACCAGCAAGTCGGTGGCGTGGATCGCATCGTGCACCATCACCTTCGTGCCGGAGACGCTAAGACTCGATCCGTCCTGGCGCGCCGCCATGCGCACCTGCTCGGGCGACCAGCCATAGTGCGCTTCGGTCAGCGCCAGCGTGAACACTCTTTCGCCGCTCGAGATCGCCGGCAGCCACGCTTGTTTCTGCGCGCTGCTCGCTGCCTGCAGCAGGATGTGAGCAGCGAGCACCGCGGAGGAAAAGAGCGGCCCGGGTACGGGTCCCGTGCCAAGCTCTTCGAACAGCACGGCGACGTCGGTCATGCTGTTGCCGGTGCCGCCGTACTGCTCGGGAATCGCCATGCCGGTCCAGCCGAGCTCGGCGATCTTCGGCCACAGCAGGCTCATCGTCTCGGCCGGATTGCGATCGAGCCTGAGCAACACATCGCGATTACACGCGTTGCGCACGAAATCGCGCGCCGACTCCTGGATAAGCTGCTGGGTGTCGTCCAGTGAGAGATCCATGACGTTCTCGCTATCGAACCGTGCCGGCCTGCTCGCGCTCGCGCCGGCCCACGCCGATGCGCCGCGCCATGATGACCCGCTGGATGTCGGTGGTTGCACCCGGGTGCAGTGCCGTGATCGCGTCGCGCTGGAAGTATTCGACCGTGCCTTCCAGTGGCCCCCAGCGAGGATCCTTGCTGAGCACGCGGGGACCCGCGATGCGCAGCATGCGGCTGGCGATGTCGAGCCCGGAGAGCTTGCGCCGCAGGCTATACTGCGCGCCCTCGTACGAGCGCGGCTGCCCGGTGTGCGAGAGCCAGTGGTTACGCAGCGCGAACAGGCGCGTGATCTCGGCCTCGATGAACATCTCCACCAGTTCGGCGCGCGCATCCGGATCGTCCGCGATCGCATGTCCGTCGTGGCGCTCGCGGCAAAACTCCAGGAATTCGTATACGACGCGCCGATCGGCGAGCCGTCCCATGCCGCCGTGCTCGATTTCCAGGTGCGTGGTCGCGACCTTCCAGCCGTTGTTCTCGCCGCCGACCAGGTTTTGCGCCGGGACGCGCACATTGTCGAAGAACACCGAGTTCTTCACGCCCGAGCCGCTGCCGCCTTCGCCACCGGTCGCGAGCAGATCCATGGGGACGACGCTGATTCCGGGGAGATCCATCGGGATCATCAGCCAGGAGAGATTCTTATGGCGCTCGCCCTTGGGATCGGTGACGACGATGGTCCACGACTGGTCGGCGCCGTGCGAGCTGCCGACGAATACCTTCTGGCCGTTGACGACGTAGGCATCGCCATCGCGAATCGCCGTCGTCTTGATGCCGGCGAGATCCGACCCAGCGGACGGCTCCGTCAGGAGTTGCCAGGTGCGAACCTCGCCGCGGCAAATCGGCGGCAGAAAACGGTTCTTCTGTTCCTCTGTGCCCCAGACGAGGATGGTCGGCGCTCCCATGCGCCCACCGGCATCGTAATACGGTGGAAGCGACAGCCCGATACGCGCCATTTCGTCGTAGAGAATGACGGTCTTCTCGGCATCGAGGTCGCCGCCGCCATATTGTTTGGGCAGTGTCGGGTAGAGCCATCCCATCTCGCCCAGGCGCCGCCCGAGGCTGCGCCGAATCCGGTATTGCTCGAGCGTCATGTCGCATGGATCGGCGGAATGTGCGATGCCGGCCGGGGTGTTCTTTTCGAGCCACGTGCGCACGTCGGCTCGGAATGCGCCTTGCTGCGGTGAATCTTCGATGGCGAAATTCATGGCTGCTCGCGCATCGCGCGCGCCTTCTTGGCGGCGGGACGCTCCCAGCAGCGCTCGAGCCAGGTCTTCACTTTCGGCCACTTCGCAAGATCGACCGAGAGTGCGCGATAGAGCGCCGAAGCGACATTGAGATCCGCCACCGAGAAATCCGTTCCCGCGAGCCATTGCGCTTTTGCCAGCGCGGTCTCGAGCACGTCGAGTGCGGGCACGACTTCGGCCCAGGCCGCTTGCGCGATCTCGGGCTTGCGCTCGGCTGCCGGGAGCGCACTCGTGTGATTCACATAGTTGACGATCTGGCGATCGAGCCGATCGGTCTCCCACAGGCTCCACTGCCAGGTGAGCGCTTCGTTCTTCGCATCGGCGGGGTAGAGCCTGCCGTGCTTCTTGGCGAGATACAGGTTGATCGCCATCGACTCCGATAGAACGAAGCCGCCGTCATCGATCACCGGCACCCGCCCATTCGGATTCATGGCGCGGAACTCTGGCGTCTTCGTTTCCGCCGAGCGGGGCAGGTAATCCTTGTGCTCATACTGCAAGCCGAGCTCGCCGAGCATCCACAGGGTACGCAGGCCGCGCGAGCGGGCCGAGCCATAGAGCCGTAGCATGATTTCCTCCCGACGCTGAAAGTGGGGAACTCATTCTAACCTTTGCGTTACATTAATTGACGATCTGCTAAGCGCTTGACAAGCCGTTTATCGCGCTATGCTCCCTCCCTCTGGGGGGCTGGCGGTGAGGGAATCGGGCGCCAGGCGCTTACCGAACGCTCGGTAAGGCCACGGCAGGGAGGGTTCGGACCCGAGGCTCGAGACTATGGGGTATGGTACGCGCTCACGATTGCGCCCCGTTGCGGCACACGGATGCCGTGACGACGGCGGTTGTTGCCGCTGACACTTTCAACGACAGCAGGAAAGCATTCGAATGAGCTGGGAAGACGAGATCGACGAGCTGCGCCGGCGTGAGACGCTTGCGCGGGCGATGGGAGGCGCCGACAAGGTCAAGCGCCAGCACGACGGCGGCCGTCTCACCGTGCGCGAGCGTATCGACGCGCTGGTCGACGGCGGCAGCTTTCACGAGGTCGGGGCGCTCGCCGGCCGTGCGAGCTACGACGGGGCAGGCGATCTCGCCGCATTCGTGCCCGCGAATTGCATCTTTGGTCGCGCCACGGTCGATGGGCGCCCGATCGTCGTGTGCGGCGATGACTTCACCGTGCGTGGTGGCTCGGCCGATGCCACCATCAAGGAAAAGGCTATCATGGCCGAGCAGATGGCGCACGAGTTCCGCCTGCCGATCGTGCGCATCATCGAGGGCTCGGGCGGCGGCGGCTCGGTGAAGACCATCGAGACCACGGGGCGGGCGAACCTGCCTGGACGTGTCGGCGGCACGCAAGGCTACTGGTACGCAACCGTCAATCTCGGACACGTGCCGGTGGTAGCGCTCGGGCTCGGCTCGGTGGCGGGACTGGGCGCCGCACGGCTTGCGGCCAGCCACTATTCGGTGATGACCAAGACCACGTCGGCCATGTTCGTCGCAGGCCCGCCGGTGGTCGAGCGCATCGGCCAGAAGCTCAGCAAGGACGAGCTCGGTGGCTGGGAGGTGCAGACGCGTTCGGGCGCGGTCGATCACGCGGTCGACAGCGAAGGCGAAGCGTTCGCGTGTGCGCGCCGGTTCCTGTCGTATCTGCCTGCGTCGGTGTACGCGACGCCGCCGATCGTTGCGTGCGACGACGATCTGGTGCGACGCGACGAATGGCTCCTCGGTGCGGTGCCTAAGGATCGGCGGCGCGTCTACAACATGCGCCAGATCGTCGAAGCGCTTGTCGATCGCGGCAGCCTGTTCGAGATGGGCCGCATGTTCGGACGCTCGATCATCACCGGACTTGCGCGCATCGACGGCCGCAGCGTCGCCGTCATGGCGGGTGATCCGTATCACTATGCCGGTGCTTGGACCGCCGATGCGTGCGCCAAGATCGTGCGCTTCGTCGATCTTGCGCAGACCTTTCACCTGCCCGTAGTGCACCTGGTCGATTGCCCTGGCTTCCTCATCGGCATCGAGGCCGAGCGAAGCGCAACGATTCGGGCCGGGGTGCGTGCGATGGCGGCGATCAGCCAGACGAGCGTGCCCTGGTGCAGCGTCATCGTGCGCAACGTCTTCGGCGTGGCCGGTGCGATTCATCAGCCCGCCGGGCGGCTGTCGCTGCGCTACGCCTGGCCCTCGGGGTACTGGGGATCGCTGCCGCTGGAAGGTGGGATCGAGGCCGCGTATCGGGCCGAAATCGACGCCGCCCCCGACCCGCAGCAAAAGCTCGCCGAGATCGAGGAACGACTGAATCGCCTGCGCTCGCCGTTTCGCAGCGCCGAGACCTTCTGGGTGGAGGAGATCATCGATCCGCGCGACACGCGCAAGCTCCTGTGCGAGTTCGTGCGGCTCGCCGAGCCGCTGCTTGCGCCCGGCCCGTCGCGCTTCACCATGCGGCCCTGAATCACTTCATTTCGATGAACTCGAGCTGAACGCCGTCGGGTCCTTCGAAGAAGCACACGCGCCGGTCGCCCGACACCACGGTCTGCTCCAGGATGTGGATGCCCCGAGTCTTGAGTTTCGCCACCAGGTCGTCGAGCTCGTCGGTATCGATGGCGATGTGCTCCATGCCATACTTTTGCGCGCGCGTCTGCGCTTCGAGGAAGCGGCTTACATTGAGCGTGAGGCCGTGCAGATCGAGCCGGTAGCCGCCGGTCGCGTTCTTGCTCAGGATCTTCGCGCCCAGCGTGTCGACATAGAATTGTGCGGTCGCCTCCGGATCCTCGGTCTTCAGATGCACGTGGTTCATCTTGAACGTCATGAATCGCCTCCTGCGCGGGGGGATGAGTCGCTGCGGGTCAGACCATACGCTTGTGCCAGTAGCTCGTAGGAACGATGCCGCGGTTCGGGCTCGTATGTCCAGGTGACGACCACCAACTCGTCCAAATGTAAGCGCTCGGCCAGCGCGTTCATGCCTGCCGCCACCTGCTCGGCGCTTCCCACCAAGGCACGCTTGCGCATCGACTCGATATAGGTGCGCTCGGCGGCGGAGTAGGGATGCGCCGCCGCCTCTTCGGGCGAGATGAGCGCGCGCCGCACCCCGTATTCGCGTTCCACGCGCGTGTGCTCGCGCGAGGCAGCCAGTCGCCGCGCTTCGGCCTCGGTGTCGGCGGCTAGCGCCCAGACACAGATCGTCGCTTGCGGCTCCGGGTGGCGTTCGCTCGGGCGATAGTTGCTGCGATAAAGATCGAGCGCCTGTTCGACACCCTGTCCGTCGCTGAAGAAATAGGCAAAGGCGTACGGCAGGCCGAAATGCGCCGCGAGCCGGGCGCCGTAGTCGGAGCTGCCGAGGATCCACAGTTCCGGCGCCGTCGGTCCGCGCGGATTAGCCTGGATCGTGCGGAAGGGGTGTGCCGGCGGCAGTGGCGAGCCCGAAACCCATGCCTGCAGATCCAGTACCTGTTGCGGGAAGTCCTGCCACGCATTCGAGTGCGGATTGAGTGCCTGCGCCGTGAGCGGATCCGAGCCCGGCGCGCGCCCCACGCCCAGATCGATGCGCCCGGGCGCGATCGCATCGAGGACGCGAAACTGCTCCGCTACCTTGAGCGCGGAGTAGTGCGGCAGCATGACCCCGGCGCTGCCGATGCGGATGCGCTGCGTGGTCGCAGCGATCGCCGCCATCAGTACTTCGGGCGCCGTACCGACGATGGTGTCGGTCGAGTGATGTTCGGAGACCCAGTAGCGATGGTAGCCGAGCGCATCGCAGTGGCGCGCGAGCGCCAGCGTCTCGCGGATGGCGACATCCTGCGTGCGTCCGGCCGACGCGGTCGACTGGTCGAGAACCGAGAGCTTCATCGGCGAGGAATCTACGGGTACGAGTACACAGACGATACCACGACGCGCGTGGCCCCGTGTCGCCCGTGGCCGTCATGTTGGCTTTCGTTCCGCGGCCAAATGCATTACCATCCTCAGCTCAAATTTCGGTCCGGAAGCAAAAAGGAAGCAACGGGCAGCCACGACGGCGCGCAGCCAGCGCCAGGCACGTTCCCCCGCCAGATCCAATCGACGCGGATCGGCCGCGCAAGCGGTCGACGCAATGATCCGAGCGCCGCGCACCAGCGCACGGATCCCGGGCCGATGGGTTGCGGTTCAAACCGTGATTCAGGTCGATTGGGCGGACCTGCTGGGGGACGAAGATGCAAGGCCTTCACCTGACTGGCGACCTGTTCGAATGCGGCTGCAACACGACCGTCCTGACGGATCTCGATACACTCTCAACGTTGTGTCGTGACGCCACGCTGCGCGCAGGGCTCACGATCGTCGACGAGAAATACCACGCGTTTCCCGACTGGCAAGACCACCCCGGCGGCATCACCGGCACTGTGCTGCTCGCTGAATCGCACCTGGCGATCCATACTTGGCCCGAGCGGCGCGGCGTGACGCTCGACGTCTACGTCTGCAACTTCACCGAGGACAACTCGGGCAGGGCGCAGCAGCTTTTCGACGAGCTGGTTGTGGCGTTTCGGCCGCGGAACCAGTTCGTGAACCGCATCACGCGCGGCGATCTCGCCGCCGGCACTGAGGGCACGGTCACGCCGTCGGCGGCGCCGGCGATGCAGCGCGACGAGCTGATCTTCGATTGGCTCAACGCCCATTCGGGCTACGGCTTCACCGCGAAGCAGCGGCTCGAAACGAAACAGTCGCCGCACCAGCGCGTCGAGGTTTACGACACGTATCAGTTCGGCCGGCTGTTCCGTCTTGACGGGCGGCTGATGACCTCGGAAGGCGACGAGTTCTTCTACCACGAGTGTATGACGCATCCGGCACTGCTGACGCATCGGAGTCCGCAGTCGGCCCTTGTCATCGGTGGCGGCGACGGCGGTTCATCGAAAGAGATCTTCAAGCACCCGAGCGTCAAGCGCATCGTGATGGCCGAGCTCGACCCGGTAGTCATCGACATCTCGAAGCGCTACCTGCGCGGGGTCCACCATGGCGCGTTCGACGACCCGCGACTCGAGGTGAGGATCGGCGACGGCTTCGAGTACGTGAAGAATACGCACGAGCGCTTCGACCTGATCGTGCTCGACCTGACCGATCCGGACACGCCCGCGTTCCGCCTCTACTCGGAGGAGTTCTTCCGCATGTGCCAGCGGATCCTCAATCCGGGCGGGTTGCTGACGCTGCACCTGGGCACGCCGGTGTTCGAGCCGGCGACGGTCAAGAAGAACACGGCCAAGTTGCGCAGGGTCTTCCGCCACGTCCATCCCTTGGCGCTGTACATCCCGTTGTATGGTTCGCTGTGGTGCCTTGGCGTGGCGAGCGATAGCGCCAATCCGCGCGCGATGAGCACCGAGACGATCGCCGCTCGGCTGGCGCAGCGACGCATCGGTGCGTTGAAGTACTACAACGCGCCGCTGCATGCGGCGCTGTTCACGCTGCCGAACTTCGTGCTCGAACTCACCGATGGCGAGCAGCCGGCGGCACCCGCACAAATTAAGGCCATCGCTTAGGAGTGCTCGTCACGAACGCGCGAGCAGGTGGTGCTCGTTGCGCGCGCCGAGCGCTACCGGCGGCATCGCTCGCGTGCATCGCACGGCTCGGCGTCGGCGCCTCGCCGGATCCGAGTCGGGCGCAGCAACGGCAGGGCGAACGCGTGCGGGCGGCCGCGGCCGTGGTGGCGATCCGGACGGCGAAGCGCGCGCTGGGCGTCGCCGTAGCGAGTCACGCAGCCTGCTGCGCCGGCACGATCGCATAGTCGATGCGCTCGAAATCGAAACCACACTCGCTGCAACGGTGCATGCGAATGAATTCCCGGCGGTTGCCGATAGTGAGGGTATATCGCCAGACGGGATCGAATACGCCGGGAGGGAGAAGCAGCGAGGGCTCGTCGGCTGCGAGCATGATCGCATCGTAGTGCAGAGTTGGCGCAGTCGGTGCCGCGCCTGCAGTTTGTTTCCCATCGTTCACCGTGACGCGTACGCCGCGCGGCGAGCCCGGGAGCTTGCACAGGCCGACGCGTAGCGCGCCGTCGGCAGCCCGGTTCACCCGGCGCACGACGCTGAGCGCCCATTGCGCGTTGGCCGGGCTGCGCGATGCGATCAACATGCCCGGCTTTACCCAGATGCTCGTGCCCATCGCTTCGGCGCCGAGCCCGCTCTCACTCGTATCGGTGACCTTCCAGATTTCGGTCGTTCCCGGTTCGAGCGCGCGCTCGAACGTTTCCAGGTTGTGCAGCGCTTCTTCCGTGGATAGCGTGCGCGCCTCGGTCGGGGCGCGCAGTTGCGCGTCGTGATGTCCACGCACCATGCCGTTGATGCCGTATGCGCTGAAGCGGTCGTATTCGAGCGAGCGCCCAGTGCGCGCAAGCTCACCGAATCCGATCAGGCGCCGGATGAGCGTGAAATCGTGTGCGATCCGGACTTCGCCCGCAGTCGGTTCGCGCCGCTGTCGGCGCGCCGGCGGCTCGAGCGCCCACTGCGAGGTCAGCGCTTCGAGCAGGTCGCGGTAGCGCTCGACCGACAATCGGCTCGGTGCAAGCCATTCGGGTGTAGTCCGTGCGCTCGCGGCGCGGCTGCGTTCGGCGATGATGTGCGCGTATGCCTGCCCCAGGCCGAAGAAACGCATTCCCGGTCTGCAGGCGAGCCCCTTGAGCCAGCGCCTGGGCCGCAAATCGCCCGCGCGGTCGAGCGCGAAGGGCATGAGCGCGGCATCGAAGGTTTCGCCGAGGCGAAGTTCGTCGGCGTGGCGGCGCAGGATCAGGTCGACGGCTCGAACCTGCGCCGGCAGCAGCGTGGCGTTCGGCGCGGTCTCGAACGCGGCGGCGAGCAGATACTCGCGCTCCAGCGTGGTCTCGTCCGTTTCGTCGGGATAGAGCGCGAGCAGCGCGTTTGCGACCGAGTGAGCCCGCGACGTCGCCAACAAGCGCTCGATGGTTTGCCATGAGGTGGCCGCGGGCTCCCGGTAGCGCATGCGCAACAGCACGTGGCAATGCGCCATGGCGTGCATGGCGCGGCACGCCGCAAGCGCGACGCGCGCACGCAGCTCGGAGTCCCCGCCGCGGGGATCGATCGCATCGATCGCCGCGCGGTAGCCGATATCGAGAGCGCGATGGTACTGATGCAGACGCTGCCACTGCGCATCACACAGCGCTTGTTTGGGCGAATTGTCGAACAGGCGCTCGGCCAGTACGCGGCAGGAGGGCCGCGCGAATTCGTCCAGCTCGCACAACGCTTGCAGGCGTGCCGCCGGTGCGACGCCGAGTTCGGGAGCGGCCTCGAACACCGCCGCCACCGCCTGCAGCGATACTTCTGGGGGCGCCGCGGGCAAGCCTTCGATGAAACGGCGCAGCGCCCGCTGCGTAGCTAATTCCCGATCGAGCGCATGCACCGCCTTGTGCATGCCGAAGATTCGTTTCCACATGATGCCATTTCCCGCAATCGTCGTCTTATTACGGCAAGGTGCGACGTAACCTTAGCGGCGGGCCCGATCGTAATGCGGGTAGCCGCGGCCGAACCCCACCTCCAGGCGCCCGCCGCTCAGCAGGTCGAGCGTAGCCACTTCTTCGGCCAGCGGCAGCGCGTGGCGCGGCGGCGCCGCGCGGATGGCTGCATCCGGCGAAGCCCTCCGTCCTGACGTACGGCGCAGCTGTTATGCGACCGGGGCAGGTAGGCATCTTCGTTTATTGTCAACAGTAAACGAATCGGCTAGCATTCGGCAGCGTCGATCCAATAACAATGACACGCTTCATTCGCCTTCGGCTCACCGACGCCAGCCGAAATCGCCGCTGATGATCGCGCTAATTCGGAGGATACGATGAAGGTCGCAAAACTGCTGCGCTGCTTCGCCATGGTGTTGCTCGCCGTTGTTGCGCTGCCGCGCGCGTTGGCGGAATACCCCGACAAGCCGATCCGGATCGTTTCCGGATTCGCGCCGGGCGGTTCTCTGGACACCTTGGCGCGCATGATCGGAGAGAAGCTCTACGCGGCGTGGGGACAACCGGTCGTGGTGCAGAACAAGGTCGGGGCAGGCGGGCAGATCAGCGGGCAGACCGTCGCGCGCGCCAATCCCGACGGCCATACCTTACTCATGGTCACGCCCGGGTTCATGGCTGCTGCGCCCCATCTGTATCCGAATCTTCCGTACGATCCGATCAAGGACTTTGCGCCGATCACGCGTCTGGTCGTCGGCGCCTATCTGCTGGCCGTGCGTCCCACGCTGCCGGTGAACGATCTCGCCGGGTTCATCGCACTGGCCAGGTCGCAACCGGGCAAGATTTCGATGGCGAATGCGGGAACCGCGAGTGCGACGCATCTGAACTCGGAATACTTCGCGTTGATGGCCGGAATCCGGGTGGCGCATATCCCCTACAAGGGCAGCGCGCCGGCGACCCTCGATCTGCTCGGGGGCCGAGTCGATGCGCAGCTCACCGACATGTCGACGCTGGCAGCCCACGTGCGCTCCGGCAAACTGAAGGGTCTGGCGGTGATGGGCGCGGAGCGCTCCGAGCTGCTGCCGGATGTTCCGACCGGAATGGAAAGCGCGATGCCCGGCGTACGGGTCGAGACCTGGTTCGGGATCGTCGCACCTGCGGGCACGCCGAAGGCGATCATCGAAAAGCTGAATCGGGAAATGGTCCGCATCATGGCTCTGTCCGACGTGAAAGCGCGTCTCGCGCAGATGGGCTTCGTCCCCGCAACCCTGACGCCAGAGGCGACGGCAGACTTGATGAAAGCGGATATCGAACAAATGGGAGACGTCATCAAGAAGACCGGCGTCAAGGTCGAGTGAACGCTAGCCTGGAGAAAACGAGATATGCGTTTGCAAGGAAAGGTCGCGATCGTCACGGGCGCTGCGCGCGGGCTCGGGTTGGGCTGCGCGGAGCGCTTTGTCGCGGAAGGCGCTGCGGTGGCGCTGATCGATGTCGAACAGACCGCGGGCGAAACCGCCGCCGCACGCCTGCGGGCCGGCGGCGGCAAGGCCCTATTCGTGCGCTGCGACGTCGGCATCAAGCGTGAGGTCGACGCCGCCATTGCCGCCGCCATCGATGCGTTTGGCTGCATCGACCTGCTGGTCAGCAATGCCGGCATCAATCGGCCGGCCGATTTTCTCGATCTTGGCGAAGCCGATTTCGATCAGGTGATCCGGACCAACCTGAAGTCGGTTTTCCTGTTCGGTCAAGGTGTGGCGCGGCACATGGTCGAACGCGATATCCACGGCTCGATCATCAATATGTGCTCGACCAGCGCGATCCTGACCATGCCCACCCTCGCGGCGTATGCGGCCTCCAAGGGCGGTATCGCCGCGCTTACCAACGCCATGGCGCTCAGCCTCGCGCCGCGCAACATCCGCGTCAATGCGATCGGTCCCGGCACCATCATTACCGAGATGACCAAAGCGCGGTTGTGGGACGATACGACAACGCGCGCGAGCATACGCGCGCGCACGCCGATCGGTCGCTTCGGCACACCGGCCGATGTCGCAGGGGTGGCGGTGTTCCTGGCAAGCGGCGATTCGGCGTATGTGACAGGTCAGGTCATCTACGTGGAGGGTGGGCGGATCGGCCTGAACTACACGATGCCGCCGGCCGCGACCTGATCGGCGCGCCCGACGCAGGGCAGCGCTTCGGCCCGTGGCGGCGCGCAGCGTCGTGCGCGCGTATCGCGGGCCGCTTCGTCGAGCGGCATCGACACGTTGCTACAGTCGTCACACGCCGTCTTTCGACATGCCGAAGTCGGTGCGGCACGCTTCGGCGAGCGCCGCGATGCCGGCGTGGATCTCCTCGTGGCTCGGGCTCGCGAAACACAGCCGTAGCCGGCTACGGCTGTGCGCCTTGTTGACCGACCATTGCTGGCCCGGATTGATCGCAACCCCGCGTGCAAGCGCCGACTCGTAGAGCTTCATCGTGTCCACGTGGTCGGGAAGCTTCACCCACAGGAAGATGCCGCCCTTGGGATCGTCGAACGTCACGGTCGTGCCGAAGTGTTCCCGCAGCGAATCCATCAACGTTTCGAGCTTGGCGCGCAGTCCCTGCCGCAGCTCCGGGACATGTCTGGCGAAGTGCTTCGTGCAGTATTCGGCGAGCATCATCTGCTCGAGGGCGCCGGTGCCGGCATCGGTTTTGAGCGCGAGCATCCGCGACATCACCTCCCACGGCGCAACCACATAGCCCACGCGTAGCGCCGGTGCGATCGATTTCGAGAACGAACCGACATGGATGACGCCGCCTGCTTCGCTCAGCGCGAAAATGGCGGGCGGGCGCTCGCCCGACCACGTCAGATCGGCGTAGCAGTCGTCTTCGAAGATCAGCACGCCGTGCGCCCGTGCGAGCCTCAGCATCTCGTGCCGGCGCTCCAGCGGAAGGATCGTTGCGGTCGGATTCTGCACGGTCGGAATGGTATAGATGTACTTCGGCCGGATGCCGCTGCGCTTCAGATCGTCGAGCGCATTCGAGAGCGCGTCCATGCGCATGCCGTCGCGGTCGAGCGGAATGCCGACAATTCTCGTGCCGATACGGTTGAGCCGGTTGATGACGCTCTGGTAGCAATCCTCCTCGATGATCACGGTGTCACCGCGCGCGAGAAACGTCGCGTTGACGAGGTCGAGGCCGTGGTTCGAACCCGAGGTGATCACGATGTCGTCGGCGCCGCAGGCGATACCCGCATCGACCCTGAGCTTGCCGGCGAGGAAATCGCGCAGAGGCCGGTAACCCTGCGGTCCGTTGTCGACGCCGTAGATGGCGAGCTTGCGCCCCTCGCGTCGCAACACCGACTCGGCGGCGGCGATCAGCCCTTCGAGCGGCAGCCTGTCGGGGTCGTTGTTGCCGCCGGTGAAGTCGAATTTCACGCGCCCGGACCAGCGCGCCACCGCAGGCGGCAGGCCCGGCGCCAAGAGCGGGGTGTAATCGAATTTTGTCGCGGTCATTTGACGAGTCCGATTTTCACGCCCGGATTGGCAGGTGCACCCGGCCACGTCGATCCGGGCCGACCTCTCGCATTTAAGGCCAATCGCCTGCTACGCGCGCGGCTTGCGGAATTCGCGGCCGAGCGCGAGCACGAAGCGTAGCGTCTCCTGGTTTTCGGGCGTGCGCATCACTTGCCACAGGCCGCCCATACCGCCGGCAGAGGGCGTCTGTCCGGCGCTCGCTCGCTCAGCGGCATCGAGCGCGCGTGTCACGCGCTCGAGCAGGTCCATGCCGCGCTCGAGCGTGCCGACAAGCCGCTCGATTCCGGCGCGCTGCAGGCGGTCCATGAGGCAAAGCGACTCGGCAAGCGTCTCTGCGAGCCGTCCGACCATTTCGTCGGTCACCGAGTCCTGTGCCGCGCCGAACGTGCGTGCCAGCGCCACCAGCCGGTCGAGATCGCCGTTCGCCACGAGCTGGGCGAGCGCAGGCAGCGCACCGGCGACGCCCGAGCGGTTCACCTTGTCGAGCAGATCCATGCCTTCGGCGGTCGTGGCGGCGAGACGGCTTACCATCTCGTCGGTGAGCGAGTCGCGCGCCGCGGCAGCGAAGCGCTCGAGCTCCAGAGCTTGCGATTCGTCCATGGCGTTCTCCCGTGTCTAGAGTAGCCCGCGGGCCGAGGTCCAATACAGCTTGTTGTACGCCATCTTGAACCAGTGCACGGCGCGCGTCGGCGGCTTGGGATCGGGCGGGACCGTGTAGTTGAAGGTGGCGTAGGTGGCGCGGTCCTTGCCGCATTCGATGAAGCAGAACACCTTGCCGTCGTGCTCACGCACCGGCGAACCCAGCTTGACGATCGCGGCGAGGTTCTCGCCCAGCGTCTCCACCTGATAGTGCACGGTCGAACCCGCCTTGCTGATCGGGATGTTGGTGGTGTCGCCGATCACGTAGACGTTCGTGCGCCCCTCCATCGTGAGCTTGGTCTTATCGGTGGGGATGAAGCCGCCGGCCCCGAGCTTGTTGCTCTCGATCACCTCCATGCCTTTGTGCGCCGGGATGGTGATGAGCAGATCGTACTTCGCCTCGCTGCCTTCCTCGGTCTTCACCACCTTGTTCGCGCCGTCGACTTCCTTCATGTTGAACAGCGTCTCGTAGGTGATGCCCAGGCGGTCGAACTCGGGCGCGGCCCACTTCGCGACGTTCTCGAGCGAGTGCACGCGCCCCACCGGGTAGGTGTAGTGCAGCTCGACCTTGTCGCGGATGCCGCGGTCCTTGAAGTAGTCGTGCAACATGAACGTGATCTCGAGCGGCGCCATGGGGCATTTATGCGGCACACCGACGGCGATTACCACCCGCCCGCCCTGGAAAGCCTGCAGGCGCTTGAACATCTTGAGCGCGGTTTCTTCGGTATAGAACGTCTCGGCATTTTCCGCCAACCCGGGGATCATCTCGGGTACGGGGCGAGAACCGGTGGCGATCACCAGGATGTCGTAGCCATGCGTCTTGCCGCTTTTCGTCTTCACCTGGTTGTGGTCGAGCTCGAAGCTCACCACCGGATCGACCTCGAAGTCGATCCCCGGTTCGAGCAGGCTCACCTGATCGCGATAGAGCTCGTCGGGTGTCATGCGCCCGAGCGCCAGGTACAGAAGCCCCGGCTGGTACATATGCTTGTCCGATGCCGATAGCATCTTGAGCTGTACCTTGCCCGCGCGCATCTCCGGCGCGAGCCGCCGTGCGAGGTTGTTGCCGAGGATCGTTCCGCCCATGCCGCCGCCGACGATCAGGATCTTCA
Organism: Burkholderiaceae bacterium; assembly: GCA_011525945.1. Classification (GTDB taxonomy): domain Bacteria; phylum Pseudomonadota; class Gammaproteobacteria; order Burkholderiales; family WYBJ01; genus WYBJ01. Next base: position 6,550 of record WYBJ01000162.1, on the reverse strand, counting down.
TGACGTCTCCTCCCTCTGTCGCGAGTTTCGCCGCTATTTCGACTTTCGTAACGCGATATGCCAGACACCGGCCTCTTCCCGCGTGTCGAGCAGTTCGTGGCCTACTTTGCGCAGCCATTCCGGAATATCTGCTGCCGAGCCCTTATCGGTCGACAGCACTTCGATCTCCTCGCCCACGGCGGCGAACTTCAGCCGTGCGATCAGCTCCATGAGCGGCCCGGGGCAGAAGCTGCCGCGGGCATCGACGACGATGCGCTCGGCCATAGTCAGAACGACCACACTTGTGCGCCCTGCGTCTGCGACAGAAAGCGCGTCAGGCCGAGCGGTTCGCCAAGCCAGGGCTCGAGATCGCTCGTATCGATACCGAGAATGTCCACGGCCATCGAGCAGGGGTGGATCTTCGCATCGCCCAACTCGACCGCGCTCTGAAAGAGCTGTCTGAACTCGGGGGCCTTTTTCTGCACCAGCAGCTCGCCGAACTCCCCTTCGGCGGCCGGGCGCGGCGCATTGCGCCGGAAGTACTGCAGCGCATTCATCGACAGGAAGACGGTGACTTCGTTGTCGCTCACGGCGGCAACGGAGGCCATCATCGCCGCCATCTGCAGCCGCTCGAGGGAGCCCGAGACAACGACGATTCCGATCTTGTTAGCAGCGCTCATAGTGGAGACCTAATAGCACGAGGCCAGGGCACAGTGCTTGATCCGGATTAAACCGCCGCGCAAAACTGATATATGAAAAGTCGAATATGACTACAATGCCCGAGTCCCGGTTTGCCGCTACGCCGCGCACGCCATGCACATCGACGTGTTCCTCGAATTCGCGTCGCCTCCCGCGACAGGATATCGCCTTGACGAGGTTTTCGCCAATGGGCTCGCGGCGGCACGCGCCGCGGATCGGGCGGGCTTCGGCGCCGTGTGGCTTGCCGAGCACCACTTCCTCGGCGACTACTCGAACGCGGCGGCACCCGACATGCTGCTTGCGGCGATGGCGCGCGAAACCCGGCGCATTGGCCTTGGCTTTGCCGTCATCCCGCTGCCCTTGCACGATCCAATACGCGTCGCCGAGCGCCTCGCTACGCTCGACTTGCTGTCGAACGGACGCGCCCTGTGGGGCGTTGGCCGTGGCATCACGCCGGTGGAACTGCAAGCTTTCGGCATCGAGCCGGAGCACAGTCGAGCCGAGTTTCGCCGCCGTTATGCGGAATTGGCTGCGGTGTTACGTACCGGCGAGGCCGTGCGTAGGGGCGCGCTGTTACAGCTTCGCCCAGCCCCGAGCCCGCGTCTCGCAACAGGTTGGATGGCCGCCGTGAGCCCCGAAAGCTATGCGCTAGCCGCCGAACTCGATCTCGACGTGATGGCGGGGCCGTTCAAACCCTGGCGCTCGGTGCGTGCCGATCTCGACCGTTATCGCCGGCTGCGCCCGCACGGGCGAACGTCGTTCACGCTCGCGTGTTACTGCGCGCGTGACCACCGCACCGCGCGCAACCGCGCCGGCCCGGGCATCGTCTGGGCGTTTCGGCATATCTTCGAGGTCGCGCGCCCCTTCCTGAGCGCACGCACCGAGGGGTACGAGTATTACCGCCGCCTCGGGGTCGCCGCCATGTTGATGGAAAATCGCTTGCGACTGCCGTTGCTTGAGATGCTCGGGTTGGCCGCGGTCGGAGATCCGGCGCACGTCGCCGCAAGGCTCGGCCGGATCGCGGCTGCCGGCGTGGATCGCGTGCAACTCGTCATCGGCGGTGGCGACCTGGCTGCGTCAGAACTGGAAGCTTGTGTCGATCTGCTCGCCGAGCGCGTCATGCCCGGGCTTGACACCGTGCGACCGGCACGCGCTGTCGCGCTACACGCATGAGCACGAAGCTCGCCCGGCTCAGCAGGCGCATGTCGCACTATCGCGACCCGCTTGCGCTGCTCGATTTTGCCGCGGCGGACCCGGCGTTACCCTGGATTCCGTATCAGTTCCTGAGTCTCGCGATGCTGCCCGAATACGCTTCGATGTCGGGCGCCGAGCGCATTCGGCTGAGCCGGGTCGATTTCGCTCGCCTGTGCGCCGCCGGCGTCTGGCTCGAGGGATTGCTCATGAGCCGTGTCAGCGCGCGCGGATTCATCGGCGCGCCGCTCGCCGAGGCGTGCATCCTGTTGCAGGAGGTACGCGAGGAGGCGGGACACAGCCTGATGTTCCTACGTATGATCGAACGCGCGGGCTTGTCCGGCGTGCCGTTGCTCGGGCCGACACGACTGCTGACGTGGATCGCACAGCGCCTCGCGCCGCATCAAGCCGAGTTCTGGGCGATGGTCTACATCGGCGAATCGGTGACCAACAACTTCGTCGGCCGGGTGCTGCGCTCGTGCACCTCGGAGGCGGCAATCTGCCCGCTGGCGCACCAGGTGATGGCCTTGCATCATCAGGAAGAAGGACGCCATCTCGCCGCGGCGCACGCGCTGTTGGAGGCGCGCATCGCCGGCCTCGGGGCGCTGCGCCGGCATGCGTTCGCCGCGCTCGTGCGCGTGCTGCTGCGCCGCTTCCTGGAAGCTACCCTCTATCCCACACCGGCGAGCCTGCGTTCGCTTGGCATCGTTCGCGCCGATGCGCTGGCGCAGCGCGTGCGGCAATCGCCCGAGCGCGCCGCGCTCGCCAAGGCCTGCGCTGCGCCGGCGCTTGCCTTCATGATGCGCGCCGGGCTCATCGGCGAAACGGAGGTGCAATGACCGAACATGCCAGAGTCGGCTCGGACTGGTGGCGCGCGCTCGCGACCATCGAGCCCTTCGAGGACGCCCAATTCGATAGCGCGCTCGTCGCGGCGTGCGAGCGCGAAGCGGTTGCTGTCGGACAGCGGCCGCTGAGGATCTCGACGCCGACGTTCAAGACTTTCGAGACTGCCGATGTGAAGGGCTGCTCGAAGATGAGCTTCCCGGCGTTCTCGATCACGGGTGGCGGCTGCGCGCTCATGTGCGATCATTGCCAGGCGAAGATTCTCGAACCGATGATCGCGGCGACGAGCCCCGAGATGCTCGAGCGCAAAGTGCGCGACCTCGTTCGGTCACAGGATCTGCGCGGCTTCCTGCTCTCGGGCGGCTCCAACCCGCGCAACGAAGTGCGCTATGAACGCTTCCTCCCGACGATCGAGCGCTTGAAGCAGGAGTTTCCGTACCTGCGCATCGCGGTGCACACGGCGCTGCTTGACCGCGCGCGCGCCAGGCAGCTCGAAAGCGCCGGAATCGACACCGCGATGATGGATGTGATCGGTGCGGAGGAGACCATCCGCGAGGTCTATCACCTGAGGCGCTCGGTCGCCGATTTCGAGGAGACACTCGCGGCGCTATGCGCGACCGGCATGGAAATCGTCCCGCACATCGTGATCGGACTTCACTACGGTCGTGTGCTCGGTGAGGAGAACGCGCTTTCGATCGTCGCGCGCCACGGCGTGCACGCGCTCGTGCTGGTCGTTGTCATGCCGTTCTATGCCAGGCCGGGAGCGTTCGCGACACCCGATCCGGCCGAATCAGGACGCATTTTCCTCGCCGCGCGTCGCATGCTGCCGCAACGCGAGGTACTGCTCGGCTGCGCCCGTCCCACGGGGATGAACAAGCGCCTGACCGATGCCTATGCGGTCATGGCGGGTCTGGACGGCATCGCGTTTCCGGCCGAGGGCGTGCTCGCGCTCGCGCGTGCGATCGGGCGCCCGACCCGTCAGGAACACGCGTGCTGCGCCATCAAGCTCGGCGCGCGTGCGGGCTCCGCCTTCGGTAGCGCCTGCGCCGCATGAGCACCCGGGTCGACGTGCTCGTGGTGGGTCTCGGGCCGGCGGGAAGCCGCGCTGCCTGGGCCGCTGCGCGCGCGGGCTTGAGCGTACTGGCGATCGAGCGCAGGCAGCGCGTCGGCGACCCGGTGCAGTGCGCGGAGCTGGTCCCCAGGGCGCTTGAGCAGGAGGTGCCTCAGCTTGGTCGCGCCACGGTGCAAACCATCGAGGCGATGCACACCTATATCGAGGATGGCGCGTGCGATGTCACACCGCACTTCCCGGGCGCCATGCTCGATCGGGCGCGTTTCGATGCGGCCCTCTCGCAGGCCGCCAATGACGCCGGTGCGGCGTGCCGCTGCGGAGTGGCGTTGCACACCGTCGAGCACGACGGCGGCGTGCGCTTGAGCGACGGCAGCCGCGTCCATCCGCGCGTGGTGATCGGCGCCGACGGCCCGCGTTCTCGCGCCGGGCGCCTCGCCGGCCGGGTCAATCGCAGCCTCGTCGAGGCGCGGCAAGTCACCGTGCCGCTACGCCGGCGGCACGCGGCCACCGATATCTTCCTGTCAAGCGAGATCGCGGGGGGCTACGGCTGGTTGTTCCCGAAACGCGATGTCGCTCACATCGGCGCCGGCGTCGCTGCGGATGCGCGGCCTGGCCTGCGCGGCATCGTCGCGCGGCTTCACGCCAGGCTCGTCGCGCAAGGGCGCGTGGATACGACCATCGTTGCGCGCACCGGCGGCACGATCCCGGCGAGCGGAATGCTCGATCCGGTCGCGTGCCTGGGCAAGATTCGCGTGCTGCTCGCCGGTGACGCGGCCGGTCTGACCAATCCGGTGACCGGCGCGGGCATCGCGGCTGCCGTGCAATCCGGTGCACTCGCGGGGGAGGCGGCGGCGGCGTGGCTCGCGGGCAGGTCCGGCGCACTCGACGAGTACCGCGAGGAACTGCTCAGCATCTTCGGTGCGGCGCTCGAGCGCGCCCTGGCGCGCCGGCGCGCGCTCGCGCAAGCGCACAGTGGCGGGCGTCTTACGCGCGCCGCGCAGCGCCGCAGCTGGATCGCGTATCCCGAATACTGGACGGCCTGACGATTTCGACGAGGAGAAGCACCTTGGCGTGTATTACTCACGAAAATGCCGTACCGCGGCCGAGCGAGGCGGGTGCACTCGATTTCAATCCCTTTGAGGCGATGCAGCCGCGCGCATCGCCCGCGGTGCCGAAGGCGTTGCGCAACGGGGCGCGCGTCAAGACGCAGAACGTCGCGCCCGCCGGTGCGTATATTCCGGACATCAACATCCTCACGCCGCACATGCGTTCGCCGCAATACGTGCAGATGTCGCGCGCGGCCGCGATCACGCTCGGCGTCATGCCGGGGCAGATGCACCGCTGCGAATGCACGCGCTGCCTCAATTTGCTGCTCACCTATCCCGAGGGTTGCCGCGCGAACTGCGCTTATTGCGGGCTTGCGCGCCATCGCGAAGCCGAACGCGATTATGCCGACCGCAATTTCATCCGGGTCGACTGGCCGGCGTTGCCGATGGAGCAAGTAACTGAGATCGTCGCCGGCGCGGGCAGTCAGACGCCATTTCACCGCATGTGCATCAGTATGATCACGCACCCGCATTCGGACGCGGACGCGGTCGCGGTGCTCAAGACCTGGACGCGCCGCATCGATCCGCACGCGCTACCGGTGTCGATCCTGTCGAATCCGACCACGATGGCGCGCGCGGACGTGCAGCGCTTGAAGGCTCTGGGTGCGGACATTTTCACCGTCGCGCTCGATGCGTGCACACCGGAGCTATTCGAGCGCACGCGCGGGCGCGGCGTGCAATCGCCGCATGCGTGGGGCAAGTACTGGGAGATTCTGCACGACGCGCGCGATATCTTCGGGCCCGGCAAGTTCGGCATGCATCTCATCATCGGCATGGGCGAGACCGAATTCGAAGCGCTCTCGGTGGTGCAGCAGCTGGTCGATCTCGGCGGCCACAGCCACATGTTCTGCTTTTTCCCGGAGCAGGGCTCGCTCATGGATCATCTGCCGGCCACGCCGCGCGATCAATGGCGCCGGGTGCAGCTTGCGCGTTACCTGATCGACTACCGCGGCGTGCGCTTGCAGCACATGCGATTCGATGATCGCGGCCGCGTGACCGATTTCGGGCTGCCGCGCGCGGAGCTCGACGGCATCATCGATGCGGGCATCGCCTTTCGCACTTCCGGCTGTCCCGGGAAACTCAGGGACGATGTGTCGGCCTGCGACCGGCCCTACGGAGACTCGCCGCCATCGAATATCGCGAGCTATCCGTTCCAGCCGCAGGGACGCGACATCGTTCGCATCCGGCGCGATCTCGCCATGCGCAGGCGCGTGCGCTGAGTCGGGCATGGCGCGACGATTCGGTGTCATCGATACGGGTCTGCGCGAGGGCCGGGCCAACATCGCGTTCGATGCGGCGCTGATCGAGGCGCGCCGCAGCGGCCTGATTGCGGATACGATCCGCTTCCTCGCCTTCACGCCGACGGCGCTGGTCGGCAGGCATCAGGCGATCGCGCGCGAGATCGAGCTCGACTACTGCCGCGCGCACAGCATCGGTCTTGCACGGCGCATCACCGGCGGCGGCGCGCTCTACTTCGATCCGGGCCAACTCGGCTGGGAGCTGGTATTCGAGAGGAAGAGCCTGGGTCTGGCCTCGCTCGCCGAGATCACGGCTGCGATCTGCTCGGCAGCAGCCGGCGGATTGCAGCGTCTGGGTGTCGCGGCGGCGTTCCGGCCGCGCAACGACATCGAGGTCGATGGTCGCAAGCTCTGCGGTACCG
>WYBJ01000161.1 GCA_011525945.1 Burkholderiaceae bacterium | reverse complement strand
TGAAGGCGCGCATGGTCGAGCTGGGCAACGAAACCGAGGGCACGACACCGGAAGAGGCGAGCGCCTTCCTGCAGAAGGAATGGGCGTTGTGGCCGCGCATCATCAAGGAGGCGGGCATCCAGGTCGTCAACTGAGGCCCGCCACAAGCTCGACTAGATTCCATGGATCAATATCCCGTCATCAAGCTCATCGTCGAACGCGGCGACCTGCTCGCGCTGGCGATCGGAGCCCTGCCCGCGCTCGGCGGGATCGTGCTGCTAGCGCTGGGCGCGCACTGGTTCGCATTCATTGCCGGCGTGGTGGGTAGTGCCGTGGTGTACTTTCTCATGCGCAGTTACGTGGAGCTGGTGCGGGTGATCGCCGATATGCTCCTGCCGAAGTGAGCGCGCATGAGGCGGGCGAGCGAATGGGATGTGGTCGTCATCGGAGGCGGGCTCGGGGGATTGAGCGCGGCGTGCCGCGCCGCGCAGCTTGGTCTGAAGGTGGCGGTGCTCGAGCGCGGGTGCGAGCAGCAGTATGCGTGCAACTCGCGTTATTCCGGCGGCATCCTGCACATTGCGCAGCACAACGTCGAGGAACCCGCCGGGGCGCTGTTCAAAGTGATCGAGGATGCAACCCTGGGCGAGTGCGACGCCGGCCTCGCGCGGGCGCTGGCTGAAGACGCGCGGCGAGCGGTCAGGTGGCTGCGCGAAGAGGGCGCGAAGTACATTCGCATCGGCCAGATCGTCTGGCAGCAGCACGTGCTGGCGCCGCCGCGACCGATCACGCCGGGGCTCGACTGGAAAGGCCGCGGACCAGATGTGGCGCTGCGCACGCTGGAGGCGAATCTCGGCAAGCGCGGCGGCACGCTGTTGCGCGGAGCCGCTGCGGCTGCGCTGGTGGAAAGCGCCGGGCGCTGTGCCGGGGTCGAAGCCGCGATCGAAGGCAAAGCCGTATGCTTCCGCGCCAAGGCGGTGGTCATTGCCGACGGCGGCTACCAGGCGAATCCCGACCTGATCCGCGCGCACATCTCGCCGGCGCCTGAGAAGCTCATGCAACGAGGGGCCGCCACCGGCCTGGGAGACGGCCTCGGCATGGCGCGGGCGCTTGGCGCGGCGGTGAGCCGACTCGATGCCTTCTATGGCCATATGCTGTCGCGCGATTCGTTCCACAACGACAAGGTGTGGCCTTACCCGCAGCTCGACGAGCTCGGCACCGCCGGAATCGTGGTGGATGCGCGCGGGGAGCGTTTCACCGACGAAGGCATGGGCGGGGTCTATGTCGCGAACAGGATTGCACGGCTGCCCGATCCTTTATCCGCGTGGGCGGTTTTCGACGAGGCGATCTGGAACGGACCCGGCAGGGGCGCGCGCATCCCGGCCAACCCGAACCTTATCAAGGCGGGCGGCACGGTGCATCGTGCGCCCACGCTCGCCGCGCTCGCCGAGATCATGTGCGTCCCGGTTGAGCGCTTCGAGCTCACCGTCGCCGGTTACAACCAGGCACTGAGCGAGGGCAGCCTCGAGAGGCTCGATCCGCGCCGCACGTCGACGCGCATTGCGGCGATGCCGGTGGCGAAGGCGCCGTTCTACGCGGCGCCGTTGTGTGCGGGGATCACCTATACCATGGGCGGGATCGCGATCGATCCAGACGCACAGGTGCTGCGAGCGGGCGGCGGAAGCATCGATGGGCTGTACGCCGTCGGCACGGCCAGCGGTGGGCTTGAAGGAGGCAGTGGTGCGGGTTATGTCGGCGGCCTCGTCAAGGCGGTGACATTCGGCATTCGCGCGGCAGAGCGTATCGCCCGTGCGCTCGCATAGCGATTTTCTTCTCACCCTCGCAGGCGGCGATCCAGGGCATCTCCCTGAGTCGCGGATTTCTTTCGGCGCGGGGATGACTCGTAGGCAACGGTTCGGAGGCGACGCATGACTCAAGAGCAGCCGGCGGGCTCGATCCGCAACGTGATCGAGGCGATGTGGGAAGATCTGGCAGGGCACTTCGGCGGCGCGTATTCGAAGATGCTGGTGCGCCCCGAGGTATGCGGTTCGCGCCGCATCGATTACCGCATCTCCACCTACCAGCCGAAGGCCTACGTCGAACCGCATGCGCATCGAGTGCAAGAACAGATCTACCATGTCCTGGAGGGCGAGGCACTGATGGAGCTCGACGGCGAGCGGCGCGTCGTGCGCCGGCACGATGTCATTTTCGTGCCGCCCGGCGTACGCCATGCGATCTACAATACCGGCCTTACCGATCTCACCTTCATCGTTGTCACCTCGCCGCCGGAGGATGCAGAGGCGGGCTTAACGCCATGAACCGAGTGCGGCGGCACGATCGATCGCCTTGCTCGTCTCTGCCTTCGGGAGGAGCGAAAGGGGCGAGGGAAGCCGTTATCCACTAGATGAGGAATACCATGCTGCTCACCGAACGCCGCGCGCGCTATCGCGAGATCTTGCAAGGAAATGTCTGCGTCCATCCGGCATCGGTGTTCGACCCCATGTCGGCACGCATCGCGGCCGCGCTCGGTTTCGAGATCGGGATGTTCGCCGGCTCCACCGCTTCGGCCACCGTGCTCGGTGCGCCGGACATCATCGTCCTCACGCTCACCGAGTTCGCGGATCAGATCCTTCGCATCTGCCGCGCCTCGCCCTTGCCGCTCATGGTCGATGCCGATCATGGTTATGGCAACGCCATCAACGTCATGCGTACCGTGGAAGAGCTCGAAACTGCGGGCGTTTGCGGTCTGACCATCGAGGATACGGTGCTGCCGGCTGCGTTCGGCGCCAAGGGCGAGCAGATGATCGCGATCCCCGAGTTCGTCGGCAAGCTCAAGGCCGCAGTGGCCGCACGCGCGGATCCGTCGCTTACGGTGATCGGACGCACCAACGGGCTCAAGCTCGCCGGTATTCCAGAGACGATCGAGCGCGTCAAGGCTGCGCAAGACACCGGCGTGGATGCAATCTTTCTCGTTGGCGGCAGCAAGCGCGCCGAGATCGAGGCCGTGCATCAGGCCTGCCGCCTGCCGCTCATCATCGGTGGCGCCACGCCAGAGCTATCCGACAAACAGTGGCTCGCGGCGCACGGCGTGCGCGTCGCGTTGCAAGGCCATCAGCCGCTCTACGCCTCGGTCAAGGCGGTGTACGACACGCTCAAGCACCTGCGCGACGGCGGCTCGACCGCGGCGCTGAAAGACAAGGTCGCTTCCGATGAGCTGCTCGACGTGGCGCTCAGGCAGAAGGACTACAAGCGCTGGCAGGGCGATTATTTGAAGTGAGTTGCACTACGTCGCTCGGCCATTCGCGCGTATCGAGCAAGCGGCGCAGCGCGCGACTCGGTCGAGCCGCTGCGACCTCTGGCGTATTCACACACCGGCAAGCGCCGGCATCTCCCGCAGCAGCCTGCCGTAGCCGTCGATCCGTGCTGAGTAGCCGATCGTCTTGAGTCCTGCCCAGATGCTGAACTGCGCGCTGGAAAGGACCGGTAGTCCGGTATCGCGCTCGAGCCGATCGATGATCGCCATCGACTGCCAGTTGGTGCACAGGAATACGATCGCCTGCGCTTCGGGGCAGGCAATGCGCCGGCCAAGATCGTAGGCGCTTTGCACGTCGAGGTGGCCGATTTCGAGATTATCGACGTAACCGAGACACTCGGCCTTGACGACGTCGATCGCGTTGGCGCGCAGGAAGGCGATGGCGATGTCGTTCACCGTGGTCGAATACGCGGTCCCGAGGGCCACGCGGCTCGCGCCGAGCGCCGCCAGCGATTGCAGCAGGGCCGTCGAGGCAGTCGTAGCCGGCTTGCCGGTGGCGCGTGCGATGCGTTGCGACATCTCGCGGTCGTAACCCATGCCCTTGAGGAAGCTCGGCGCCGCGGCACCGAGCACGATCACGTCGACATCGGCGCTGGCGAGCTTCTTCGCTTCTGTCTCCAGCGAATCGGCCATGCCGGCGATCGACTCGGGATTCACCTGCGTGATGGGTAGCCGCGCGACGTGCAGCGACACGTCCGGCGGGAGCGCCCTGTAAAACTCGACCTCGACGGTGGAATTGGACGAAGGTACGAGCAAGCCGATGCGTTTCGAAGCGAGCGCCATGAGTCGTTGGGGGTGAGCAGGGTTGCGAACGGTGAGTGCAGCCGTGAGGCGCGGAAGTAGAAGTCGCGTGGGCGCTAAGGGCGATCCTGACACCCTGGGCCTTGGACTCCCTTTACTTGTATTTCTTCGTCACCAGCGAACCGATATCCACGCCCGCGTCGATATCCTGCTTGCGCTTGGTGTCACCGGCATCGATTTTTCGCGCCTCGGCCAGTATTGCGGCCGCGTGTGCTTTAGGTACGAAAACCACACCGGCGTCATCGGCGAGTACGAGGTCTCCGGCATCGACCGAGACGTTGCAGATCCGCACCCGGCCATTCACCGCCACCGTTTCCAGGCGCCACTTGCCGGTGATCTGCGTCACGCCCCGCGCCCAGATCGGAAAGCCGAGCGCGCGCGAGGCATCGGGATCGCGATAGGAGCCGTCGATGACCGCGCCGGCGCAGCCTTGGCGGCGCGCGATCGTGGCCGACTGTCCGCCCATGTTGGAGCAACCGAACAGCCCTTCGATCACGATGACGTCGCCGGGCCGGGCGAGGTTATACGCTTCAGTCTCGCCCATGCGGTGCGCACCTTCGGCCACGGCAACATGGGCCGATTGCTGGCGCTCGGCGTTGCGCACCGTGATGGCGTGGCCGACGATACGTTTGCCGGGAAGCGTTGGTGCGAGTGTCGAGGCGGGAAGGGCGGCGAACAGCCCGAGGTTGTCCATCGCGTCCGAAACCGTACCCGTCAAATCGACCAGTGCGGCGAATCCTGCAAGCACATCCTCGGGTAGTCGCTCGATCTCCAACGTTGCGAATGCGCTCCGGGGCAGCTTGCCGAGCGTCTTGATTTCCGTAGCCATGCGTCCCTCCGTGCGGCGTTGCTGTTGCCGGGCGCGTCAGCGCGGTGCGCCCTGCTGCATCTGCTGCATCAACTCTTTCATCTTCTGCGGGTCGGCATTCATGAGTTCGTTCATGTTCATGCTGCCCATCCCCTGCATCATCACATCGCCCGGTTTCTGCCCGGGCTTGCACGGCCCGATCCAGCGCGCGTCGATGATCTGGGTCATCTCCTTCATGCCTTGCATCGGCGGCTCGAAGGTCGAGCGCAACTCGCCCGAGTAACGCGCGGTGAAGTCGCCGCTGAAGCGACCGTGGGTACGAATGGTGGTATCGCCGCTGCGGCAGACTGCGTCCACGACGAAGGCGTTGCCGTCGCGCCGGATCGATTGCTGCTGGCACTCCCGGCTCTGACCCGCGCGCGCAGCAGTCAGATCATCGGTTTTCTCATCGGTGCACATGCTCATCGACTGCGGTGGGACCGCCAGACCTGTTGTGGTGACGGTCTGCTGCCACAGGCCGGGCTTACGTTTGGGCGCGTCCATCGAGGCAGCCCAGGAAGCCGCCGTGAACCCGCAGAGCGCGCAAGCAATGACGATGGCGCGATCTACTGTGATCGGCATGACGAGGTTTTCCGTCAGATGACGAACAGGTCGACGAACTCGTTCACCGGGGTGGTCTCGAGCCGGGCCGCATCCTCGCACAAGGCCAGGATGGCGTCGCATTGCTTGGCCGGGAAACGGCGCGCGAGATTGATCCGGAACTTTTCCACCAACAAGGGAATGCCTTCGGCGCGCCGGCGGCGATGACCGACGGGATATTCGACATCGACCTTGCGCGTGTGACTGCCATCGGTGAACGACACCTGAATACCGTTGGCGATCGAGCGCTTGGCGGGATCGAGGTAGTCCGCGCTCCATCGTACATTTTCCACACAGCGCATCTTCTCGCGCAGGCGATCGATGCGCGGGTCGCGTGCGACCTCGTCTTCGTAATGCCGGGCGGTGAGGTTGCCGTAAATGAGCGCGACCGCCGTCATGTACTGGATGCAATGATCGCGATCGGCCGGGTTGTGCAGCGGGCCTTTCTTGTCGATGATACGGATGGCCGACTCGTGCGTGCTGATAACGACTTCCTTCACCTCGTCGAGCCGCGGCGCCACGTCGGCATGCAGCGCGAGCGCGGCTTCCACCGCGGTCTGGGCATGGAACTCCGCCGGATAGGAGATCTTGAAGAGCACGTTCTCCATCACGTACGAACCGTAATCGCGGCTGAACCGGAACGGCTGGCCCTTGAAGAGCACGTCGTAGAAACCCCAGGTGAGTGCGCTGAGTGCGGATGGGTAGCCCATCTCCCCCTTGAGCGCCATGAGGGCGAGGCGCACGCCGCGGCTGGTCGCATCGCCCGCCGCCCACGACTTGCGCGAGCCCGTATTGGGCACGTGGCGGTAGGTCCGTAGCGATTGGCCATCGATCCAGGCGTTGGAGAGCGCGTTGACGATCTCCTCGTGCGTCGCTCCGAGCAGGCGCGACACCACCGCGGTGGTGGCCACCTTCACCAGCACGACGTGGTCGAGACCGACCCGGTTGAAGCTGTTCTCGAGCGCGATCACGCCTTGGATCTCGTGCGCCTTGATCATCGCCTCCAGGACGGCTCGCATCGGCAGCGGCTCGCGCCCCCGGCCGATGTTATGCCGCGACAGATAGTCGGCGACGGCAAGAATCCCGCCCAGGTTGTCGGATGGATGCCCCCACTCGGCGGCGAGCCAGGTATCGTTGAAGTCGAGCCAACGGATCATGCAGCCGATGTTGAACGCCGCCATGACAGGATCGAGCTGGAATGACGTTCCGGGTACGCGCGCTCCCTCCGGCACCATGGTGCCGGGAACGATCGGACCCATGAGCTTGGTGCAGGCCGGGTAGGAAAGCGCCTCCAGGCCGCAACCGAGCGTGTCCATCAGGCAATAGCGCGCGGTCTCGTACGCCTCCTTGCTCGCAATCTCGAAACGAGCGACGTAGTGCGCGATGTCGGTGAGGACTTTGTCCGGCTCGGGTCGAATGTTGGCGATGGCGCCTGACATGGTTGCGCTCCGTTCGATGTATGGCGGGGAAACGAAAAGGCGGACCGCCCCCTTCTCTTGCGTACCTTACTGGCGCTTCTCGATCGGTACGAATTCCTTGCCTTCGGGGCCCGTGTAGACTGCGGTGGGGCGGATGATCTTATTGTCGATGCGCTGCTCGATCACGTGCGCTGACCAGCCGCTGGTGCGCGAGACGACGAAAATCGGCGTGAACATCGCCGTCGGCACGCCCATCTTGTGGTACGACACGGCCGAGAACCAGTCGAGGTTGGCGAACATCTTCTTCTCGCGCGCCATCACGCCTTCGATGCGATCGGCGATGTCGAACATCTTCATGTCGCTCGAAGCGGCGGACAGCTTGCGTGCAACTTCCTTGATGATGCGGTTGCGCGGATCGGCGATCGTGTAGACGGGATGACCGAAGCCGATGATGGTCTCGTTGGCCGCCACGCGCCTGACAACGTCTGCCTCGGCCTCCGCCGGGCTCTCGTAGCGTTTCATTATTTCGAACGCGACTTCGTTGGCGCCGCCGTGCTTCGGCCCGCGCAGCGCGCCGATCCCGCCCGTGATCGCCGAATGCATATCGGCACCGGTGCCCGCCACGACACGGCAGGCGAACGTGGAGGCATTGAACTCGTGCTCGGCATAGAGATTGAGCGAGGTATGCATGGCGCGCACGAACATTTCGCTCGGCGCTTTTCCATGCAGCAGGTGCAGGAAGTGTCCGCCGATGGAATCGTCATCGGTCTCGACCTCGATGCGGCGGCCGTTCTGGCTGTAATGGTGCCAATACAGCAACATCGAGCCGAACGAGGCGATCAGCCGGTCGGCGATGTCGCGTGCGCCCGGCGGGTTATGGTCGTCCTTCTCGGGAAGGGTGGTGCCGAGCGCCGAGCAGCCGGTACGCAACACGTCCATCGGATGCGCCGCGGCCGGTACGCATTCGAGCACGGCCTTGACGCTTGCCGGCAGGCCGCGCAGCGACTTGAGCTTCGCCTTGTAT
>WYBJ01000016.1 GCA_011525945.1 Burkholderiaceae bacterium | reverse complement strand
GGTGGCGTGTCGGTGCCGTGCGCGCATCTGCGTCGTGCGCCAGGCGGTGCAGCAGCGGCAAGGTGAAGGCGGCGGTTTTACCGGTGCCGGTCTGGGCGGCCGCCAGAATGTCGTGGCCGGCAAGAACCGCAGGAATGGCTTTCGCTTGAATCGGGGTGGGATGGGCATAGCCTTGCTCGGCTACGGCGCGTGTGAGCGCCGGTGCGAGCCCAAGGCTTTCGAATGCTGGGTGCAATGGAATCTCCTGAAATCGGCCTGCCGCGACTGGGGACGCAGAACCGGTTCAGGCAGATGTACGGCTGTGAGGAATTCGAGGAGTTTTGGGACAACCGCGAACGGGACGTGCCGCACACCGGATGAGGCGGCAACGAGCTTGGCGCGCACTATACAGCAAGCTCCTCGGCGCGCAAAGCGTGAAGAAGGTCGGCGAACGCAGCACAATGCAGGTTTGCGAACCCGTGGCCGCGTCTGCTACAGTCGCGTCACGGCATGTGCCGGTTCTCGCAGAGAGGAGGTGATCCGATGTCTAGTCGATTGCTCAGCATCGCCGCCGTTATCGTGTTTTCGCTAGCGAGCGGCGCCGCGTTGGCTTGCACCGGCGCAAAGGCGAAGTCGGCCGACGGATCCCAGCAGCAAAGCACGCCCACCGCCACGAAGGCGAGAGGGGGCTAGCGCTGCATAACCTTCGATGACTTCGCTGTCGGTGCTTGGGCCCGAGGCCCACCGACGCGAGAACAGGCAGTCGAAATTCCTTCCGAGGCCGCGGTGATCCCGCGGTCTTTTTTCGCCCGGACAAGGACCGCAACGATGCAAGGTATGCCAACCAGGGGAGACGAGCGTGACGCGTGAAGCAGCGATCTCGAAAGCAACCGCCTACCACGACGATGGCCGCCTGATCGACGATCTGCGCCGGCGCGTCGCGATCCGCTCCGAGAGCCAGGTTCCGTCCAGCCGAGCGCACCTGTACGAATATCTCGAGCGCGAAATCGCCCCCGCCCTGTTGCAAATGGGATTTCATACCGAACGCTTCGAGAACCCCGTCGAGGGCGGCGGCCCCTTTCTGGTGGCCGAGCGCATCGAAGATCCGGCCCTGCCCACCATGCTCACCTACGGTCATGGCGATGTGATCCGGGGACTGGAGGAACAGTGGCGCAGCGGCCTCGGGCCATGGACATTGATCGAGGAAGGCGAACGTTACTACGGGCGCGGAGTCGCCGACAACAAGGCTCAGCACTCGATCAACATGGCGGCGCTGGGCAGTGTGCTCGATACCCGCGGGCGGCTCGGATTCAATGTCAAGGTGCTCATGGAAACGAGTGAGGAGCTGGGCTCGCCGGGGCTGCGGGCTTTTTGCGAGCGCGAGCGCGAGCGGCTGCGCGCCGATGTATTCATCGCCTCTGATGGCCCGCGCCTGAACGCGAGGCGTCCGACCCTTTTCCTTGGCTCGCGCGGCGCGCTCAACGTAACTTTGCGCGCGCACTTCCGCGACGGCGGCAATCATTCCGGCAACTGGGGAGGGCTGCTCGCCAACCCCGGCACCGTTCTCGCGCACGCCATCGCCTGCATCGTTTCGCGTAGCGGCGAGGTACTCGCGCGCGAACTCGTGCCGCCGCCCATACCGGATTCAGTGCGCGCCGCGCTCGCGGACTGCCCGGTGGAGCCGATCGAAGGCGAGCCCTCGATCGATGACTGGTGGGGCGAACCGGGGTTCACGCGCGCGGAGAAGGTGTTCGGTTGGAACACCTTCGAAGTGCTCGCGTTTCGCACCGGCAATCCGGACAACCCCGTAAACGCGATTCCGGGCGAGGCGGTCGCCTACTGCCAGATCCGCTTCGTCGCCGGTACCGATGCGAGCGCACTGGTGCCCGCGCTGCGGCGACATCTCGATGGCAACGGCTTCGGTACGATCGAGGTTGAACTCTCGCGCCAGAGCTTGATGGCGGCGACGCGCCTCGACCCGAACAACCCCTGGGTGCGCTGGGCTGCCGAATCGATCGAGCGCACAACCGGTGTGAAACCGGCAATCCTGCCCAATCTGGGCGGGTCCCTGCCGAACGAGTGCTTCGCCGAGGTGCTGGGTCTGCCCACACTATGGGTGCCGCATTCGTACGCGGGCTGCAGCCAGCACGCGCCCGATGAACACGTACTCGCGCCGATTCTGCGCGAAGGCATGCAGATGATGGCGGGGCTGTTCTGGGATATGGGTGAGGCCGATCTCCCGCGCAGCAGGGGCGGCGCCGGCGCGTGTTAGCAGGGTTTACGGCTAGCCGCCGGCCGGACTGCGATGCCGCTCTCTCTGTCGCGGCACGAACGGATTCGTTCGCGTCGATCGCGTGCGTGTCGTGCACCGCAGGGAAACATCCGGGCTAGAATCGAGATCATGGCGCTCGTCCCAGGCGTGGCTTGAATCGCATGGCAATCGACTCGATCGTCGAAATCGATGACGTCCATTTCGCTTTCCCCACACGCGAAATCTTCAGCGGCATTTCGGCGGCCATCCCGCGCGGCAGCATCGTCGGCATCATGGGCGCAAGCGGCTCGGGCAAGACCACGCTGCTGCGCCTGATCGGCGGGCAACTGCTGCCGCAGCGGGGATCGATCCGGATCGACGGCGAAGCGATCAACACGCTCGATCGCAACGACCTATACCGTGTGCGGCGCAAGATCGGGATGCAGTTCCAGCAGGGGGGATTGTTCACCGATCTGTCGGTGTTCGAGAACGTCGCGTTTCCGATGCGCGAGAAGACGAACCTGCCCGGCCGCATGATACGCGACGTCGTGCTGATGAAGCTCAACGCCGTCGGGCTGCGTGGTGCCGCCCAGCTCATGCCCTCCGAGCTCTCTGGCGGCATGGCACGCCGCGTCGGACTTGCGCGCGCCATTGCGATGGACCCCGATCTCATCATCTACGACGAGCCGTTCTCGGGGCTCGATCCGATCTCGTGCAATGTCATCGGCAACCTTATCCGCAGCCTCAACGATGCGCTCGGCGTGACTTCCATCGTCGTGTCGTACGATGCCAAGGAAGCGCTGAAGGTGATCGATCACGTCTATTTCATCGGCTCCGGCAAAGTAGTCGCGCAAGGACCGACCGAGAGCATTCGCCATTCCGATGATCCGCTCGTGCGTCAATTCATTCGCGCAGACCCCGATGGACCCATAGCGTTTCATCTGGCGGGCGGGAGTTATGCGCGCGAGCTCGGATTGCAGAGTACGGCATCCATCGAGTAACGCTGTCTGCCTGCGCCGCCGGGCCCCCGAATTGCGGCCTGCCATTGATTTCCCCGAACCCGGCCCAATTTCGGCAGGCATGGATCAGCGCTACGCACGCTCATGGATGTGGTCGGAGGCAATCCGCATGCTGGATGAGGCGGATCGGCTGCGGCAGCAGTTCTTCCGCCTGCGCGAGAGTCAATCGGTGCAGGGTGAGCCGCGGTACGCGGGCGGGGTGTGGGAGCCGCCGGTTGACGTGTTCGAGAGCGATGAGAGCTGGACGGTGCTGGTCGCGCTGCCTGGCGTGCCGCCGGATCGCATGCATTACCGCCTCGACGGCGATTGTCTCGACATCGTGGCCGAGCGCACCATCCCGCAGGGCTGCGCGGACGGCGCCATCCGGCGCAAGGAGATTCCGCATGGGCGCTTCGTGCGCCGGCTGCGATTTCGAACGCCACCACAGGAGATCATCCGGGCGGCCATGCACGACGGTTGCCTATTGATCGCCTTGCGCAAGCCGAACCGATGAACGAGGACGCGATGAACAACTTGCCCACTGAGCACCCGGTACTCGCCGATGCTCCCGACACGGCCAATCTGGCCGGTGCCGAGGCAGCGCCGCGCGCCCACGGCCGTGAAGGCAAGGCAGTGCCCGAGGACGCGATCATCATCGTGCCTTCGCGCAATGTCGTGCTGTTCCCCGGCGTGGTGTTTCCGCTCACGATCGGCCGGCCGGGCTCGATCGCGGCCGCCCAGGAAGCGCTGCGCGCCGAGCGCCCGATCGGGGTGCTGTTGCAGCGCGAACCCGAGATCAATACGCCCGGGCCGGAAAATCTCCACTGGGTGGGGACCGTGGCCAACATCATGCGCTACGTGACCACCGAAGACGGCGTGCACCACATGGTTTGCCAGGGGACGCAGCGCTTTCGCGTACTGCAGTTCCTGGAGGGCTACCCATTTCTAGTCGCACGCATCGCACCGGTGCAGACGCCCGACATCGGCGGGGCCGAGATCGAAGCGCGCATGCTCAACCTCAAGGCGCGCGCGGCGGAAATGTTCCAGCTACTGCCACAGGCGCCCGCCGAGCTGGTCGCCGCGATCCAGGGAGTCAATTCGGCCAATCAGCTCTGCGACATGGTCGCGAGCTTCGCCGACGTGCGCGTGGCCGAGAAACAGGAAATCCTCGAGACCTTCGAGTTGCCGGAGCGCATGGATAAGGTCGCCAAGCTGCTCGCCGGTCGTCTGGAGATTCTCAGGCTCACCCGGAAGATCAGCGAGCAGACGCAGGAGACGCTGGGCGAACAGCAGCGCAAGCACGTGTTGCGCGAACAGATGCGCACGATCCAGAAGGAGCTGGGAGAGGCCGACGATCGCGCAGCCGAAATCGAGGAGCTGGAGAAGCTCATCGGCGAGGCCAAGATGCCGGAAGAAGTCGACAAGCACGCGCGCAAGGAGCTCAAGCGCCTGGAACGCATGCCCGAGGGCGCAGGTGAATACTCGATGATCCGCACCTACCTCGATTGCCTGGTGGAGCTGCCGTGGAACGTGCGCAGCAACGCCGAGATCGACATCGGGCAGGCGCGCCGCATCCTGGACGAGGATCATTTCGGCCTGGACAAGATCAAGCGGCGCATCCTCGAGTTCCTTGCCGTGCGCAAACTGAACCCGGAGGGTAAGAGTCCGATTCTGTGCTTCGTCGGCCCGCCGGGCGTGGGTAAGACTTCGCTCGGGCAGAGCATCGCCAAGGCGGCCGGGCGCAAGTTCGCGCGCGTAAGCCTGGGCGGCACGCACGACGAGGCCGAGATCCGCGGCCACCGGCGTACCTACATCGGTGCGCTGCCGGGCAACATCATCCAGGCGATCCGCAAGGCCGGCAGCAACGACTGTGTGCTGATGCTCGACGAGATGGACAAGCTCGGCGCAGGCGGCTTCCACGGCGATCCGTCCTCGGCACTGCTCGAGGTGCTCGACCCGGAGCAGAACGCGACGTTTCGCGACAACTATCTGGGCGTGCCGTTCGATCTCTCGCGCGTGATGTTCATCGGCACGGCAAACATGCTCGACACGATCCCTGGGCCGTTGCGCGATCGGATGGAAATCATCCAATTACCCGGTTACACGCAGGAGGAGAAGCTGCAGATCGCACGGCGCTATCTGGTGAAGCGGCAGATGGAGTCCAATGGCCTCGAGCCCGGGCAGGTGACTTTGAGCGACGAGACACTGCGCGCGATCATTCAGGATTACACGCGCGAGGCGGGTGTACGCAATCTGGAGCGCGAGATCGGCTCGGCGATGCGGCACGTGGCGATGCGTATCGCCGAGGGTGCAGTGAGCAATATGAGCATCACCCCGAGCGACCTGGAGGAGATCCTCGGGCCGCGCCGGTTCGAAAGCGAGGTTGCGCTCCGCACCAGTATTGCGGGCGTCGCTACCGGGCTTGCGTGGACGCCGGTGGGCGGTGACATCCTCTTCATCGAGGCGACCCGGGTGCCGGGTGGCGGCAAGCTGATCCTCACCGGTCAGCTGGGTGAGGTGATGAAGGAGAGCGGGCAGGCGGCGCTTAGCCTGATCAAGTCACGCGCGCAATCACTCGGGATCGACGCGGCGCTGTTCGAAAAAAGCGACATTCACGTGCACGTACCGGCCGGCGCGACGCCCAAGGACGGGCCGAGCGCGGGGGTGGCGATGTTTCTCGCCCTGGTCTCGCTCATGACCGGGCGGCCGGTGCGTAGCGACACCGCGATGACCGGCGAGATCAGCCTGCGCGGGCTGGTGTTGCCGATCGGCGGCGTAAAGGAAAAGGTTCTCGCGGCGCTTCGCGCCGGCGTCACGCGGGTGATGCTGCCCGAGCGAAACCGCAAGGATCTCACCGATGTGCCGCAGGAAGCACGCAGCCAGATCGAATTCATCTGGTTGGAGACCGTCGACGATGCGGTCAAGGCAGCGCTCGCGCAAGTGCGTTCCGATGCACCGAGCGCGGCCGGCGTTCGTTGAGTCGCGGCGCGCCAAGCGGGCCGAGCTTGTGCTGACGATCACTCTGGAGGCGGCGAATGGAGCACGACATTGTGAACACGAACGAAGCGGGCGAAAACCTCAAGCGCACGTTCAGCGGTACCTTGGACGATGCCGAGGAACTGGTGCGTATGACCGCGGACGAGAAGGGCGAGCAGGTGGCAGCGGCGCGCAACAAGATTACGCGATCGCTCTCCCGGGCGCGCCGGGATCTGCAGCGCATGCAGGTGCAGGCTGGCGAGACCGCGCGGCGCGCGGCTTGCGGCGTGGATGGTTATGTCCACACTCACCCATGGCCAGCGCTGGGATTGGCGGCGCTGCTCGGCGTCGTCATCGGCATGCTGGCCGCACGCCACGACCAGCAAGTCGACTGAGGACTCGTGCTTCGCGACACGATTTCTTATGCAGCGGTCGCACCTTGCCGGCATCGTTTTCCGAACGGCGCCCGCGCTGCACGAGCCTCGGGTTATGGCATGCTCGCCGAGTCGGCTTCCGGTAGCGTCACGATGATATTGCCGCTCGCCTGCACCATGGCGCTGGCGCCTGGGGGTATCAGCAAGGTGGACGAGGGCTCTTCGATGAGCGCCGGACCGACGAGGCGCAGCCCGGCGGGCAATGTCGCACGATCGTACACGGGCGCCGTCAGCGGCGCTGCACCGCCTGCGAGTACAACGGGACGTGAGGTTCGCGGACGGGGTGGCGCGTCGGTGTTCGTCAGGCCGACCGCAAGTTGTCCCTCGCCCGCCGACGCGGTGGCGCGAACGCGGATCGTGACCAGCTCGATCTCCGCCACCGGCGGGTGACGGCCGAACACCGCCGCGTAAGCGCGCTCGAACGCTTCGCGGATCGCGCGTTCAGTGCTCTCCGTGTAGGGGCCAGGCGGCAATGCAGTGACGACCTCATATCCCTGGCCCACAAAGCGCATATCGGCCAGGCGCGCGAGCTGCGGCGCAGTTGCCATCGACAGCGTCTGCGCAATTACCGCGCTCGCATCGGCCTCGAGCGCCGCATACGCGGCCTCAAGTGCCTGCCAATCCATACCACCGAGCGAGTGCATGAGCGAGGCGCTGCGATCGACCCGTGCCGGCGCCACCAGCAGTCCGAGTGCGGATGCCACACCTGCAGCAGGCGGGCAGACGATGCGCATGATGCCGAGCCTGCGCGCGACCTCGCAGCCGTGCACCGGGCCGCCGCCTCCGGTCACCAGCAAGGTGAAGTTGCGCGCGTCGTGGCCGCGCTCGGCGATGTGCACGCGAGCGGCGGCCGCCATCGACTCATTGACAACGGCATGGATGCCGCGGGCCAGCTCGGGTGCGCTCATGCCGGTGGCAGGACACAGTCGCGCCACCGCGTCCGCGGCGGCGGTCGGATCGATCGGTACGGTGCCGGCGGCGAAGCGTTCGGCATCGTAGCAGCCGAGCAACAGATTTGCGTCGGTCACGGTGGGCTCGTCACCACCGCGCCGGTAACACGCCGGACCGGGCCGGGCGCCCGCGCTGCGCGGGCCGACCTTCAGCAAGCCGAGTTCGCTCACCGTGGCGATGCTGCCGCCGCCGGCGCCGATCTCGATCAGCTCGATGGTCGAGATGTCCACCGGCATGCCGCTGCCTTCCATGAAGCGCTGCTCGCGGCTCGCCTCGAACCGATACGCCACCAGCGGTTCACCGTTTTCGACCACCGCGAGTTTGGCCGTGGTACCACCCATGTCGAGCGCAAGCACGTTGTGCTCGTCCGAGCGCGCAGCGAAGAACGCCGCCGCGAGCGCACCCGCCGCCGGCCCCGATTCGAGCAGCTGAACCGGTACGCGTTTCGCCTCCGCCACGTGCGTGAGCCCGCCGTTGGACAACATCATGAATAGCGGCGCGCCGATACCGGCCGCGGCGAGCTTGCCGCAAAGACGGTCGAGGTAACCCGACGCGAGCGGCTTGATGTAGGCATTGACGAGCGTCGTCGAGGTGCGTTCGTACTCGCGCAATTGGCGCGACACGTCGCTCGAAATCGAAACCTGCAGTTGCGGGAACTCGCACTCGATCAGCGCCCGAGCGGCCTGCTCGTGCGCCGGGTTGGCGTAGGAGTGCAGCAGTACGACCGCCACCGATTCGACACCGGCCGTGATCAGATCGCGCACGCGCTCGCGCAGCTCGTTCTCGTCGAGTCGCGTCTCGATGCTGCCATCGGCCAGTGTGCGCTCGTCGACTTCCAGGCGCAAAGCTCGGCGCACCAGAGGGTGCGGTAGTTCGATGAACAGATCGTACAGCTCGTACTTGTGTTCGCGCCGCAGCTCGATCGTGTCGCGGAAGCCGCGCGTGGTGATGAGCCCCGTGGCTGCGCCCTTGCGCTCGATGAGGGCATTAGTGAAAAGCGTGGTGGCATGGACCACCCGCCGGACCCCCGCACAGTCGAGCCGCGCCGTACGGAACAGATGTTCTATCCCGCTCACCACGGCCTGCGAAGGATCCTCGGGCGTGGTGAGGATCTTGTGGCTGTGGAAGCGGGCCGTATCGTGCTCGTAGGCGACGATATCGGTGAATGTGCCGCCGATGTCGATCCCCAGGGAGAGGTTCATGACCGCCATGATCAGACTCCGGTGTGCGCCGTGTAGCCGTCGATGCGATCGGCTTCACGGGCCGCTGGCGAGCGCTCTGCGGCCGGACCGTACCCGCCGCCGCCCGGCGTACGCAGCTCGATGCGCGCACCGGGTGCAACCACATGCTGGCGCTTCGGGTCGACCGGGGCACCGTCGATCAGAACCGCGCCGGGTGCACCCGGTCCGCCGCCCGCGATGCCCGGCGCGGCAGCCTCCGGACGCGTGCGCTCGGCCAGGAAGGAGATGGTCAGCGGGCCAGTCGCGCATGATTCGAGCAGAAGCTCCTGGCCCAATCCGCCGCGATGGCGGCCGTTGCCGCCGGTGCCAGTGCGCAGGCGCCGGTGAAGGAACTTGAACGGAGCGAGCTGCTCGATCATCTCGATCGGCGTGGACGAGATGTTGCTCGGCCATGACAGCACGTTCGCGCCGTCGCGCACGGCGCTGGCGCCGTAGCCGCCGTTGATGAAGAACATGCCGGCGATGCTCTTGTCCGCGGCGTCGACCCCGGCGTAGTTGAGGCACCACAACGGCGAGCCGACGCCGGCGATGACGCGCTCAGGAAACGCACGCGCAAGCGCAAGCAGCACCATCATCGGCAGAAAATGACCCACGACGGCACGCGCGCCGCCAGCCGCCGGCGGGCGCGAGTTGAGGATGGAACCCAGCGGTGCGCGCACCGCGATCGGCCGCAGTGCCCCCTCGTTGTTCGGCACACCGGGACACAGGGCTGCCTTCACCCCGTACGCGGTGTAGGCATAGGTGTAGCACATGGCGACGTTGATCGCGCGCCCGACCTGCGGATCGGTGCCGGCATAGTCGATGTCGATGGCATCGTCCTTGACCGTGAGCGCGAGGCGCAGGCGGATCGGTCGCTCGAAGCCGTCGGTAATCGTCTCGTGCTGGTAGACGCCGTCGGGCAGTGCGCGAATCGCCTTGCGCATCGCCTGCTCGGAGCGCCCCTGAATTTCCTCGGCCAACCCGGCAAGATCGCTCAGTGCCTGCTCGTCCATCAGACCGAGCACGCGCCGCTCCATCAGGTCGAGCGCGGCGAACTGCGCGAACAGGTCGCCCACGACGAGATCCGGCACGCGCACGTTCTTGCGCAGCATGCGCAAGAACGTCTCGTCCGGTGTGCCGGCGTGCACGACCTTGAGCGGGGGTATCTGCAGACCTTCCTCGAACACCTCGCGCGAGTCGGCAGAGCGGATGCGTCCTCCGATGTCGGGAGCATGCGCCACCGTTCCGGCGAATCCGACCAGCGCGCCGTTGCGGAAGATGGGCTTGGCGACCGTAATGTCGGGCAGATGCCCCGTTCCCAGCCATATGTCATTGGTGGCGAGGACGTCGCCCACAGCGAGCGTTTGCGGCGGATACTCCTTGAGGATCTCGCGAATAGTGCGCGGCACCGTACCGATGAACGAAGGAATCGAATCGGTCGCCTGCACTAGCGAGTAGCCGCGCGCATCGGTGAGCACGCAGGCGAAGTCGTTCGACTCGCGCACCACGGTCGAAAACGAGGTGCGCACGAGTGCGGCCGCCGCTTCATCCACGATCGAGATGAGCCGGGTCCAAAGCACCTCGAGTGTGACCGGATCGAATCGGGCGCTCGCTGCCATTCGGGTATCCCTCCCACGGCTGGTTGACCTCGCGCCGCGATTCTAGCGCACCGCCGGCCGCCACCAGGTGCGCCAGCGCAAGCATGACGAAGCCACGAAGAACGTGCTGGCGACGAGGACCGCCCGGGTTCCGGCCAACATGCGCACCAGCGCGGGCACATCTTCGTGTGCAATGCATCGCGAGAAGCGCCGCGCGCGGGATCGAGATACGTTCAAGTCAGCCGCGAGCCCGAGCGGGAACGGTTAGGTTACTTGGCGACACCGAGCTCCAGGTTCGTCGCCACGCCGCCTTCGGTTACGCCATCGAGCGCGCGTGCGCTGGCCGTGCCAAGTCGAGCCGGATCGACCTTGCCGCCTGCACGCAACGCCTCGACAACCGCTTCGGCACGCTGCTGCGCGAGTGCGCTGAGGGCGGCATCGTCGACTGGCCGTGCTTCGATCAGGCGCCGCACCATGGCGTGTGCGATGCGGATGTCGCCGATTGCGGGTGCGTTCGCAGCCGACTTGGCAACCGCATCGGTCGGTGCCGTCGATGCCGGAGCGCCCGCTTGCTTCGCTCCGATATCCGGGGTCGTGGTGATACTCGATCCGGCACCCGTGCTTACATCGCCCGGGCCTGTGGCAGGGGGCTGGACGCCGGATTTCGGCTTGCGCTGCGCGACTTCTGAGCGCAAATCGCGCGCGGCAGGCAAACCGAATGCGTCGGTGAACGCCGCCTCGATCGCGCTGCGGATACGCGCACTGCCATAGTCGAGCGGCCCGGGTGATTCGCCGGGAGCGAGTTTGACGCCGGCGCGTTGCAGCACTTCGCGCCGAACCGCCAGCGATTGCAATGCCTCCCGATCGACTTGCGGCGCGTAGGTCGGGTTGACGGTCAGTTTGAGACTAGGGCGCTTCGCGAGTGCATCGGCAATTTTCTGCAGTTGCATACGCTCGGGCGCGGCGATACGCGCGCTACCCGGATCGAACTTGATCACGGAGAGATCATCGCTACCGGCACCGGCGCCGAGAATGCTCGCCAGAGCGCGAAACGGCGCGGTCACGATACCCGTGAGCAGGTTGCCGATCGCCTTCCATACGATCGCCCCGATGCTGAATTGCGGGTCTTCGAGGCTGCCGGATACGGGTAGGCCGATATCGATGCGACCGTCGCTGTCCTTCAGGAGAGCGATCGCCAGATCGAGCGGCACGTTGAGCGCCGATGCGCTCTCGACTCGCTCGCCCAGCTCCAGCTTGTCGACCACGATCCTGTTGTCGCCGACGAGTTGGCTGTTCTTGATACGGTAATGCAGGTCCACCGAGAGTTTTCCCGAGGCGACGCGATAGCCGGCGAACTTGGCCGCGTAAGGCGTCAGACTGGTCATCTCCAGGTTGCGGAAAATCAGGCTCATGTCGGTGAAGACGCGTGGCTTGAACAGATTCATGCTGCCGCGAATCTGGGCGGAGCCGAACTCGTCCACGCGTGCGTCGAGCTCCATTCGTGCGCGTGTGTCGGTGGCGGTCGATATGCCGGTGATGACGCCTTGCAACTCGTGCATGCGCGCCTGAAATGGGCGCGTTAGACTCATATCCGAGAATTCGAGCACCGAGTGGTCCAGGCGCACGCGCGAGATGACGATCGCAAACGAATCGACGGGGCCGCTCGCCGGGATCGGGGCTGCAGACTTGTTGGTCGCAT
This sequence comes from Burkholderiaceae bacterium, assembly GCA_011525945.1. Taxonomy (GTDB): domain Bacteria; phylum Pseudomonadota; class Gammaproteobacteria; order Burkholderiales; family WYBJ01; genus WYBJ01. The sequence continues at coordinate 1,151 of WYBJ01000016.1, read as the reverse complement.
CGCCCGGGGCCGGCGCCTGGGCGGGCGCAGCAGCTTGCGAGCGCAACAGCTTGACGATGTTGATGCTTCGATCCTTGGCAATCAACAAACGCGTGGCAAGTTTGTCCAGGCGCAGGTCTTGGATCTCCAGTCGATCGGGTCCGAGGGTCAATCGGGTCTGTGCCGCGCGCAGCGTCTCGACCGACAAGAAGGGTTGCGCGGGCTCGGTCTCCTCGACGATGACCTTGTCGAGTCCCACCTCGCCCTCGAATACGAGATCCGCCCCGGCCGCCTTGGCAAAGCCATAGCGCACGCGCCCATCGGCGGAAGCGAGCGCCGAAACGATCTGCACGCGCGCATAGCGCGCGGCGTAGGGCTGCAGCGGCGTGAGCGATAAACCAGCCAGCTGCACCTTGAGGTCGGCGGCGAGCGTGTGCATATTGACCTGCCCGGCCACGCCGAACTGGCCACCATCCTTGATTCGCCCATCGACGGCGAGCTGGACCGGTTGCGCCTTGTCGGTGCTGACCTCGCGCGCGCGAACGTTGACCTGCTCCAGTTCCAGCGCGAGCGCGGGATCGAGGCGCCGGTCGGTGAACGCGACGCCGCTGTTGCGCACCTCGATCGAGCCTGCCTGCGCCCGCCAGGGTGCGGCTTCGGGCGAAGCCCTCGATGCTGCCGGCGCCGACCTAGCGCCCGCACCCAACGCCGCAAGCAGCGCATCCCAGTTCGACTTCTCGCCCGATTCAAGAATTGCGCTTGCGCGCGCGTTCGTCAACGCAACTTGCTCGAGGACAACGCTGCGCGCGGCGGTCGACACCGATGCGCCGGAGATCTCGGCTTGTTCGAGGCGCGCGAGCTCACTACCGTTGGCCGGGTCTCGCACCACCAGCGCCTTGAGCGCACCGCCCAGCCCGTCGATGCGAACGTCCGAGACCGCTCCTGCGGGAGCAATCGCGACGCTTCGCGCGCGCACGCTGAGCGCAGCGAGCGCCACGGCGTCGCTCCCCGCATTGGCGGTGCGTGCGGCGATCGTGCTTGCATCGAGCGCCGGCGCGGCGACTTCCGCACGCTGATCTGCGTCGGATGGCGCGGTCAGGTGAAACGTTTCGGCAGTGACGCGCACGGTCCCGGTCCGGACGCCCAAGTTGGCATCCTGCACGACGAGGCTG
>WYBJ01000160.1 GCA_011525945.1 Burkholderiaceae bacterium | reverse complement strand
TGCCGTGGATTTCGCGCCTTGCCGTACTCGACCGCGGCCGTGTGCCGTTCCGGCGCGCTCAATTCTGCGGCGGAATCCCGGCCTGCTTGATGACCCGCCGCCAGCGCTCCACCTCACCGGCTACAAACTTGCGCGCAACCTCCGGAGTGGTAGGAGCCACCTCGGCACCGGTGGCCCGAAATTTCTCGATCACGTCCGGGCGCTTCATCGCAATGCGCGCCGCCTCGTTCAGCCGCGACAAAATCGCGGGTGGCAGTTTCGCAGGCCCGAGCAGGCCGTACCAGGCCGATATGTCAAATCCGGGCAGGACGGTCTCCGCCAGGGTCGGAACGTCAGGCCGAACAAACCAGCGCGCCTTCGATGTCACCCCGATCAGGACAAGCCGGCCGGCGTCGAGCATCGGGCGCACTTCGCCGGGCGTGCCGACCATGATCGGCACCTCGCCGCCCGCGGCCGCGGTCGGCGTGGCTTGCCCGCCGCGGTAAGCGATGTGATTCATCTGGATGCCCAGCTGATGCTGGAACAGCAGCGCCACCAGGTGCATGCCGGTGCCAACGCCGCCCGTGCCGAAATCGAGCTTGCCCGTCTCGCGCTTGGCGATCTCCACCAACTGTTTCATGCTCCTCGCCGGAAATGACGGGTGCACCAGCACGAGATAGGGGTTGCGCGCCACCAGCGTGATGTAAGTGAAGTCGTTCACGGCGTCGTAGGGCAACGAGCGGTAGAGCGAAGGCGAACTGGCGTGGCCACCGGCGGCGAGGAACAAGGTGTATCCGTCGGGCTCGCTGCGCGCCACCTGCGCGGCCCCCACGGTGCCGCCGGCGCCGGGCCTGCCTTCGACCACGACCTGCTGCCCGAGCACCTCGGACATCGGTGCCGCGATCAGACGCGCGTACAGATCGACACTGCCGCCGGCGAGGAAGCCGTGTATCAGGCGTATGGGCCGGGTCGGCCACGCGCCCTGCGCCAGACTCTCAGTGGCAATGAAGCACAACAGCAGCGCCAGCGCAGGCAGGCGAGCACCGCGGCGGAAAACAGAGGACACGCGAGAAAATGACATCACACCTCCCGAAGCGATCGTTATGCCGGAAAAGGATCGGTTTACCCTCATCAGCGCCCCGGGCCCGGGTGCGGTGCGACAGGTCGCCGCGGGCATCGCAACGATCGCGGCGGCGGCGCGTCGCCCGCTGTGCGTCGCACCGCTCCCGCGCCGGGGTCAGTTCTGCGGCGGAATACCGGCCTCCTTGATGACCCGGCGCCAGCGGTCCACCTCACCGGCGACGAACTTGCGCGCGGTCTCTGGGTCGGTGGCGGCTACGTCGCTTCCCTTGGCGTGAAACTTCTCGATCACGTCCGGGCGCTTCATCGAGATGCGCGCCGCTTCGTTGAGCCGTGCCAGTATCGCCGGCGGCAATTTAGCCGGCGCGAGGAGCCCCGACCAGCCAATGACGTCGAACCCGGGTAGAACGGTTTCCGACAGAGTCGGAACATCGGGCCATGCGCGCGCGCGCTCCTTGGACGTCACCGCGAGCATGCGCAAACGTCCGGAATCGACCATCGGTTGCACTTCGCCAGGCGTACCGAACATGATGGGCACCTCGCCGCCTGCGACTGCGGTCGGCGTTGCCTGTCCGCCGCGATAGGCGATGTGGTTCATCTTGATGCCCAATTGATTCTGAAACAGCAACGCGACCAAATGCATGCCGGTGCCGACACCGCCGGTCGCGTAGTCAAGCTTTCCCGCCTCGCGCTTGGCGATCTGGACCAGCTGTTGAATGGTCTTCGCCGGAAACGACGGGTGCACGAGTATGAGGTAGGCGTTACGCGTCACCAGCGTGATGAACGTGAAGTCGTTCACGGCATCGTACGGCAACGAGCGATAGAGCGAAGGCGAACTGGCGTGGCCGCCAGCTGCCAGGAACAAGGTGTAACCGTCGGGCGCACTGCGCGCCACCTGTGCGGCGCCTACGGTACCACCGGCGCCCGGTCTGCCCTCGACGATCACCTGCTGCCCGAGTACCTCGGACATCGGCGCCGCGATCAGACGCGCATTCAGATCGACGTTGCCGCCGGCGAGGAAGCCATGCACCAGGCGCACAGGTCGGGTCGGCCACGCGCCTTGTGCCAGGCTTTCAGCCGCGACGAAGCACAACAGCAACGCCAACGCCGTCCGCCGCGCACCGCGCCGCAATACAGGGGACACGCCAGGAAACGACATCACACCTCCCAGGATCTCTCGTTACGATGGAAATACGATATTACGCGCCCTGCCGTGACCGGCGCACTGGCGCAAGCCCCGATCCGTCACGGCAACGCGCCCGGCGGATTCGGCCGATAGGTGTAGTCGCCGCGGCGCATGATGGCCTGGCGCGATTCCAGCAGGCGTTCCTTCGCCTGCGCCAAGCGCGCCTCGGGGAACAGCAGCTTGCCGCCGCGCTTGAGGAAACGCCCATCGATCATCACCGAGTCGATATCGGCCGCCTCGGCGTACATCACGACGGCGTGCACCGGATCTCCGCCCGGCGCGGCGGCAAACACATTCAAGCCGCGCGTGTCGATGAAGACGAGATCGGCCCGCTTGCCGGGGGTGATGGAGCCGATTCGATCGTCCATGCGCAGCGCGCGTGCGCCGCCAAGCGTCGCCCACTCGAGCGCATCACGGGTGCGCGTGGCGTGGTACTCCGACGGCCAGGCGCCGCGTGCATGAAGCTTGCGATTGTCGTTCTCGCGCTGGTGCAGAAACGCGTGCCGCAGCTCCCACAGCATCGAGCTGTTGAAGTAGGGGCAGACGTCGGTACCGAGCGAGACGAAGCCGCCGTGCTCGAGCACGCGCCCGAGCATCGCCACGCGTTCGCTGTTGAGCATCTCGGCAAAGTCGGTCGCGGTAATGCTGCAGCCGGCGTCCAGCACCATCTTCAGCTCGTCGTCCTCCAGGCAGTTGCCGTGTGCGATATTGTGGTGCGCTCCGAGCAGGCCCAGTCGGTTGAGCTCCCACAACCCCTGCGGATTGCGCCGCTTGCCCTTGCGTGCCCAGATGTGCGCCGAGGCAAGCAGATCGTATTCCTTCGCCAGTTGCAACTCTTGCACGGACACGTCGAACTGCGCGATGTCCGGGCCAAGAATCGCCATGCCCAGCTTGATGAGCCCGTCGTCGGCAGCGAGTCGCCCGGTGCGCAACCGATGGATCGCGTCACGCGGAAAGGGAACGGCCCAATACGGCGTGCCGGAGCCGTCCACCGGCGGCTTCGCGGTTCCCCGCGCGAATAGCGCACGAATGCCTGCATGCTCAAGCCCGTCGAGCGCCGCGTCGGCCATCTCCTCATCGCGCAACACGTGGCACCAGTCGAGCACGGTGGTGGTCCCTGAATTGATCTGATTCAGTGCGCCGATCAGGTTCGCCTCGTATACATCTTCGGCCTCGAAGCGGGTCGCGAGGTTACCGTGGATGTTGCCGTGGTAGTCGCGGGAGCTCACCCAGTCGGCGCCTATACCGCGCAGCGGAAATTCCCACAGATGAATATGCGCATTCACCAGCCCCGGAATGACGATCATCCCGGCCGCATCGACCTTCTCGGCGTCACGCGCCTGCGAAGAAAGAGCGCCCGTCGGCGCCAGCGCCTGGATGCGTCCATCCTCGATCAAGATGTCCCCCGCAAGCTCGCCGAGCGTGCGGTCCATCGTAACCACGGTGGCGCCCTGCACAAGAATGCTTGCCAATCGATCCTCCCTGATGTCCGGTGCGCCACGGGCAGGCGGCAGACAACGCATCGTGCGAAGCTCGTTAGAATAGGCTACCCGTGGAGGCGACATGGATCTTACTCTCGATATCGAGCGCGACATAGCCCGTGCGCTCGAAGAAGATGTGGGTAGCGGCGATCTGACCGCCGAGCTGATCGCGCCGCAGGCGAGTGCAAAGGCACGTGTCATCTCGCGCGTCGACGCGGTGCTTTGCGGAGCGCCCTGGTTCGATGCCTGCCTGCACCGACTCGACGCGAGCGTGCGCATCGACTGGCATGCGCACGACGGCGACGCCGTGGTGGCGAACCAGGCACTGTGCCGCATCGAGGGTAATGCCCGCGCGCTCCTGACGGGCGAGCGGATCGCGCTCAATTTCCTGCAACTCCTGTCCGCGGTCGCTACGGTAACCCGCGGCTACGTCGATGCCGTGCGCGGCACCGGCGCGATCATCGTCGATACGCGCAAGACGCTGCCAGGCCTGCGTCTTGCGCAGAAGTACGCGGTTCGCGCCGGCGGCGGCTCCAATCATCGCATCGGACTCTACGACGGCATCCTCATCAAGGAGAATCACATCGCGGCCTGCGGCGGAATCGCCGCGGCGCTGGCGCGAGCGCGTGCACTGGCGAGCGCTGGCGTCTTCACCCAGGTCGAGGTGGAACGCCTCGACCAGCTCGAGGAGGCGCTCGCCGCCGGAGCGAACATGATCCTGCTCGACAACTTCGAGCTCGAGCAAATGCGCGCTGCGGTGCGTATCAATGCCGGTCGCGCCAAGCTCGAGGCCTCGGGCGGCATCACGCTCGAAAACGTGCGCGCGATCGCGCAAACCGGAGTGGACCGGATCTCGATCGGCGCACTCACCAAGGACATCAAGGCGATCGACCTCTCCATGCGGTTCGCCGTATGAACGCATCCTCCGTCCGAACGCGGAGGCGCCGCTCGTGGCGATGAACGCCGACGCCATCGTCGTCGGCGGCGGCCTGGTCGGATCGGCCATCGCCTACGGGCTTGCATGCGAAGGCCTGCATCCGCTGCTGCTGGACGAAGGCGATGTCGCATTGCGTGCTTCGCGCGGCAACTTCGGTCTGGTGTGGGTGCAAAGCAAGGGCGTGGGCAATCCGACTTACCAGCGCTGGAGCCGGACATCCTCCGAGCTGTGGCCGCAGCTCGCCGAACGGTTACGGGCCGAAACGGGTATCGGCGTCGCCCATCACCGCCCGGGTGGCGTGGCCGTGTGCCTCACCGATGCGGAATTCGCGGCCCGCAGCCAGATGATGCAAGACATGCGCTCGCAGATGAGCGACGACGGTTTCGACTATCGCATGCTCGATCGGGGCGAGCTGAAGGAACTGCTTCCCGGCCTCGGTCCCGAAGTCGTCGGTGGTTCGTGGTCGCCCTACGACGGCCATGCCAATCCGCTCTATACGCTGCGCGCGTTGCATGCCGGACTCGCGGCGCGCGGCGGGCGCTACGTGGCAGGCGCCAAAGTGACTACGCTCTCGGCCGCCTGCGGGGTGTTCACGGCCGAGACTGCGCGCGACCGCTACCAGGCGCCGCGCCTGGTGCTCGCCGCAGGTCTGGGCAGCGCCACGCTCGCCCCCCAGGTCGGGTTGCATATTCCGGTCGTTCCGGTGCGCGGACAGATCATCGTGACCGAACGCATCGCGCCTATCCTGCGCATGCCGACGCTCATCCTGCGCCAGACCGACGAGGGCAGCATCATGATCGGCGAGTCGCGCGAAGAAGGTCGCAGCGACGACCAGAGCGGCATCGAAGTCGTGCAACGTCTGGCTGCTCGCGCGCTGGCTACGTTTCCGCTGCTCGCGGGCGTGCGGATGGTGCGTACCTGGGCAGCGCTGCGCGTCATGTCACCCGATGGCTACCCCATATACGAACAATCACCGTCGTTTCCGGGCGCGTTCGCCGCCACCTGCCACAGCGGCGTCACGCTCGCAGCCGCGCACGCGCTACGCTATGCGAAGTACATCGCTCAGGGGTCGCTGCCCGACTCATTCGAAATTTTCCACAGCCGGCGGTTTGAAGCCGATGTTCGCCTCGCTTCCTGACGCGGCCGGCCCGCAGGTCGCCGTCACGGTGGACGGCAAAACGGTTGCGGTGCCGCCGGGTGCGAGCGTGGCGGCCGCGTTGCTGCTCGCGGGCGCGGTTCCGAGCCGCACCACTGCCGTGAGCGCCGCGCCGCGCGCGCCGTACTGCATGATGGGCGTGTGCTTCGAGTGCCTGGTTGAAATCGACGGCGTTGCCGAACGGCAGGCATGCATGGTCACGGCCGCCGAAGGCATGCGCGTGCGCCGCACGCCGCGATCATCATCGATCGAGCGGTCATGAGCGAATGCTACGACTTCGCCATCATAGGCGCCGGTCCGGCCGGAATGGCGGCTGCCATTACCGCCGCAGAGCTCGGTTTGCGCACTGCCGTGCTCGACGAGCAGGAGGCGCCCGGCGGCCAGATCTACCGCGCGATCGAGCGCGTCACGCAGAACCATCCGCGGCGTCTCGCCATCCTGGGAGACGACTACGCCGCCGGACTCGCGCTCGTGCGCGCCTTTCGCGCCTGCTCGGCCGACTACCTTCCGGGTTCGACCGTGTGGCAGGTCGAGCAGCCGCTCGGCATTCTCTATTCGGCGCGCGGCAAGTCGCGGCGCCTGCGCAGCCGCCGCACCCTGATCGCTACCGGCGCGATGGAGCGACCCATGCCGCTCGCGGGCTGGACGCTGCCGGGCGTCATGACGGCGGGTGCGGCCCAGATCGCGTTGAAGTCGGCCGGCGCCGTGCCGCAGGGCCGGGTCGTGCTGGTCGGTTGCGGCCCTTTGCTGCTCCTGCTCGCCTGGCAGCTTCTGCAAGCCGATGTGCGCGTCTGCGCCATCGTCGATACCAGCACATCCGGCGCACGCCGGCGCGCGGCACGCCATCTACCGAGCGCGCTCATGGCGCCCGGGCATGTCGGCAAGGGCTTGCGTTACATCCGCATGCTGCGTGAGGCCGGCATTCCGATGTTAAACCATGTCGAGAACGTGCAACTGAACGGCAAGGAACGCGTTCAGGAAGTGGTCGTCACGCACGGCGGCAAAGACGAACGCCTCGGCGCCGATGTCGTGTTGCTGCACCAGGGGCTGGTGCCGAACGCGAATCTCGGCTGGGCGCTGCGTTGCGAGCACGGCTGGAACGAGGCTCAGCGTTGCTTCGTTCCGCGCACCGACGCCTGGGGGCTCGCATCGTTGGACGAGTTCCAGTTCGCGGGTGATTGCGCCGGCATCGGGGGCGCGCACGCGGCCGAGCAGACGGGTCGACTTGCGGCGCTGGAGGCCGCTCATCGCCTGGCGCGCATCGATAGAGCCGAGCGCGACGCGCGCGCGCGGGCGCCGCTTGGCGCGCTGCGCCGGCATCGCCGCATACGCCCGCTGCTGGAAGCGCTCTACCGTCCGGGCGATCGTTACGTCGCGCCCGAGCAAGACGACGTGATCGTGTGCCGCTGCGAGGAAGCGAGCGCGGGTGACATCCGGCGTACGGTCGCCCTCGGCTGCCCCGGACCCAACCAGATGAAGGCGTTCGTGCGCTGCGGTATGGGCCCGTGCCAGGGGCGCATGTGTGGGCTGACCGTGACCGAGCTGATGGCAGCCGCGCGCAACGTCGCGCCCGGCGACATCGGCTATTACCGTATCCGGCCGCCGATCAAGCCGCTTGCACTGGGCGAGCTTGCAGCGCTGGAACTCGAATAGGCTATTCAAGGCTGCAACACGGTTATGCTTGTCTTCCTTCTCCCCGGAGGGAGAGGGAAGCTTCTCGATCGTGGCCAGACGTGGCTCGCGCCACGCCTTACACATCGAGCGCCAGCGCCGCTTCGACCCGCTGGCTGCCGTAGATCGCTTGCGCCCGCGCGTGCGAGATGCGCTCGTCGCGCAGGTCGTCCGCCAACGCCGCCAGATCGCGTTGTGAAGGCGCCCCAAAACCGCCACCGCCCGGCGTTTCGATCCGCATCGAATCCCCCGGCGCCATTTCGACCCGGGCGACTTTCGAGTAAAGCACTTGTGCCGCCGGCGTGCCGTGATTGCGAACGAGCTGCGCGCGCCGCCCGTCCTCGCCGCCGAACACGCCGGTCGGGATGCCGACGGTGTGGCTGTCCGAGCGCACGGAAAATATGGTGTCCGGCGCGAGCGCGCGGATCTGGCGCGCGATGCCCATGCCGCCGCAGTAACGACCGGCCCCACCCGAATCCGGCACGAGCGCGTACTCGTCCACTTGCAGCGGATACTCGTTCTCCAGGGCTTCGGCCGGCAGATTGGAGGTGTTGGTCATATGCACGTGCACCGCGTGCATGCCGTCGCGGTCGTGGCGCGCGCCGCAACCGCCACCGAGCGTCTCGAGATAGACGTAGTGTCCGCTGCGGCGCGCAAGCTCGCCGGAAAAGACGATGGCAGGTACGACATCGTTGCCCGAAGCCATCACGCGGCTTCGCGGCAAGAGCTCGCGAAACGCACCGAAGATCGCGCCGCAGACCTTCTGGCACGTGATCGAGCGCGCGCCTACCGCCGCCGGCGAGCGCGGGTTGACGATGCTGCCGAGCGGAGCATGAATCGTCACCGCATCGAACAGGCCCGCATTGGGCAACAGATCCGGATCGAGCACTGCCTTCAGCGAATAGTAGACGCACGCCTGCAGGGCATTGAGCGGCACGTTCATCGCACCGCGCGCCTGCCGGCCCGAGCCCGCGAAATCGATCGCAACCCGCTCGGCCGCCACGCGCACGCACGCCGAGATCGGCACCGGATCGCCGCCCATGCCGTCGTCGTCAAGATATTCCGTGTAGCGGTACTCGCCCGCCCGCAATTGCGCGAGCCGGTTCAGCACGCGCCTGCGGGTGTAATCGATCATATCGTCGATCGCCGCGCGCACCGTCTCGACACCCATCTGCCGGATCAGGCGCTGTGTCTCGGCGCCGCCGCGAGCGTTGGTTGCGATCTGCACCTGCAGATCGAGCTTGCGCTCCTGCGGATCGCGCGTGTTGATGGCGATCACCTCCAGCAACTCCCTATCCAGGATCCCCGCCTTGCAGATCCGCGTAACCGGCAGCCGTATGCCCTCTTCGAAGATCGAACGCGACCCGCCCGCGATCGAACCCGGCACCGCGCCGCCGACGTCGGCGTGGTGGCCGATGTTGGCGGCGAAGAATTCGATTCGACCCTGCCAGAAGATCGGCGTGATGAGCGTGATGTCGGGCAGATGCGTGCCGTTGGCGAGATAGGGGTCGTTGCAGATGAAGACGTCGCCTTCGCGCATCGATTCCGGCGGCACGCGCTCGAGCACGGCGCGGATACCGCCATCGAGCGAGCCCAGGTGCAACGGGATCTGTGTTCCTTGCGCCACCAGCCGGCCGCGAGCGTCGAACAGCGCCACCGAGCAGTCACGCCGCTCCTTGATGTTGGTCGAGAACGACGAGCGCACCAGAGTGTTGTTCATGTCCTCTGTGATCGACATCAAGCGGTTGCTGAAAACCTCCATCGCGATCGGATCGAAGTCGCGTTGTACCCGTTGGCGTCGAACCGGTTCGCCGCAAGCCGTGGTTGTCGTCATCATTCGCACTCCCGCAAGTCGAGCACGATATTGCCCTGGTGATCGAGCACCGCGTGCGAACCGGGCGCGAGCACGACGGTCGCACTCATCTCTTCGATCACCGCAGGACCCGCGACCCGCTCGCCTGCGGCGATACCCTCGCGGGCATAAACCGGCGTTTCCAGCCAGCCCTCGCCACGACCGAAGTACACGTGGCGCACTCCCGTGAGCGCGGATGCGAGCGCTGCGCCCGCCGTGTACTCGACCAGGGGAGCCTTGGGTACGGCGCCCACCGCCTGCAGGCGGCAGTTGACGATCTCCACGGGTTTGTCGTCGAGCCGGTAGCCGTATTCGCGCTGATGCACGAGCGCGAAGTCACCGAGGAAGCGCGCGAGGTCGCTTTCCAGGCCATCGAGCGCCACCACGACTTCGAAATTCTGCCCCTCGTAGCGCGCATCGATGTGGCAGCGGTACGAGCGGTCCCGCTCCGGGACACGCTCCTGGCGCAACCATTGCTCGGCCTCCGCGCGCATCGCGGCGAACAATTCGCGCACGCTCTGCCACGAGGCGGGCGTCGCGGCTGCGATGAGGCTGCGAACGAAGTCGAAGCTTACGTCGGTAAGCAACATGCCGCGCGCGCACAGCGTACCCGGCTCCTGCGGCACGATCACGGCGCCGATGCCGCATTCCCGCGCCACGTCGATTGCGTGCAGCGGCCCCGCGCCGCCATAGGCGAACAATGCGAACGCTGCGAGATCGTAGCCGCGCTCGGTGGACACGGCGCGAATCGCTCGACCCATGTTCGCATTCGCGATGCGGATTACGCCCTCGGCCGCCTCTTCCAGCGACAAGCCGAGCGGTCGCGCGACCTGCTCCATGATGGCGTCACGGGCGCGCGCCTCGCTGATCGGCAGCCTTCCACCCAGCAGGACGGCGGGATTGAGCCGGTGCAGCACGATGTGTGCATCGGTGAGCGTTGCCGCGCCACCGCCGCGGCCATAGCCTGCGGGTCCCGGCGCGGCGCCGGCACTGCGCGGACCGACCTTGAGCGCCCCGGCGTCATCGATGGCGGCGATGCTGCCGCCGCCCGCACCGATCACGTGGATGTCGACCATCGGCGTCTTCACCGGGTAATCGGCTATCGCGCGCAGCGACGTGAACAAGGGTTTGCCGCCCACCACCAGCGATACGTCGGTGCTGGTGCCGCCGACATCGAAGGTGACGAGATTACCGAACCCGGCTGCCTTGCCCACCGCGGCTGCCCCGACCACGCCAGCCGCCGGTCCGGACAGGCAGGTCCGAACCGGAAATGCGCGCACCGAGCGCACCGACATCAACCCGCCGTTGGAATGGATGGTGAACGGCTCCACCGCGATACCGAGCGCTCGCACGCGCTCGAGGAAGCTTTCCAGATAGCCTTGCATTTGCGGGCCGACCACGGCGTTGAGCGCGGTCGTCGAGAGCCGCTCGAATTCGCGAAACTCGGGCAGCACCTCGCTCGATATGCTGAGGTAGATGCCGGGGAGCAGACGCTCCAGGGCAGCGCGTGCGCGCCGTTCGTGCGCACCGTTGCGGTAGGAATGGAGGAAGCATACCGCAACCGATTCAATCCGCGCTTCACGCAGCCGGCCGATCGCGGATTCAAGGTCGGCAGTTGCGAGCTGCCGCAGCACGGCGCCGCGCGCATCGATGCGCTCGTCGAGCTCGATGCGGTGACGGCGAGCGATGAGCGGTGCCGGCTTGCCGCAGCTGTAGTCGTACAGGTGCGGGCGCACCTGGCGCCCGATCTCCATGACGTCGCGAAACCCGCGGGTCGTCAACAGACCCGCGCGCGCGCCGCGGCGCTCGATGACGAGGTTGGTGGCCACCGTGGTGCCGTGGCCGACGTGGCCGATTGCCGCGGGCGATAGCGCATGTGCCGACAAAAGATCCGCGATGCCCTGCGCGATCGCCGCGGACGGATCGGCCGGGGTGGAGGCGACCTTGTGGAAATGCACCCGGGCGCCGCCTTCGTCCAGCAGCGTGAAATCGGTGAACGTTCCGCCGACGTCGATACCGATGCGGTACAACGCGCCACCATCTCAATCGAGCTTGATACCGGCCTCGCGGATGACCTTGCCCCAGCGTTCGTAGTCCGTGCGCACTCGGCGCGCGAAATCGGCCGAACCGCTACCCACCGGCGTCAGACCCTGTAGCTGAAACGTCTCGGCAAGCTTGGGGTGGCGCACGATCTTGCTCACTTCGCCGCTCAGGCGCGCGACGATGTCGCTCGGCGTGCCCGCAGGCACGAACAGCCCGAACCAGACCAATGCCTCGAAGCCCGGCAGGCCGGTCTCGGCAATGGTCGGCACCTCGGGTGCGACCGCGACGCGCTCGAGGCTGCTCACGCCCAATACGCGGACCTTGCCCGCCTTCATGTGCGGGAGCGTCGTCAGTACGACATCGAACATGAGCGACAGATGCCCGCCGATCAGGTCGATCATGGCGGGGCCGGTTCCCTTGTAAGGCACGTGCACCATGTCGATCTTGGCCATGGAGCGCAACAACTCCATCGCCATGTGCGATGCGCTGCCCTGGCCCGCAGTGCCGAAATTGAGCTGGCCCGGGCGCGCCTTCGCGAGCGCGATCAGCTCCTTCACGTTGCGCACCGGGACCGAGGGATGGACATCGAGGAACTGCGGGTTGTAGGCCACCTCCGAGATCGGCATGAAATCGCGCAGCGGGTTGTACGGCAGCTTGCTGTACAGGTGCGGAGCGACCGCGTGCGTCGTATTGGTGCCCATGAGCAGCGTATAGCCGTCGGCTGCTGCCTTCGCCACATAGTCCGCACCCACCGCGCCGCCGCCACCCGCCCGGTTGTCGACGATGACGGGCGAGCGCAGCGACTCGTTCAAACGCTGCGCGATGTTGCGCGCGAGAATGTCGGTCGAACCGCCGGCCGCGAACGGCACCACGATGCGAATCGGTTTCGAAGGAAAAGACTCTGCCGCGTGCGACGTCGGCGCGGGCAACAGGCAAGCCGCCGCCAACGCTAAACCGATTGAGCGATGGGACATGATCGACCTCGCCTCCATGGTCCGAATCGCATTCTCGCACAGAGCGCGCGGTGGCAGTCTTCACTTGCGCCGCGGCCGCCGCCGTGGCGCTTGCTGCGGTGTATCATCGGTGCACGACCTGGCATCACACCGGTGCGAGGCGCCCGCCCGACCCCCTGGATCCGAGGGAGCGCATCATGCCTGCGCAAGATACCAACATCATGGCGCTGTTCTGCGATTTCGAGAACGTAGCGCTCGGCGTACGCGATGCGCGCTATCCCAAGTTCGACATCGACAAGGTGCTGGAGCGCCTGCTGCTCAAAGGCAACATCGTGGTCAAGAAGGCGTACTGCGACTGGGAACGCTACAAGGAGTTCAAGGCCGACATGCACGAGGCGTCGTTCGAGCTGATCGAGATCCCGCACGTGCGCCAATCGGGCAAGAATTCAGCCGACATCCGCATGGTCGTGGATGCGCTCGACCTTTGCTACACCAAGGCGCACGTGGACACGTTCGTCATCATCAGCGGCGACTCCGATTTCTCACCCCTGGTGAGCAAGTTGCGCGAGAACAACAAGGTCGTGATCGGGGTGGGTGTGAAGAACTCCGCCTCCGACCTGCTGATCGCCAACTGCGACGAGTTCATCTACTACGACGATCTGGTGCGCGGACAGCAGAAGCGTAAGCCGCGCAAGAAGGCCACGCCTGCCCAAACCGAGAAACCGCACGCAGGCAAGGAAACCGCACCGGCCAGCCCGGAGGACGAAACCGATCGCAAGCCGCAGGCGCTCGATCTCGTGCTGGAAACCGTGGAAGCGCTGTTTGCCGAGCGCGGCGCCGAGGAAAAGATCTGGGGCTCGATGGTCAAGCAGGCGCTCAAGCGCCGCAAGCCCGGTTTCAACGAGTCGTACTACGGCTTTCGCAGCTTCAGCAAACTACTGGAAGAGGCGGAGGCGAAGAAGTTGCTCGAGCTCGAACATGACGACAAGTCCGGCGGCGTGATCATTCGCGGCTTCAATCCCGATTACTGAGCACGCGGCACAGCCGCATCTTTGCGGCCCGTATCGTTCGCCAAGCGCGTTCGAGCGCTCAACGATGCCGTTTGCGCCGGCGCGGATGCGACGCTCGGCGCTGACGCCGCCGGTGCTCTATCGGGCGGCGTTGACCGTGATCTCGACCAGCGCCTCGGGCGAGAACAGAGCCACGCCACCGACACAGGTTCGGGCCGGCGCAGCGCCGGGCGCGGTCCAGGCATCCCAGATCTCGTTCATCGCCCTGTAATCCTCGATCGACTTGAGATAGACGGTGGCCGCGAGCAGCTTCGACTTGTCGCTGCCGGCACGCGCCAGCATCGCGTCGATGTTCGCGAGCACCTCGCGGGTCTGCTGGCGTATATCGGCCTTGAGATCGTCGGCGACCTGACCGCACAGGTACACCGTGTCGCCGTGCACCGCCGCCTCGGACAGCCGTTTGCTTACTTCGATGCGTTCGATCGTCATTGTCCTTGTCCAATGCCTCGTGGCGGTTCGTCGGATGCAGGCGGCCGCTCAGGAAGCGTTCGGATAGCGTAGCGGCACCGCCGCCTCCGGCGACAGCACGCGAAAGGTGAAGCTTTCCTCCAGATAGAGCCGTACCTTGGCGGCGTTGTGGTCGAGATAGCCGATGGAAAAATCCTGGCCCACGGCAAGCTCGAAGTCGCCCCCGCGCAAACTCATGACGATCGCGCCGTCGGCCGCCGGCGCCCACACGATCGGCCCGTCGAGGAGTCTGCGCACATGCTCCATCACCGGATAACCGCCCTTGGTGGTACGCGTGAGGCCGGCGAAGCAACGCGGGCCGAGCGCGATCGCATAGGGGCCGTTCACACCCGAGCCGCGCAGCTTGTTGGTCGCTTCGGCGACAACTTCGGGGTAAGCCTCGAAGTCTTCGCTCAACGTGAGCCCGGCAGAGGCCGACGTCTGCGCGATGCCGGCGATATGCGCCGCCGGGTAGCCCAGGAACACGGCGCGGTCCTCGGCGATGGCAGCAGAACGAGCCGCCAGACGCACCGCATCCAGGTCGCAGTCCCGCGCGCCGCGACCGATCGCGTCGAGCTCCTGGCGCGAAAGCTCGAACGGCACGCGCAATTCCACCAGCGCTCGCGTCTTGCGCAGGCGTCCCTCGACGCCTTTTTCGATCGACTGCGCCAGATCTTCGGCCCGCCCGTCGCTCAGCGCCGAAACATCCCAGCCGAGCGGGCCGTTGAAGTCGACCAGCCGGCGCGCCGCGAGCATGAGCTTGAGCGTGCGTCTTGCTTCGTCATCGATCTGTACCCAGGCCTCGGACGTGATGGGTGCAAGCTCGCGCAGAAGGTGATTCATCGCACCGCCTCCTCGCGCAAGCTGCCGATGCCGAGCGAGCCATCGCCGGCATCGGCTGCACCCGGCGCTTGTTCCAGCTCGTGCTCGCGATCGATCGGCGACTTCTGCTGGAAGAGATAGTTGCGCAGTTGCTCATCGAGCTTGGCGTCGTGCCGGCGCAACCATTCGAGCACCATCGCTGCGTGCTCTTTTTCCTCGTCCCGGTTGTGGGCGAGGATCGCACGCAACTCGTCGTCGTGCGCCGCCTGCACGCGCTGATCGTACCAGTCAACGGCCTCCATTTCCTCGTTGAGCGAGGCGATCGCGCGATGCCGGTCGCGCGTTTGCGGATCGAGCAGATCCTCGTTCTCGTGGAATCCGACGCTTTGCGTCATACGTGTTCTCCTGTCGATGTAGTAGCGAACTTTATACGGTAGCTATTGGGTATGCCAAGCACTTCTCGTGCTCGGCTCGGTTAAATGCGTTCGATCGCGGGCAGCCCGTCGAAGTCGATTTCGAAGCGCATGGTCCGGGCGGTCGCGCGCCGTTTCAATCCGCAACGAGCTGCGACAGCACCCGGTACAGCTCGCTCTTCGCCTCGAAGCCGATTCCGGGCAGATCGGGAAGCTGCACACGACCGTCTTGCACCGGGATACCGTCGGCGAAGCCGCCGAAGGGCTGAAACACGCCCGGATACGACTCGTTCCCGCCCAGCCCCAGCCCGGCCGCGACGTTGAGCGACATCTGGTGGCCGCCGTGCGGGATCACCCGCCGCGCCGACCAGCCGTGCTCGCTCAGCATCGCGAGTGTGCGCAGGTACTCCACCAGTCCGTACGACAACGCGCAATCGAACTGCAGCCAGTCGCACTCGGGGCGCATGCCGCCGTAGCGCACGAGATTGCGCGCATCCTGCATCGAAAAGAGATTCTCGCCGGTCGCGAGCGGCCCCTCGTAGTGCTGCGAGAGCTCGGCATGCAGGCGGTAATCGAGCGGATCGCCCGGCTCCTCGTACCAGAAAAGCCGGTACGGGGCGAGCGCGTGCCCATAGCGTAGGGCAGTATCGAGATCGAAGCGGCCGTTCGCGTCCACGGCCAGGCGCTCGCCCGATCCGACCACGCCGAGCACCGCCTCGATTCGGCGCAGATCGTCCTCCAGGCTCTCGCCGCCGATCTTCATCTTCACCACGCGGTAGCCGAGATCGAGGTAGCGGCGCATCTCATCCTTGAGCGCCGAGACATCCTTACCCGGATAATAGTAGCCCCCGGCAGCATAGACGAACACGCTCGCATCGCACGCACCGTTGCGATAGCGCTCGGCGAGCAGCCGGTACAAGGGTTTGCCCTCGATCTTGGCGACCGCATCCCAGAGCGCCATGTCGAGCACGCCCACGGCTACCGAGCGCTCGCCGTGTCCGCCCGGTTTCTCGTTGATCATGAGCCGCTGCCAGGCCTTGTGCGGATCGAGGTTGTCGCGGCGCTCATCGATCAGCGCTGCCGGCTCGGCGCTCATGAGCCGCGGAATGAAGCGGCTGCGCAGCAGGCAGCTCTGGTCATAACGGCCGTTCGAATTGAAGCCGAAACCGACCACGGGCTTGCCGTCGCGAACAACGTCGGTGATGAGCGCGACGATGCTCGCGGTCATGAGGCTGAAGTCGATGTAGGCATTGCGGATGGCCGATGCGAGCGGCACTGCCGCTTCGCGGATGGCGACGATTTTCATGCTTGTGCTCCCGGTCGTGCGTCGATTATTGATGATCCGCGAAGCCACTGGCAAGCCGCTCGCGCCCATGCCGCGCGCTTCTGGCGTCGGGAAATGAACCGATCGAAGCCGCGGCTCGCCGGACGGCTCAGCGCATCGGCGTCACCGTTCTAGTCCGGCAGCTAGTGCTTCCTCTCTATTCAGCGCACATGCGCGCTCTGCTGCAATGGCAGCGATGCGTGCGCGCCGAGGCGAATACACCATCGTTCGGATCCGAATCGGCGCCTGCGGCATCCCACCCAACCACGAAAGGAGCACGACATGAAATCGTTCGTCATCGCTGCCTGCGCCCTCCTCCTCGCGACCGGTCATGACGCCTTCGCTGCGGAAGGCCCCGGAGCCAAACCTCAAACCATGCGCATGAGCCAATGCAGCGCGGACGCAAAGGACAGGGGGCTCAAAGGCGACGCGCGCAAGGAATACATGAGCGAGTGCCTGCGCAATCCCGCCGCTCGCACCGCGGCCAAGGAATGCGGCAGCGCTGCGGCCGAGAAGGGATTGACGGGCAAAGAGCGCAAAGAGTTCGTCAGCGATTGCGTCAAGAGCAAGATGAGTGCGGGATAGGAGGCAGAAATCCACGACGGGCGATCGGGCGCGACGCTTGCCCGCTTGCCCGCCGTGCGCGATCAATCCCGGCAAGCAAGCGGCCGGAACGACCGACTTCGGGTCGAATGGATGGCCTCGAACCGGGCTAGTGTCCCGAGTCAGAAGTCGTTGCAACAATGTTCTTGATGCTCGCGACGCCACGAGTGGCAAAAGTGTCGAAATCGACGCCAGACGCGAAGCGAACCGCAGCCAGGTTGGACACCTGGCGA